>JAMFTA010000199.1 GCA_026225565.1 Caulobacter sp. | reverse complement strand
GCCAAAATGGCGCAAGCGACCCGCAACACCGTCGGTCGCAGGCGCGAGGCCAGCGACAGGGCCGCGCCGCTGAACAGGATCAGCCAGTAGATGTCCCGCTGCCTCAGACAGAGTTCGCACGGCGGAAAGTGGCCAAAGGTCTCGAACCCGTGGGCGGTCGCCAGCATGGCGGCGGCGGCCAGGGCGGCGACGGCGGGCCAATGGGAGGCGAAACGGACGATCCGCATAAGTGGGCCTCGGGGTTAGTGGTGAAACTTCAGAACCAGCACCAGGGCGACCAACACCACCGCCACAGCGGAGATCACCAGCACCAGGCGCTTTTCGACAAAGGCGCGGATGGGGGCGCCATAGACCCGCAAGAGGCCCGCCACCAGAAAGAAGCGCGCGCCGCGAATGCAGGTCGAGGCGATCAGGAAGGTCGGAAAGCTGAAGTGGGCGAAACCGGAGGCGATGGCGATCAACTTATAGGGAATCGGCAAGGCGATCAGCAAAAGCCCAAACTGGGCGTAGAGGTGGCGAAAACTATCCAGGCCATTGGCGTTGCCGGTGAGGGCCAGGATCGCCCGCCCCACCGGCTCGACGAAATAGCCTACCGCATAGCCGACCGAACCGCCGCATATGGAGGCGACCAGGCAGACGGCGGCGTAGATCCAGGACCGCTTGGGATGGGCCAGCACCATCGGCATCAGCATCAGGTCCGGCGGAATGGGAAAGAAGACCCCCTCGCAGAAGGCCTCCAAAGCGAGCCACAGGACGGCGTAGCGGGTGCCGGCGAGGCGCATCAGCCGGTCGTAGAGCGATCGAAGCAAGGCGGGCCCCTTCAGGCGGATGGCGCGTCCTGGCTAGCAGGCTTTGCCGCAAAGGAGAACACGCCCCGCGCCGAGCGTCAGACGCGGCGATGCGGGCTCCTATGCCGCTGGCTATGGCGGGGTATCCCGCCCGTGGTTGGCAATCGGCCGTGCGCGGTTTAAATCCGCACGATCATTTGACCGGCCAGCCCAATGATCGCTGGTCTCTCCCACCCGCCTTCAAGGATGCCAGTGAGATGCCCGCCCCCCTGGCCCTGGAGATGATGGCCGATGACGAGCTGATCCGCGCCTGCTCGATGAGTTGGCGCGAGCTCTCCAAGATCACGCCCTGGGGCGACACCTATGAAGGGTTCGCGCCCACCGGCGCTCCCGTTGAAGTCGAGCGTAACTATGTATGGGCCTCAGAGCCGGGCGGCGACGTCTTGGTGGAGGTGATCGTATTCACCAACGCGGTGCTCTACGACCAGGGCGCCCGACGTTCGCGCACCATTAAGAAGCCGGCCTGAGCACCTAGCGTCGCCTGCCCGTCGAAAGGGTTAATTGCGGCTTGCGGTCTCGCCTCGGCGCCGCCATGCTCATTCCGCGAAGCCTGGGGCGACCCCATGAGTCTCGACTACCCCGACGCCCCTCCGCCGGTCGAATGGACCGGGCCGATCTTTCCCGAGCCGCTGCTCTATAGCGGCGCGGCGCTATGGTTCATCCTCCTGGTGGCGGCGGTGATCGGCCTTCTGGCCTATCGCCAGCGAGCGCGGGACGAAGCGGCGGCTCGGCTGCGGGCGCCCGAACACATCTATCGCACCATCCGGCGGGTGCTGGATCAGGCGCTGATGAAAACGGGCGCGGGCACGATCGACGGCGCCCAAAGGGTGGCCGAAGCCCTGGAGATGAATCTTGGCCCCCTGCTGACCTTCGGCGGATCGGTCTCCAAGCCGTTGGGTGGCTTGAAAAAGGCCCTGGCCGGCGAGGGAGAGCGACCTCACGCCGCTCATGTCCACGCCCCTGAGTCCAAGACGGAGTCGGCCGTCATCGTCTCCGCTGGGGCTGACCGGAAGGTGTTCATCTCGCCGGCCCAGATCGTCTCCAAGGAAGCGCCGCCGCACCATGGTGAGAAACACAGCGAGCCGATGAGTGGGCGCGAGCAGATCGTCGCCGTGCGCGAGGCCTTGGAGGCCTTGTCCGACTATTGGCGCAAGGACGTGGTGGAGCGGGATCTGGCCCGCATTCAGGACCTCCTGATCATCAAGACCTCCTCCCCGGCGTCCGCCCGCGCCGCGCCGCCGCCGCGACGTTCCACGGCGGCCCCGCCCCTGGCGGCCAGCGCCAAGTCTCACGGATAAGGCTTTTCCCGTGGGGCGCCCTGTGCCACCAATGGCCCCATGAAACTCGCCTCCTTGAAGTCCGGGCGCGACGGCGCTCTGGCGGTGGTCTCAAACGACCTCGCCTGGTTCACCCCGGCGGACGCCATCGCGCCCACCCTGCAAGCGGCGCTAGACGACTGGGAGCGTTGTGAACCCCTCCTGCGCGCCCTGGCCCTGAGTCTTGAGACCGGCGGCCTGCCCGAGCAGCGGTTTCATGAGCACGAAGCCGCCTCGCCCCTGCCGCGCGCCTACCAGTGGGCCGACGGCTCGGCCTATGTGAACCATGTGGAGCTGGTGCGAAAAGCTCGGGGGGCTGAGATGCCCGAGAGCTTCTGGACCGATCCTTTGATGTACCAGGGCGGCTCGGACGGGTTTCTCGGCCCCCGCGATCCCATCCCGCTGGGCGATGAGGCCTGGGGCTGCGACCTGGAGGCCGAGGTGGCGGTGATCGTCGGCGACACGCCCCAGGGCGTTAGCGCCGAGGAGGCGAGGGGGTTCATCCGTCTGGTGATGCTGGTCAATGACGTCAGCCTTCGCCACCTGATCCCTGGCGAGTTGGCCAAGAACTTCGGCTTCTTCCAGTCCAAACCGGCGTGCGCCTTCTCACCGGTGGCGGTGACCCCCGACGCCCTGGGCGACCGCTGGGACGGGGGTAAGCTGCACGGCGCGGTGGAGACAACGCTGAATGGCGAAGATTTAGGCCGGGCGGACGCCGGCGTCGACATGACCTTCGACTTCGGCGTCCTGATCGCCCATGCGGCCAAGACCCGCAGCCTTTGCGCCGGAACCATCGTCGGGTCGGGCACGGTCTCCAACAAGGGGCCGGACGGCGGCCCCGGCCTGCCCATAGCCAAGGGCGGCCTCGGCTATGCCTGCATCGCCGAGGTGCGGACCGTCGAGACGATCCTCATGGGCGCGCCCCAGACCCCCTTCCTGAAAGCGGGCGATCAGGTGCGGATCGAGATGCGCGACCACAAGCGCCACACCATCTTCGGCGCCATCGAGCAAACGGTGGTCGCTCTTTAATCCACCCGGGGCGCTCAAGGCGTCATCGCATCGTGGCGGTTGCGGCCGTCGCCGCCGACGGTCGCCTCAGACGTCGGTATCGACCGTGTAGACCTCCACCTGGTTGGGGTAGAAGGCCAGTCGACCCTTGATCGCCTGCAGGGCGGGATAGGGGTCCTCATAACTCCACACCGCGTTCTCCCGCATCTCGCCGTCGATGTGCAGGCTGAAGTAGGAGGCCTCGCCCTTGTAGGGGCAATAGCTGTGGTGGTCGGTCTTCGAGAGGAAGCCCATCTCCACGTCCTCCCGCGGCAGGTAGGCGACGGGAGCATAGCTGGCCTCGGTCAGCATCAAAGCCTCGGCGGTGTCGGCGATCACATGGCCGCCCACCTTGGCCCGCACTCGGCGGCTCGCGGGGGCGATGGCGATGGGATGATCCGGTCCGGGAAGTTTCATGGGGCGGGCTCCTGGCCGGGGCGGCGAACGCCCCTGACTTGTGAAACGCGGTTGGGCGTGGTTTCTATCCCCAGATAGTAAGAAGTCGGGGAAGTTTCACCCCGCCTCGCAGCTCAGGTCGAATTTCTGATGAACATTGTTGTTATCGCCGGGATCGTGATCACGGTCCTGACGGCGATCCCTGTGCTGCTGCAGCTGCGCAATCACCCCAGGGGCCTGTTCGTCCTATTCTTCGCCGAGATGTGGGAGCGATTTTCCTACTACGGGATGCGCGGGATTCTGATCTTCTATCTGACCCAACAGTTCCTGCTCACCGACCGGGCCGCGGCGGACCAATATGGGGCCTATGTGGGCCTGGTCTATCTGACGCCCCTGATCGGCGGCATGTTGGCGGACCGCTGGATCGGCACGCGCAAAGCCATCCAGGTGGGAGCCCTCTTGCTGGTCATCGGCCACCTGGGCCTGGCCATCGAAGCGGCGCCGGCGCAGCAGGTGCTGACGTATCAGGGCGCCAAATACACCTTCCTCAGCGAAGGGCGCGGGGCGGGGCGGCAAGAGACGTTGAAGGTCGGGGCCCACGCCTACGCCTTCGGCGCGGCCCCCGGCGGCGGCTTCGCCATCAAGGGTCTGCCGGCCGCAGCGCCCCTGCCCAGCGTCCTGCCAGCGGGCAGCTACGTTCTGTCGGTGGAAAAGCGCGATCCCCTGTTCCTCAACATCTTCTACTTGGCCCTGGCCTTCATCGTCATCGGGGTGGGCTATCTGAAGGCCAACATTGCCTCCATCGTCGGCCAGCTCTATCCTATGGGAGACCCTCGGCGCGATCCCGGCTTCACTCTCTACTATTACGGCATCAATCTCGGGGCCTTCTGGGCCGGCATCCTCTGTGGCCTCTTGGGCGAGACGGTGGGCTGGTGGGCAGGGTTTGGCCTCGCCGGCGTCGGCATGGCGGCGGGCTGGATCGTCTTCATGCTCGGCCGAAAATGGCTGGAGGGACACGGCGAACCGCCAGACCCAGTGGCCGTCAAGCGCAAGGTCCTGGGGCCGATCAATGTGGAATGGGCGGTCTATCTCGCCGCCATCGTCGCCGTCGCGGTAGTGTGGCTCCTGGTGCGCAACAACACCATGGTCGGCTGGCTGCTGATGGCCGGGTCCATCGCCATCCTCGCCTATCTCGCCTGGTTCATGGCGACCAAGTGCACTAGCGTCGAGCGGCAGCGGCTAGGCCTCGCCTTGATCCTGATCGCCGGCTCAGTGGTGTTCTGGACCCTGTTCGAGCAGGCCGGCACCTCGCTGAACCTGTTCGCCGAGCGCAACACGGTGCTAAATGCCGGCGCCTTTGTGATGACCGCGGCCCAGACCCAGTCGTTCAACCCCGGCTTCATCCTGATCTTCGCTCCCGTGTTCGCCGCTGTGTGGACATGGCTGGCCAAGCGCAAGCGCGATCCCAATCCGGTGCTGAAGTTCGGCCTGGCCTTGATCCAGGTGGGGGCGGGATTCTTGCTCCTGATGTGGAGCGGCAAGTTCGCTGACGGCCAGTTCCGCGTGCCCTTGGTGTTCCTGGGCATGGCCTATCTGCTGCACACCACCGGCGAGCTGTGCATGAGCCCAGTGGGCCTGTCGGCGGTGACCAAGCTGTCGCCGCCGGTGCTGGTCTCCACCCTGATGGCGACCTGGTATCTGGGCACCTCCTGGGCCAATTTCATTGGCGCCAAGATCGCCGGCATGACCGGGGCGGAAACCGTCGGCGGCCAGGTGCTCAATCCCGCCGGCGCCTTGCACACCGCCCTCTACTGGTTTGGCGTGGTCGGATGGGTGGCGGTGGGCGTGGGGGTCCTGTTCCTAGCGCTCAATCAGGTGCTGAAGGGCTGGTCCCACGGGGTGGACGAGATCCACCACCCAGTCCTGGCTGTGGATCATGGCGAGCCGTAGGCGGGCCTGCCGCTCAGAACACCTTCCTCACCCGCAGATAGGGCGCGGGCCCGAAGTAGAGGTCGCGGCGGGCGCTATAGGTCATAGCCGTTAGATTGCGGGCGTCGGGGTAGACGATCAGGTTACGGCGATAGTCGGCGCTGATGTCGTCAAGTTCAAAGCGGACGGCTAGGTTCTTGATCGGAAAGTATTCGACGAAGGCGGTCCCGTTCGGCCGCCAGGAATCCACCTCGATCTGGGAGAATCGGTAATAGGCCTCACGCCAGCCGGCGTAATAGGTCAGGCCCCAGTTCAGGTTCCATTTGGGCAGGTTCTGAGTGAAGTCGATCTCGCCCAAGCGCGGGCGCAGGCCGGAGATGGGGCGATCGACCCCGGTGGTGGGATCGGTGACGCTGGAGGTGCGCCAGGTGTAATTGGCCTTCAACTGCCCGCCCGGGATGCCGAACGGGTCAAGCGGGGTGGTGAAGGCGACGATCAACTCGTCCTTCTTGCCCTTGCCGATATTGGCCGGTGCGTCGTAATCGCCCGAGGGGCTGAACACCGGGGCGCGGTCCACCACATCGGTCAACTCTGAATGGCGATAGGTGAAGCTGACATCGCCGGCGGTCCAGAAGCGCCGCTCATAGGCCGCCTCGATCACGCCGGCCTGCTGGGGATCGAGGTTAGGATTGCCGGCGTGGATCTGACCGGTGGTCAAGGAGCTTGAGGCGACGAAGTCGTTGAAATCCAGCTGGCCGACCTCCTGCTCCAGTCTAAGACGAAACTGGTCGACCTTGGTCGGCGACCACGTCGCCGCCACTCGGGGCTTGGGATAGAAGAGGGTCTTGGCCAGGACCACGTCCCCATCCGAGGCGATGTGCGAGCCTTCCAGCCGCAGACCGGCCTCAAAGGTCCATTGCGGCGAGGCGACCCAGGTGGCCTTGCCAAACCCTTCGCCGCGCAGCTCAGTCACCTGCACGTCGGCGGCCGGTAGAGCGATCTGCGCCCCGTTCACCACATAGCCGGTATGGCTGTGCAGCCAGTTATAGGCGCCCTCCGCCCCCGCCTCGAAGGTCAGGCTGTTGGATGCCGTATAGGTGACGGTCGAGCGCAGGATGCTTTCGCCATTGGTGTGCTGCTCGCGGAAACGTTCGGCGTCGCCCGGCGCATAGTAGAGGCTGAGGTAGTCCTCCCCCTGCAGCTGTTGAATATAGAGACTCTCCACCGAGAGCTTTTCGCCGAACTTTTTGGTATAGGTGAGGCCGAGCTCCCCTTGTTCCTTGTTCTGATGATCGTGCTCCAGGCTCGATTGAGCGGCGACGATGCGGTCCTGGTCGGTTTCGTCATAGATGTAGCTCTGGCCGAAAATCTGGCCGTTCACCTTGAACTTCCCTCCAAAGAGGGGCGTCGTATAGGCGCCCGTGGCGACGACCTGGATGCCGCCGGCCTCGGTGTTGTCCTTCAGCCGTTCGATCACGCCGGTGGAGTTCTGGCGCACCTCCGGCCCGTCGCCGGCGCCGTCATCGAAGAAGTCGCCGACCACCAGCCCGCCCTCCAGGGTCTTGCCGTTGTCGCTGTGGCTCGCCTCCACGCGCAGCGTCGGCTGCTGGCGACCATCGCGCACCACCCAGTTTTCGGCTAAGGCGACCATCAGGCTATCGGCCGCCCCGGTCTTGCGAATGACGTTGGCCATCACCGTCTTGCCCTGCATGTCGATACCGGGCGCGCCGCCGCGAATGATGTCGATGCGCTCGACCTGCGAGGCGGGGATGCGGCGCAGCACGTTATAGAGGTCGTCGTTCTTGCTGGTGGGACGGTCGCTGTCGATCAGCACATTGCCCGCCGCCCCGGCGAAGCCGCGCACGCTATCCCCATCGTCGAACACAAAGCCCGGCAGATGGTCCAGCATGTCGTTGACGGTGTTGGGCTGAAACGGCGCAAAGAAGGACGCGGGATAGGAGGTGACCCCGCTGGACGACTGCCCGCTAGGCGCTTCCGGCTGTAGGCTCTGCACCGCGCCGGGCTTGTCTCCGCGGGCCACGGGCGCGCGGCGGGCGCGCGTGGCGCCGCTCTGGGCGGTCAAGGGCGTGGTGGAGGGCGGCCCCTGGGGCTCGTCCACCGCCGATTGCGCCGCCAGGGCCAAGGCCATCACCGTTCCGAACATGCCAAACCCCCAAACGCCGTCCAAGGCGCAGGGTGTGCTCGAACGCCCCGCCTGGCGCCAATTACAAGGCCGCAATGTGGGTTAAATCGCGGTAACAAAAAGCCCAATTAAGGCTTTAGGTTGTAAGGAAGAAAGCCCACTTCCCGGGCGCCTGTTGTCAAAGGCCGGCGCCTCCCATCCTTAAAGGCTGGTGCCCCCCATCGTCAGGCCGCCGATCTTCATCGACGGCTGGCCGACGCCCACCGGCACGCCCTGGCCGGACTTGCCGCAGACGCCGATGCCGGGATCGAAGTCGAAATCGTCGCCGATCATGGTCACGCGAGTCAGGGCCGAGGGGCCGTCGCCGATCAGGGTGGCGCCCTTCACCGGGGCGGTCACCTTGCCGTCCTCGATCAGATAGGCCTCGGTGCACTGGAAGACGAACTTGCCGTTGGTGATGTCCACCTGACCGCCGCCGAAGTTGGCGCAGTAGAGGCCGCGCTGGGTGGAGGCGATCATCTCCTCGCGCGGCACGTTCCCGCCCAGCATGGCGGTGTTGGTCATGCGCGGCAGGGGCATGTGGGCGTAGGACTGGCGCCGGCCATTGCCGGTGGCCTCCATGCCCATGAGCCGGGCGGACATGCGGTCGTGCATGTAGCCCTTGAGAATTCCGTCCTCGATCAAGACGGTGCGTTCGGTGGGGGTGCCCTCGTCGTCGATGGTCAGAGAGCCCCGGCGGCCGGGCAGGGAGCCGTCGTCGATCACCGTCACCCCCTTGGCCGCCACCCGCTCGCCGATGCGGCCTGAAAAGGCGGAGGTGCCTTTGCGATTGAAGTCGCCTTCCAGCCCATGGCCGATGGCTTCATGCAGCAAGACGCCGTTCCAGCCGGGACCGAGCACGACATCCATCTCGCCGGCGGGGCAGGCGATGGCGTCCAGATTCACTAACGCCTGGCGCAAGGCCTCGTCGATCTGGTCCTGCCAGTGGCTGGGCCGGATCCAGGCCTCGAAGCTGGCGCGGCCGCCAGCGCCGGACGAGCCGGTCTCGCGCCGGCCGTCCTTCTCCACGGTGATGGAAACGTTCACCCGCACCAGGGGGCGCACGTCGCGAAGCAACCGCCCGTCGGCGCGCAGGATCTCCACCACGCGCCGCTCGCCGGCGATGGAGGCGGAGACCTGCACCACGCGGGGATCGCGGGCGCGGGCGAAGGCGTCGATTTCCTGCAATAGCTCTACCTTGCCGCCGAACGCGGGCGAGGCGAGGGGATCTTCGTCGCCATAAAGGCGGGTATTGGTGCCGCGGGGGCCCTCTGCCGCCACCCCAGAATAGCCGCGCTTGGCTAGGACCGCTGAGCCCGCAGCCCGACCGATGGCCGCTTCGGAGATCTCGCTGGCGTGGGCGTAGCCGGCGGTCTCCCCGGCGACGACCCTGAGGCCAAAGCCCTCGGTGGCGTCATAGTTGGCCGCCTTCAGCCGCCCGTCGTCGAAGACCAGCATCTCGGATTCGGAGCGTTCCAAAAAGAGCTCCCCGTCGTCGGCGCCCTGTAGGGCCTCCTCAAGCATCTTCGAGACGCGGCCGACATCGCAGCCGGAGCCTTCAAGGATCGAGGGAGTGGGGGAAAGGGCGTTCATGGATCACCACGCAAACTGAGAGCGATAGATCGCAATACGAACGCCCTCAGACAAGGGGCGCTGCGATTCAGTTGCCCCGCATCGGCGCTTGTCGGCTAGTTGGAGGCGGTTTGCTGGGGCGGAGGGGCGAAGACGCCCACTACCTCTCCTTCCGCCAGAACCCGCTGGTTCATGGCGGCGATCACCTTGTCGAGACTCAGCCCCGGACCGATGCCGAGCATCCGGTCCAGAGCGAACACCTGGATGTGATAGTGATGGGGCGGATCGCCCGCCCGCACCTTGGGGCCAACATAGCCGATGCCGCCGGCATAGTTCACCCCTTGCATCATCCCCGCGGGCGCCTTGGCTTGCGGGCGATTGCGCACATTCTTGTTTAGGCCGGTGACCGTGGCGGGAATATTGTAGGCCAGCCAATGCAGGACAGGGGTCGCGGCGTCCGCATCCTCCATCACCACCACAAAGGACTTAGTCCCCTGGGGCGCGAAGTCCCAGGCCACAGGCGGGGAAACGTTCTTTCCAAGCGAGGTGTAGACGGCGGGGATCGGCTCGCCGGGCTCGGCGGCGGGAGATGTGACCGTCAGGGGCTGAATGGCGGGAGACAGCACCCGGTCCATCGCCAACACAGACCTATCGGCCAGGATGCGCGCGGAGGCGGCGCTAACGATCGTCAAGCTGACGACCGCGCCGAAGAGGATGGCCGAATGCTTCATTGCGCACACTCACTCAAACCCTGTGTCACTCTTGCAACGGTCCACGAGTAACAGGGTTCCATCTATGGGCAAGCGCCCGGATCGCCGCGGCGGGTGAATATTCTTGCTATTGCGAGTTGTTCGCGTTTACAACGACAGCCAAATTGGAGATTTCCATGCGTTTCGTCCTGGCACCGTCTGTTTTGGCGCTCAGCGCGCTGGGCCTGGCGGCCTCGCCCGCCCTTGCCGCGCAGGAATTCTACGTGGGCGAGCCGGTGATGAAGGAGGGCCTGCAGATCGTCCCCAACTACCTGACAGGCATCCAGATGAGCGCCCACGTTCCGGGCATGGAAATGGGCAAGGACGCCATCCACCTGGAAGCCGACGTCCACGCAGGCAAGGACGAGGCCCACAGCCTGGCCGAAGACACCTGGATTCCCTACCTGACCATCAAGTACCAGATAACCAAGAAGGGCTCCCCCCTCTATCATAAGAGCGGCGTGCTCGCCGCCATGGTGGCCAAGGACGGCCTGCATTACGCCAATGGCGTGAGGATGGACGGGCCGGGAACCTACCGCCTCACCTACGTCATCTCGCCGCCCAAGCTCTATCGCCACGTGGACAAGGCCTCGGGCGTGCCGGACTGGTGGAAGCCGATCAAGGCCGCCTGGACCTTCCAATATCCGAGCAAGAGCAAGTGAGCCTGAAGACGGTCCTTGCGCTGACGGCCCTGGCTGGAGCGGCGATCGCCGGCCCCGCTCGGGCTCAAGCGCCGATCACGGTGACCCTGAAGGATCACCGCTTCTCTCCCGCCGAGATCAGGGTTGCGGCCAACCAACCGGCGATCCTGAACGTGGTCAACGACGACCCCCTGGCCGAGGAGTTCGACTCCACGGCGCTGAAGGTCGAGAAGGTCATCGCCGGCAAGCAGAGCGGGACGGTGCGGATCCATCCCCTGCGTCCGGGCCGCTATCCCTTCATGGGGGAGTACCATTCGGCGACGGCGCAAGGCGTCGTTGTGGCGCAATAGGAGGCGGTCATGCTCGCCACCCTGCTCATCGTTTTCCGTGAAGTGATTGAGGCCGGTCTGATCGTCGGCATCGTCCTGGCGGCGACCCAGGGCGTCGTTGGGCGGGGCCTTTGGGTGACGGCGGGGGCGGCCGGCGGCTTGCTGGGCGCCTGCATCGTCGCGGCTTTCGCCGGTGGACTGGCGTCGTTGTTTCAGGGCTCGGGCCAGGAGCTGTTCAATGCGGCGATCCTGATCCTCGCTGTCGGTATGCTCACCTGGCACAACGTCTGGATGGCCACCCACGGCAAGGAGATGTCGCGCGAGTTGAAGGCCGTGGGGGCGGAGGTGCGCCGGGGCGGCAAGTCGCTGCTCGCCCTGGCCATTGTCGTCGGCGTGGCCGTGCTGCGCGAGGGCTCGGAGGTAGTGCTCTTCCTCTACGGGGTCGCGGCGGGCGGCGGGGCTTCGGCGGCCAGCCTGTTGCTCGGCGGCGCCCTGGGCGTCGCTCTGGGGGCCGGCCTGTCGCTCCTGATGTATCTGGGCCTCTTGGCCATTCCAGCCCATAGGCTGTTTGCGGCCACCACCGGCCTGATCACCCTACTGGCGGCGGGGCTGGCCTCCCAGGCGGCGGCCTTCCTGCAGCAGGGGGGCGTGATCGGCGTTCTGCAGACCCCGCTCTGGGACACCTCCGCCATCCTGCCGGAGGGCGGCATGGCGGGCCGGCTGCTGAAGACCCTGGTCGGCTACACCGATCAACCCAACGGTTTGCAGCTGATCGCCTGGCTCGGGGTTGTGGCCCTGATGCTTACCTTGATGAGGCTGGTGAACCGGTCCCGCGTCGCCTGGACGGTCTCCCCCTCCGCCACGGCCCATCCCGCCGAATAGGCTGGCGTCGCGCCAGCTCTCCGGGGGCCATCCAGGGCGCTCCAGCGGAGATCGCCATCCTCGATCGAGCAGAACTTTTGCCCTGACATCACCCGTCGCTGCAGGCGCAGCCGGGCGCGCAGACGGCCTTGGCCTTGGCTTTCTGTTTGAAGCGACCACGGAGGAACAGCCGCCAGACGGTCCAGCCGGCGGCCGCGGCGACGATGGCGTAGACGATCAGGCCCTGGGCCATCTCAGCCTCCACCGAGCGCGCGCGCCACGTTGAAGGTGACGAAGGCCGCCGCATAGGCGAGCACGGTCAGGTAGACGAACATGATGATCGGCCAGCGCCAGGAATTGGTCTCGCGCTTGACCACGCCGAGGGTCGAGGCGCACTGGGGCGCGAAGACATACCAGGCCAGAAAGGCCAGGGCCGTGGCGAGCGACCAGTGATGGGCCAGAACGCCCCCCAGAGCGGCAGGGTGGCCCTCGCCGGCCGAGACCGCATAGACGGTGCTGAGCGCCCCGACCGCCACCTCGCGCGCCGCCATGCCGGGGATCAGGGCCACGCTCATCTGCCAGGAAAAGCCCACCGGCGCGAGAACCGGCTGAATCGCATGGCCGATCATGCCGGCGAAGCTGTAGTCGATGGCCGGTCCCGGCGCGCCGGCCGGCTTGCCCGGCACGGTGGAGAGGAACCAGATCAGGATCATCATCGACAAAATGATAGTGCCCGCGCGCTGCAGGAAGATCTGCCCACGCTGCAGCACATTGCGGGCGATATTGAGCGGATCTGGCGCCTTGTAGGCTGGCAGCTCCATCAGGAAGGGCTCGACCAGTCCGCGCCAGAACACCTTGCGCACCACCCAGGCCACCGCCAAGGCGCTGACCAGGCCGAGAGCGTAGAGGCCGAAGAACACCAGACCCTGCAGGCTGAGGCCGCCCAGCACCTGCCGCCTTGGAATGAAGGCGGAGATGATCAGTGTGTAGACCGGGATGCGGGCCGAACAGGTCATCAGAGGCGCCGCAAGGATGGTGGTCAGCCGGTCGCGCCGGTTGTCGATCACCCGCGTGGCCATGATGCCGGGAATGGCGCAGGCGAAGCTGGACAAGAGCGGGATGAAGGCGCGCCCATGCAGGCCGGCGCCGCCCATGATCTTGTCGAGCAGGAAGGCGGCCCTGGCCATGTAGCCGACATCTTCCAGGATGATGATGAACAAGAACAGGATCATGATCTGCGGCAGGAAGACCAAGACGCTGCCGACACCGGCGATGACGCCGTCGCAGATCAGGCTCTTGAGCACGCCGTCCGGCAGGACCTGGCCAACCAAACCGCTCAAGCCGTCGAAACCCGCGGTGATCAGATCCATGATCGGCTGGGCGCCGGTGAACACCGCCTGGAACATCAGGAACAGGACGGTGAGCAGGATCAGGATGCCGGCGACCGGGTGCAGCAGGACGTCGTCGAGCCGGCCGGTCCAGGTGTCCGGGCGTTTGGCCGGGCGCACGCAGGCCGCCAGGATGCGCTCGGCCTCGCGATGCAGGGCGCGGATCTCGGCGGCCGACGGCTCGGTCCAGGCGCTCGCCCCTGCGTGGACGGTCAGGGCGGCCCGCCGCTCAACCTGGTCGATCAGGACGTCGATGTTGCGCCGCCGCGTGGCGACGGTGCCCACCACCGGCATGGCCAGTTCGCGCGATAGGCGCTCGGTGTCGATCTCCAAGCCCTGGCGCTCGGCGATGTCGATCATGTTCAGCGCCAGGACACAGGGCCGGCCTACGGTCTTCAGCTCCAGCGCCAGCCGTAGGACGAGGCGTAGATTGGTGGCGTCGGCGACGCAGACCACCACGTCGGGGGATGCCTCCCCGACAAGCCTGCCCAGGACGGCGTCGCGGGTGATCGCTTCATCCGGGCTGCGGGCGCGCAGCGAATAGGTGCCCGGGAGATCCAGGATGCTGAACGCCCGGCCGCTGGGCGCGGTCAGCCGCCCTTCCTTGCGCTCGACGGTCACGCCAGCGTAATTGGCCACCTTCTGGCGCGATCCGGTCAAGGCGTTGAACATCGCCGTCTTGCCGGAGTTGGGATTGCCGACGAGGGCGACGCGAACGGGCGCGGCCAGAGCGGCGATGGCCTGCGCGGGCTTAAGGTCGAGGACGCTCATCGCGCGACGTCGGGACGCACCAGAACGCTTCGGGCGTCACGGCGGCGAAGGGCGACGCGCATATCGTCCAGGCGCACGCAGATGGGATCGCGGCCGATAAAGCCTTCGTGCAGGATCGCGACCCGGGCGCCCTCAACGAAACCCATTTCCAACAGGCGGCGCTCCAGCTCAGCGGCAGGCAGGCCGCCGTCGGCGTCGCTGGCCTGAACATCGACGATCACGCCAGAAAAGCCGCGCCGACCATCGGCTAGCGTCGCCCGCTTAGCGGGAGCCACGAAACTGGCGATATCGGTGTCGAGGTCGGCCAATGGGTGCACAGGATCACTCGGGAACCATTTTCGAAAACGATTATCAATAGCAGGCTGGGAGGTCGTAGAGCAAGGCGATGACAATTGGCTGTGACGTAAAAACGCATGTGGGCCGCGATCATCCGGCGGAGTGAAGCTTATCCTCCCCGCCACCCTGCCATCCCCCTGAGCTCGGCGTGACGCGAACAGCGAATTTGCTACCTGTCACAACGGGGATTGCAGCGCCCTCAAGCACCAGCGCCGGATAGTCACCAATCAGTAGCCGCCGATCCAGACGAGGTTGTCGCGGTGGATCAGCACCGAGGCGCCGCGATAGCCGATCAGCCCCTCGATGGCGGAAGATTTCTGGCCATGGATCAGCCGGGCCTCCTTGGCGCCATAGGCGGCCAGGCCCTTGGCGACGGCGCGGCCGCTCAAATCCTTGATCAAGACGGCGTCGCCCTTGTCGAACTCGCCCTCCACCGCCCGCACCCCGGCAGGCAGCAGACTCTTGCCGCCCTTCAGCGCCGTGGCGGCGCCAGCGTCCACGATCAGTGCGCCCTGGGGGGAGAGCGATCCGGCGATCCACTGCTTATAGGCGGCGGCCGGGGTGGCGTGGGGGGTGAAGAGGGTGGCGCGGCCCCCCTGCTCCACTGCTTCCAGCGGTCCCACGAGCGAGCCGCCCCGGCGGCCAGCGTGATCAGGGTGGCGCAGCCGGCGCCGTGGGCGATGCGGGCGGCGGCGATCTTGGTGGCCATGCCGCCCGTGCCCATGCCGGCCGCGGCGTTGGCGCCCCCGCCCATGGCCTCGATCTCCGGCGTCAGCACATCGACCACCGGGATATGGCGGGCGTCCGGATGGCTGCGGGGATCAGACGTGTAGAGGCCGTCCACATCGGACAAAAGCACGAGCAAGTCCGCGCCGATCATCTGCGCCACCCGCGCCGCCAGGCGGTCGTTGTCGCCGTAACGGATTTCTTCGGTGGCGACCGTGTCGTTCTCATTGACCACGGGCACGGCGTTCAGGCGCAAGAGGGTCTCCACCGTGGCGCGGGCGTTCAGCCAGCGGCGGCGGATTTCCGTGTCGTCGCGGGTGAGCAGCACCTGAGCCACGGGAGTGTCATGGGGCTCGAACGCCTCCTCCCACGCCCGCATCAGCAAGGACTGGCCGGCGGCGGCGCAGGCCTGCTTTTCCTCCAAGTCCAGGGATTTCTTGCCGGTGAGGCCGAGGCGGCGGCGGCCCAGGGCGATGGAGCCGGAGGAGACGATCAAGACGTCCTTGCCCTCAGCCCTCAGGCGCGCGGCGTCTTTGGCCAGGGCGGCCAGCCATCCGCGATCGGCGGTCCCGCCCTTGGGGTCCACCAACAGCGCCGAGCCCACCTTGATCACGATCCGGCGGGCGGCCGACAGCGTGCTCACGTGGACGGGCTCCAGTCCTCCGGCGGCACGGCCGGGCCTTCGTGGGCGCCTTCTAGCCCGGCGACGATCTCGCCCCGCTGGTGGCGCACCAGGGCGTAGGCCGAGCGGAGCAGGTCCTTCACCCCCTCCCCCGAAACCCCGGAAACGATAAGCGGCGCCTTGCCGGCGGCGGTGCCGAGCTCGGTGAGCAGGTCCAGCCGGTCGTCGCGGGAGAGGGCGTCGGCCTTGTTGAGGGCGACGATCTCCAGCTTTTCGGCGAGCCCCTCGCCATAGGCTTCCAACTCATGGCGCACCTCGCGATAGGCCTCCGCCACATTGGCCTGGGTGCCGTCCACCAGATGGATCAGGACGGCGCAGCGCTCCACGTGGCCGAGGAATCGAACCCCCAGGCCGGCGCCTTCGCTCGCCCCTTCGATCAGGCCGGGAATATCGGCGATGACGAACCGCTCCTGGGGCGAAAGGTCCACCACGCCGAGATTGGGTGAGAGGGTGGTGAAGGGATAGTCGGCGATCTTCGGCTTGGCGGCGGAGCTGGCGGCCAGGAAGGTGGATTTTCCGGCGTTGGGCAGGCCCACCAAGCCCACGTCGGCGATCAGCTTCAGCCGCAGCCAGACCCAGCGCTCGTCGCCGGGCAGACCAGGATTGGCGTGGCGGGGCGCCTGGTTTACCGGACCCTTGAAGGCGGCGTTGCCCCAGCCGCCGTTGCCGCCCTTGGCCAGGCGATAGCGAGCGCCAGGCTCGCTAAGGTCGCAGATCAGGGTCTCGTGGTCTTCTTCCAGAACTTCGGTGCCGACGGGTACGCGCAACACCGCTTCGTCGCCCCGGGCGCCGTGCATGTTGCGGCCCATGCCGTGGCCGCCGGTCTTGCCCTTGAAGTGCTGCTGATAGCGGTAGTCGATCAGGGTGTTCAGCCCCTCCACCGCCTCGATCCACACGTCGCCGCCGCGCCCGCCGTCGCCGCCATCCGGCCCGCCGTATTCGATGAACTTCTCCCGGCGAAACGACACGGCCCCGCCGCCGCCGTCGCCGGAGCGGATATAGATCTTGCACTGGTCGAGGAACTTCATGGCCCTCTATGCCTGAAAACGGCCCTCCCCGTCGAGACCGGCGGGATGAACGGAAGATAACAACAGCCTCAGACCCCGTTCAGGGCGGCGGCGTCATAACCGTCTCATCGCTTCGGAGCCGCCCATATTGGCCGCCGCCCGAGCCGAGAGGAGAGACCATCATGCGTATATGTAATGCTCTGCTTGCGGTCGCCGCCACCCTCGTCGCCGGCTCCGCCATCGCCGCCCCCGCCATGGCCCAGGACTACCGCCACGGTTACGAGCGCGGCTACGATCAAGGCTACGCCCCGGCCTATGGCTACCGGGCCCACTACTACGCCCCCCGCCACGAATGGCGCCGCGGTTGGGATCATCGCCACTACGGCTATCGTCCCTGGGGCCGCTAGGGCATTTTCAGGCGAACCGGATGCGGGCTCGCCGCCCGAAAATGCTCCACCTCTATGATTTAGAGCCTTTCGCCCTCTCTCCCGCGTGGAGAGGGGGCTCGATGCGATCTGCGGTTCAGTCGCCCAGGCGGGGCAAGGCGTCCAGACCGCCTTTGATCATCAGCAAGGCGAACTGCGTCGTCGCCTCCACATCGATGGGCCGGCGGGCCAGCATCCGGTCGCTCAATTCGCGGGCGACGCCAATGCAGGCGGCGGTGAGATAATCAGCGTCCACCTTGGGGGCGAGCCCCCGGGCGATGCGATCGACCAGGAGCGCCTTCACCTCCTCGAATACCGCGAACTGTTCGGGAGTCTCCACGCGGATCTGCGGATGCAGGCGCTCGCCGCTGGGGCGCTGGGTCTGCCAGGCTTCATGCTCGCTCACCTGAAAGCTGAAGAAGGCGAAGAGGGCGGCGCGCAGGAAGCCGTGGAAGTCCCCCGCCTTCTCATATTCGGCGCGCAGGATCAGCCGAAACCGATGGGCGCCGTCGTCGGCCAGGGCCTGATAGACCTCTTCCTTGGAGCGGTAGTAGTTATAGAAGGCGCCGACCGACAGGCCGCTGCGGCGGATGATGTCGCGCACGGGTGTGGCCTCATAGCCCATCTCGCTGAACACCCCGCGCGCGGCCTCCAGGATGGCCAGCCGGTTGGCGGCCTTGGTCTGCGCCCGCCTGCCAGGATTGAGGGGGCCGGGATTGAGGGCGATGACCTGCGCTTCAGACATGATCGGCGGTCGCCGCATTGAGGGCCGACTGGGCGCCAGGAGGCTGGGCGCCAGAGATTGAAATCGATATCATCCGCCAGAAATGCGCCTAATCCACGCGGCTCGGCAAGAGTTCGGCCGGCGGCCCTTGCCGAATCATGGGGTAGAAATTGACGCGGCGGTCGATTCCGCGCCTTCGGTCAGCGCTGCTGACCTTCGGTCCAAAGGCGCTTCAGGGTGACCATCGACGGATTGGTGGGATGCTCGATGTCATACCGTTCGATGAATTCCAGCCCCAAGAGGGGATATCGCTTCCAGATCACCCGGGCTTCATAGGCGGTGGCCGAGCGCAGCTCCAGGAAGTAGACCAGATCGGGCACGCCCAGTCCCTCGGGCACCGACACCCTGGCCCCGGTCAGCGATAGGTCGCGCACGATGCAATCGACGGTGAAGGCCCCGTCCCCATAGACGAGCTTGCCCCCCAAAAGGGCGCGATGACGCTTAGCCCGGCGAAGGTCCATCGACCCGCCTTCGCCAGCCTTGCCGTCAACCTCGATGCCCATGGGCGAAGGTTCCGAGAAATCCATGGGCGCAAATTAGGCCAACAAGCTTAATCCAGCATTGACTGCGACGAGCCTGGGCTCGTCCTGCGACATTTAGCGGGCGCCGATGGCCTGGGCTAGGGCGCGGGCCGCTTCGGCCGGAGAGCGCTTCTCCGTGTCGCGATCCACCGTCAGATTGGCCTGGCGCATCGCCTGCACCGAAATACGCCCGATCAATGGCTGCAGAGCCCCGCGGAACCGCCGATCCTGGGCGCGCTTGGGCGCGATCAGCACCACCGCGTCGTAAGGCGGAATCGCCCCCTTGGGATCGGTCAGCACCACCAGATCGTCCGCCGCGATCCGCCCGTCGGACGAGAAGGCGGAGATCACATCCGCCTCGCCGCCCGTCACCGCCTTATACATGAAGGTCGGCTGGAACTGGCGCTCGGCCCGGAACCGCAACCCATAGGCCCCTTGCAGACCGCGCCATTCGATACGCGAAAGGAATTCCAGGTCCGACCCCAGGGTCAGCTCCGGCGCGTGGACGGAAAGATCGGCGATGGAGACGATCCCCAGCCTCTCCGCTTCGCTGCGGCGCATGGCCAGGGCGTAGGCGTTTTCGAAACCGAGCGGTCCCAACACCTCCACCCCGTATCTCGCCTTCAGCTCGCGGGTCATCTGCGCCAGCAATTGGGCGCGGGGCGGGGTGTCCTTGCGGCCCAGCACCGCGGTCCAAAGGGTGCCCGAATAGTCCACATAGGCGTCGATCTCATTGGCGGCGAGGGCGCGAAAGGCGATGACCGAGCCGAGATCGCTCTTGTGGGTCACCCGCGCGCCAGCAGCCTCTAGCCGGTCGCCCATCAGGTCGGCGAGGATATATTGCTCGGAAAAGTTCTTCGCCCCGACCACATAGCCAGGCGGCTTGGCCGCGGCGATCAGGATCGGCGCGCAGGCCAGCACGAATCCCCCCGCCAACAGGCCAAGACCGATCAGCATGGGCGCCTTGCGGCGACGGGCCAGGCCGGTCTCGATCAAGCCAAGCAACTGATCGACCACGAAGGCCAGCCCGGCGGAGGCGGCGCAGCCGAACAGCACCAGCACCCAGTTTTCCGTCTGCAGACCGGAGAAGATGTAGTCCCCGAGGGAAGTCTGCCCGACCGAGGTGGCCAGGGTCGCCGTGCCGATCACCCAGACCGCCGCCGTGCGGACCCCGGCCATGGCCACCGGCGCGGCCAGGGGCGCCTCCACCTGCCACAGGCGCTGGCGGTCGGTCATGCCGACGCCCTTGGCCGCCTCCACCACCGCCGGATCGACGCTGGTGAGGCTCGTCACCCCGTTTCTCAGCATGGGCAACATGGAATAGAGGCTAAGCGCCAGGAGCGAGGGCAGAAAGCCGAGGGCCGGAAATCCATACCCGACCACGCTCTTGGTCAGGGCCGAGAGGGCCAACAATAGGGGATAGAAGAGGGCCAGGAGGGCGAGGGAGGGAACGGTCTGGATCAGGCCCGCCGCCGCCAGCACCGGCCAGCGCACTGCGGCGCTGCGGGCCGAAAGCACCGCCAAGGGCGCGCTGATCGAGAGACCGAGCCCGAGGGCAGCGCCGCTGAGCACCACGTGCCAACCGAGGTAGGTGGGCAGGAGGTGGAGTGCGGCGGCGATCTGCTCGCTCATGCCGCGCCCATGCCTCTGCTTTGGGCCGCCAAGGCCGCCACCCGTTCCGCCTGACGGCGCGGGGTGTCGACCAGCTCGCGCACATAGGGGTCGGGGTGGCCGGCGAGGAAATCTCCTGGCGCGCTGTCGGCCAGGATCCGCCCGCCCCGCATTACGGCGATCCGGTCCGCCAACAGCAACGCCTCCATCATGTCGTGGGTGATCATCACGGTGGTGAGGCCCAGGGTCTCATGGATCTGGCGATAGTCCCGCCCCAAGGTGTCGCGGGTGACGGCGTCCAGCGCCCCGAACGGCTCGTCCAGCAGCACAACCTCAGGCTTGGCGGCCAGCGCCCGGGCGAGGCCGACCCTCTGGCGCTGTCCACCCGACAGGGCGTCCGGCCGGCGCGTCGCAAAAGCGCGCGGCAGGGCGACCAGGTCCAACAGCTCATCCACCCGCGCCGCGACCGCCGCCGGCTGCCAGCCCAGAAGTTTGGGGGTGACGCCGATGTTCTCCGCGACCGTCAGGTGGGGAAACAGCCCCACCCCTTGAAAGGCGTAGCCGATGCGGCGGCGGAGCTGCGGCGCGGGCCCTTCGGCGACGGGTCGCCCGTCCACCGTCACCGACCCCGCGTCAGGCTCGATCAAGCGGTTGATGATTTTCAGAAGGGTGGTCTTGCCCGAGCCGGAGGCGCCGACGACAACGCGAAACTCTCCCTTGGCGATCGCCAGGGTCACGTCGTCCACCGCCACGGCGCCGCCGTCGAAGGTCTTGCGGACGCCGGCGATGCGGATCATTTCTTATTGGTGAGGTAGAGGGCGAAGACCATGCCAAAGCCTAGCAGAAGCGCGCCGACGCCCAAGACCAAAACGCCCCGCGCGTCGCTGTCGCTGACCAGGAAGGCAGCCAGCAGCGGGCCGGTGGCGCCGCCGAGAATTTGCGCGCCAGCGCCTTGCATGGCGGCGCGCCGGGTGGGGTCGGCCTGGATGATCATCGGGGTGAGGAAGGGGCCGAGCAAGAGGGTGGTGAGGCCGGCGAGCGCCGAGGCGGAGACGAACATCCAGGCGTGGCTGCCAAAGCCATACACCGTCCAGGCAATCAGATAGGCGATGACACAGGTGGCGAACACCCGGATATATTTCACTTTTCCGGCGATCAGGGTGGCCAGAACGCCGCCCGCCACCTGGGCCACCAGGGAGACGAACAAGGAGAGGCGCACGATCCTCGCCGATAGTCCGATTTGACGGCCCAGCGGCTCCAGATAGACCGACACCGCCCCGTTGGCGGCGATCAGCACCACGGTGGCCAAAAGGGCGATCCATCCACGCAGGGGCGGCGCCCCGCGCAAACCCTCGGACTGGGCCAGCGCCTTGTAGCGCGAGGGGGCCAAAAGGGCGATCGGCACGGCCACAAGTGTAGTCAATCCGAGGATCAGAAACCCGCCGTTGGCGCCAAAGCGGCCCATCCATAGCCAGAATACGCCGGCAAGGATCAGCTGCGCCACGCCCTGGCCGGTGAAGAAGACCCCCGACCAGCGCTCCGGCGTGCGCGAGCGGGCGATCATGCCGACGGTGATCCAAAGGAGCACCCCCTCGGGCGCGCCGGCGGCTGTCCGCACCTCCATCACCCCGACACCGGAAGCCGCCATGGTGGCCATGTGCGCCGCGGCCAAAGCGAGCAAGGAGACAACGCCGATGGCGCGCATGTGCGCGGCCGGCAGGAGGGCGCCGCACAGGCCGGTGCTGATCCCCATCGAAAGGAGTTCCAGCATGGCGGTGACGCCGATGCCGGAGGCCCCCAGCCGATGCTCGTCCTGCAGGGCGCCCAGGAGCACGGGTATCACGCCGACGATGTTGAGGGCGATGACGCCCAGGAAGATCACCGCGAAGGCTTCTGAGAAGATCAGGGGCGGACCGACCGCCTCGCGCACCATCCCGCGGCCCTTCGGTAATCCAAACATAGCGCCTCACCGGTTGACGGGCGAAAACATTCCCTCGGCGCTGTCTTAAAGCATGTGGCGGAAGTTCGATCCTAGTGTCGGACCGAGTGGTCCTGGTTCTGCGCGCCCCTGTGGTTGAAAGTGTCGGAGATATTCATCCCCGCCGGCCCCAGGATCACCACGAACAACACTGGCAGGAAGAAGAGGATCATCGGCACGGTCAGCTTGGCTGGCAGTTGCGCCGCCTTCTTTTCCGCCGAGGCGATCCGCATGTCGCGGTTCTCCTTGGCCATGATGCGCAGGGCCTGGCCGAGCGGGGTGCCATAGCGTTCGGCCTGGATCATCGCCGTGGCCACCGCCTTGATCCCCGGATGATTGGTGCGGCGCGACAGGCCGTCATAAGCCTGTCGGCGCTCAGGCAGGTAAGACAGCTCGGCGGTGAGCAGGGTCAATTCTTCGGCCAGTTCGATGGATCGCGTGCCGATCTCCCCGGCCACCTTCTGGATGGCCGCCTCGATGGACATGCCGGCCTCGACGCAGATCAGGAGCAGATCCAGGGCGTCGGGAAAGGCGCCGACGATGGATTCGCGGCGCTTAGACGCCCGGTTCTGCAGGAAGATGTTGGGGCCGTAGAAGCCCGCCGCCAAGCCGCCGAAGACGGTGGTCAACTTCATCATCGGCGGCATGTTAAAGCCGTTGATCCCGTAGATGTAGATCGCCGTGACGATGGCCAGGACGAAGGGCATCACCAGCCGACAGAAATAGAAGATGGTCATGGGGCGAGAGCCGCGATAGCCGGCCTGGGCCAGCTTGTCGGCCACCTTGGGATCTTCCAGCAGTCGTTTCAAATCCAGCCGGTCGACGATCTTCTTGATCATCCCCCCATCGGTGTGGCGCAGGGTCGATGGGGCGCCGACGATCTGTTGGCGGGAGCGCCGGCGCAGTTCCTCGCGACGGTTGGCCACCGACTTCATCCGAGCCCCGAGCTTGTCGGCGCTGAACATCGGCGCGGCGAGGGTGTAGATGGTGGCGAACGACAAGACGCCCACGACGCCCATGACGACATTGGCTGGATCGGTGAGGGTGTCGATAATATCCATGATCGCCTCAGAACTTGAAGTTGATCATGCGTTTCATCACGAAGACGCCGGTTGCCATCCACATCGCCGCACCGATCAGCATCAGGTGACCGCGAGGATCGGTGAACAACGGCATCATGTATTTGGGGCTCGAGACGAAGATCAGCCCCATAACGCCCGGCGGCAGGGAGCCGATGATGAAGGCCGAGGCCACCGCTTCGCCGGACATGGCCTTGATCTTCTCCACCATCAATTTTCGCGCCCGCAGGACGGCCGACAGGTTGCCCAGGGCCTCGGCCAGATTGCCGCCGGTCTTGGCTTGAATCGACAGCACGATGGCGAAGAAGCGCACTTCTGAGGTGGGCATCCGCTCGTACATCTTTTCCAGCGCCTGTTCGAGGGTCAGGCCCATGGCCGCCGATTCCACCAACTGACGAAACTCGCTGCCCAGGGGCTCTGAGCTTTCCCGCCCGATAATCTTCAGGCAATCGTTGACGGGAAGACCGGACTTGATCCCCCGCACGATGACATCGGTGGCGTTGGGGAACTCCTCGGTGAATTTCTTAGTGCGGCGCTTGATCAGGAAACCCAGCACCCAGCGGGGCAGGCCGAAGCCCGCCGCGAACCCTATGCCCACGCCCGCGATCAACGGCGCCCTGAACACCACGGCGAGCAGCATGGCGACGACGCCCAAGACCGCGCAAACGATCCAAAAGGTGCGGACGGAAACCTTCAAGCCGGCCTGACGCAGGCGGGATTCGGTGGTGAGCTTGGCCTTGCGCTCCTGCTTTTCCGCCGCCCTCAGGGTCTGCACGATCTGCTTGCGGCGAACGCCCGCGACCTCGACCGCGTTGCGGGTGCGCGGCTGGTCGCTTTTGACGGCGCCGGTGACCGACTGCAGCCGTTTGATTGGGGCCGCCCCGTTTTCGCCGCCGGCGAAGACGAAGCCGAGGCCCGCCACCACCACAAAGCCCATAAAGGCGATCAGGATCAGGGTGAGGGCGTCCATCGCCTACTCCGACGCGTCCAAAGCGTCCGCCAACTCGCGCTCCAGGCCGTAATAGCGGGCGCGGTCCCAAAAGCGGGGGCGGGCGATGCCGGTGGAGCGATGGCGGCCGACCACCCCGCCCTGGGCGTCCTCGCCGGTGATGTCATAGATGAATAGATCCTGGGTGATGACTACATCGCCTTCCAGGCCCAAGACCTCGGTGATGTGGGTGATGCGGCGCGAGCCGTCGCGCAGACGCGCCGCCTGCACGATTACGTCGATGGAGCCGGAGATCATCTCGCGGATGGTCTTGGACGGCAGGCCATAGCCGCCCATGGTGATCATGGATTCCATCCGCGACACGGCTTCGCGGGGGGAGTTGGCGTGCAGCGTGCCCATGGAGCCGTCGTGGCCGGTGTTCATGGCTTGCAGGAGGTCGAAGGCCTCGGGGCCCCGCACTTCGCCGACGATGATCCGCTCGGGCCGCATCCGCAGGCAGTTCTTGACCAGGTCCCGCATGGTGATCTGGCCCGAGCCCTCCAAATTGGGCGGCCGGGTTTCCAGGCGCACCACATGGGGCTGCTGCAGCTGCAGTTCGGCGGCGTCCTCGCAGGTCACCACCCGTTCGGCAGGGTCGATGTAGGCGGTCAGGCAGTTGAGGAGCGTGGTCTTGCCCGAGCCCGTGCCGCCCGAGATCAAGACGTTGCAGCGCGAGGCGCCGATGATGCCCAAGACCTTGGCGCCCTCGGGACTGATGGAGCCCCATTGCACCAGATTGCCCATGGTCAGCTTGTCTTTTTTGAACTTCCGGATGGTCAGGGTCGGGCCATCCAAAGAGAGCGGCGGAGCGATGACGTTGACCCGCGAGCCATCGGGCAGACGGGCGTCGCAGATGGGGGAGCTTTCATCCACCCGCCGTCCCACCTGGCTGACGATCCGCTGGCAGATGTTCATCAGCTGCTGATTGTCGCGGAAGCGGACGTTGGTCAGCTGCACCTTGCCGCCCACTTCGATGAACACCCGGTGGGCGCCGTTGACCATGATGTCGGCGATGTCGTCGCGGGCCAGGAGGGGCTCCAGCGGCCCATAGCCCAAGACGTCGTTGATAATGTCCTGAACCAGGTGGTCCTGCTCGGTGGCGGACATGGAGACGTTCTTGATCGCCACCAGTTCGGCGACGATGTCGCGGATCTCCTCGCCGGCCTGCTTGATGTCCAGCTGGGCTAGTTGCGACAGGTCGATGGTGTTCAGAAGGGCCGTGTAGATGGTGGTCTTGGTGGCGTGGTAATAGTCGCTCTGCTCGCGCACGATCTCGGCGATGGCGTCGCGCTTGGGGGCGACGTCCTCGGCGCGCTTGGCCACGTCGGCCGGTTTGCGCGACAGTTTACGGCCGTCGGAGTCGTGGGAAAGACCGGCGAATCCCTCAGCTGTTTCGGCCTTGGGCGCGGTCTTGGGATCCTGGCGCTGGGGGCGCGTAGCGATCGCCGCGCCCGCCGCCGGGGGCGGCGGGGCGGGGGCGTCCAGGTCGGCCGTGCCGAAGCTGCGTTTACCGAACATGCCGGGCTCAGGTCCGACCCAAGAGGCGGTCGATCAAAGAGTGCGGCTTGACGACGATAGCTTCGCGGCGCGCCAGCACCTGGGTGAACTGGGCGAGCCCTTCGGCCGCCTTGGCTTTAGGGTTCACCTCGAACACCATCTGGCCGTTGTTGGCGGCCTGGCCGAACAGCTTAGGATCGAACGGCAGCACCAGGGCGGGCTCGATGCCCAAGGCCCGGGAGAATTCCTTGACCGGAATTTCAGGCCTGCCCGGCGCGCCCACCTGATTGAGAATCAGATGCGGCGGCGCGTCATTGGGTCGGGCCTTCTTGATCAGGTCGAAGAGGTTCTTGGCGTTGCGCAGGGACGCCAGATCGGGGGTCGCGGTGATCACCACGTCGTCGGACGACAGGATGGCTCGGCGCATCCAGGCCGACCACAGGTGGGGGAGATCCAGCACCACATAGGGGGCGGTGCTTCTGATCTTATTCTGCACCTCCTCGAACGCCTCGTCGGAGATGACGTAGTCATCGTCGAGCGACGCCGGTGCGGCGAACAGGGAGAGGCGCTCGGTGCAGCGGGCGGTCATCCGATCCAAGAGGGTGGGATCCAGGCGATCGGGTTTGTTCAAGGCGTCGGCCATGCCCTGGATCGGGTCCTGGTTGAAATCCAGCCCCGCCGTGCCGAAGGCCAGGTCGAAGTCGGCGATGACCGTATTGGCCTGCATGGCTTCGGAAAGCTGATAGGCGATATTGTGGGCGAGGGTCGAGGAGCCGGAGCCCCCCTTTGCCCCCACGAAGGCCAGGGTGCGGCCGACGAAGGGGATGGCGGGATCGGTATAGAGGGTGGTGACGGCGCGGATCAGCTGCAGGGTCTGCAGCGGCGGCACCAGATATTCGCTGACCCCCCGACGCATCAGCTCGCGGTAGAGGCCGATGTCGTTGTGCGAGCCGATCACCACCACCTTGGTGCCGGGATCGCAGACCTCGGCCAGGCGATCCAGGCCCGATAGCAGGAGTTGCGCCGGCTCGACGCTCTCGACGATGATCAAGGGCGGGGTGGGTTGGTTGCGATAGTGGGCCAAAGCTTCGACCAGGCCGCCGGGATGCACTTCGGTAGTGGCGCGCGACAGACGCCGGTCGGCGGCCGCCTGCTCGGCCACGGCGGCGGTTTCCGGCCGCTGGCAAAAGATGTGGATGGTGATGCGCGGCACCGACGCCTCGCCGAGGGCGCTTTCCACCCCGGCCAGGAGCGCGCCGACAGGATTGGAAACCGGCGGTTGGGCCGGTAGGAGCGCCGGCGCGTCAAAGCCGTCGTCGTGCAGATCGACAGGCGTGAGCCTCGCCGCCGGCGTCGCCTTGGGCGGCGCGTCGAACACCGAGGGACCGGTGAAATCGTCGTCGGCGTCGAAACCGTCGAAGTCGTCCTGGAAGCCTGACTGGCTGGTCATTGCTTCACCGCGACGGAGGCGGCGCCGGAGGCTTGATCGTCCTTCTCGGATGCGGTGATCTTACCCTCGCGGTATTTTCCCAGCACCACCTCGCGGCGGGTGGTGTCGCCGGCGGCCAGAGGCACGGGCGCAACGAGGTCGCGGGGATCGGCCAGTTGCGCGGCGAAATTGGCCGTCAGGGCGCAGCCGAAATGCTTATAGGGCTCATTGCTCATGGTGGAGGTGAGATTGCCCCAGTCGCCATTGCAATCGTCGCCGTGGGCGGTGAGGCGCTTGAAACTCGCCAGCACAGGCCCCTTGGGAACTCCCGCCACATAGGAGGCCAGTCGGATCCGCTCCGACGGAACGCCCAGGGCTTCCAGCTGGGATTGCACGACATAGGTCATGGATTTGGCCTGCTCGGCGGCGTCGGTGTCGGCCGGCGTCTTCACCGCCACTTCGCCCGCCCCGGCCTCGCGCCAGCGGGCGACGAAATCCGCCAGCGCCGTCTGCTGGCGAGAGGAGACGCCATCGGCATGGACGGCGAGGGCGAGTTGGTCGGGAACTTCCTCCACCTTGACGGCATAGTGTTCGGTCGGCAGCATGGCGTGGCCGGACGGCGTTTTGGATGGCGGCGAGGCGCAGGCCGCGAGGCCGGCCAGAGCCAGACCGCACAGCAGCCGACGGAGGGTCAGGGAAGAGGATTGGCTGATCACCGGCTTACTCCACCACATAGCCGAATGGCCCTTGATAGGTCTTGCCCTCGGGCGCGGCCTTGCCGACGCTCTTGTTCAATTTTCCAAGCAGGTTGGTCTCCAGATCGTTGGCGATCTCAAGGCCGTCGGCGGGGGTCTGCAGCTGACCCGGCATCACCGGCTTGACCAGATAGGGGGTGACGATGACCACCAGCTCGGTCTCGCCCTGCTGGAAGTCGCGCGAGCGGAAGAGGGCGCCCAACACCGGCACCTGCATCAGGCCGGGCAGGGAATCCAGGGTCTGCTTGCTGACCGACTGCAACAAGCCGGCGATCATCATCGATTGGCCCGATGGCAACTCTACAACCGTCTCGGCCCGACGGACATTGAGGCCAGGCACCACCAAGGACGAAGCGGCTGTGGTGGACGTCGCCGCCGTAGATACCGAGAAAGAGCCCGTATTGGTGATCTCGGACACCTCGGTGGAGAGCTTCAACGAGATGCGGCCCTTAGACAACACCACGGGCGTAAAGCCGAGACCGACCCCGTACTGCTTGAATTCCACCGTTATGCGGCCGGTGCTGTCCTCGCCCACGGGCACGGGAAATTCGCCGCCGACCAGGAACTTGGCGCTTTCGCCGGAGACAGCGGTGAGATTGGGTTCGGCCATAGTGCGAACCAGACCCACGCGCTCGAAGGCCTCGACCATGCTGGTCGCTTGATTGATCCCGTTGCTGCCGATCCTTCCGGTCGCCACGCACGCCGCTTTCAACCCGGCATCGATAATCGTGTTGCCGCTAGCCCCGCTAGTGCAGCCGCCGGTGCCGGTAGCATCGGCCACGACGGCTTGGGATGTCGTATTTACTGAATATCCGCCTGTGATTCCGCCAAGCAAGGAGCCGTTGACGCCGAATGTGGGCGTCGTTCCAAAGCTATATTGCGGCTTTCCAAGCTGGCCCATCACGGCGCCGAGGTTGAAGCCCAGCTGCTTGATGATGGTGCGGTTCACCTCGACGATGCGGACCTTGAGCATCACCTGCTCGGATTCCGCCACGCTCAGCATGTTGACCACCTGCTCGGGCTTGCCGGTGAAGCCCTGGGCTAGGCGCACGGCCTTGTCCGCCGTCGCCAGGTTGGCGACTTCGCCCGACAGCACAATGCTCGAATTGACCGCCTCGGCCCGGATCGTCGATCCCGGCAGGATGCGATTGAGCGTATCGCCAAGGGCGCTGATGTCCTGATCGACCCGGATGTTCAGGCGCAGCAATTGGCGCCCCGAGGTGTCGAAGAAGGCGGCGTCGGTCTGGCCGCCGCCCACGCCCAGCACATAGATGCGCCGGGGGGTGGAGAGCACCACGTCCGCCACCTTGGGATCGGAGACCACCACGTCGCGCGCGTCGGTGGGCAGGTCGATCACCGCCGACTTGCCCTTGGGCAGGGCCAGGGTGCGCGTCTCGCCTCTGTCGCTGGAAAGGTCGACCCGCATGGTCTCGCCGCTCGGGCGGCCATAGCCGGCGCCCGGCGTCTCACCATAGGTCTGGCCGCCATAGGAATGGGTAGGCGCGCCGATCAGGCCAGGCTGGGCCAGAGCCGCGCCGGGAAGCAGGACAGCGCAGGCGAAGAGGGCGATCAGGCGATGCCCGCTCATCGGGTCACCGCCACATCCGCGGGTGCGCCGTTTCGGAACACCTTGACCACCGCTGGGGCGACGTTCACCTGTTCGGCCAGTCTCGGCCCGCCGCCCGCGCTCGAATTGCCGGCGGTGTCCGCATAGGAGCGAAGGATCAAGGTGAGTTCGCCCTGGGATTTGGACAGGGCCAAGAGCTCCGCCTCGGCCGGGGAGACCTCAAGGGTCGCGGTGGCGCCGACCACCGCCGCGCTCTTTTGGGTGCGGGTGGTGTTCTGATCGATGGCCAGGATCTTGACGTTGCGCAGCACCGCGCCAGAGGCGAACTTCTTGGCGCCGCCCGACGTGTCCATCTGTCGGCTCTGCACCACGTCCACGTGGTCGCCCGGCAGGATGAAACCGCCGGCCGCGCTTTCAGCCGAGACCGGAACGGACATGGCCCGCATTCCGGGATCGAGGGAGACGGCCAGAATGCCGGCCGCGCCGGCGTGAACCACCTTGCCTTCGACGATCGGCTCGCCGGCCAGGATGGGATCGCGAACGATGGCGTCAACCATCTTGCCGGCCGCGCCGCCGGCGCCGGAGGCCATCAGATCGTGGGCCTTGTCGGAGGCCGCATTTAAAGCGGCGGTTTCTATCTTGACGGTCGCCGGCGCCTTTACCGACGGACCGGCCGCCGCCGCGCCATCAGTGATGAAGGCAGGATTCAGGCCTTCGGCCGGCCAGGCCTGCCAGTTGAAATCCCCTGGGGTCAGCCGATCGCCCGGCGACAGATCGCGCTTGGCCACCAGCACGCGCACCATGGGCGCTTGCGGGGCGGCCATCACAGCCACGGGCGCGGGGCGCGCATGACCGATCGCGACGCTGCGGGCGATGAGCGCAAGCCCGACCGCCGCCACGAACGCCACACTGACGAGAACGCCCATTCGCACCGGGCTCATTGATCATGCCTCCAACAGCGCAGCGGCCGGTCGGGTCGCCGCGCCTCTTACAGGCCTAAATCATTGTCTCTCGCGGGTTAACGTCGGCCTAAGCGCGGGCGCTTTTGGTTAAAGAGGCGCGCCGCGACGGTGTCACAGAGGGGTATGGAAGAGACCGCTCGACGGAAAAGCGATCAATGCGCCGACCGCGATCGCCAGACCGTAAGGCACGTCCCCCCCAGGCAGCATCAGGCGTTCGAACCAGGCGGGCCCCAAGTTGGGATAGTGAATGGCCAGCTTGCGGCTCCACAGGAGCATCACCGCCAGGCCGCCGCCCGCTAAGGATGTCCACAAGAGGAAGGGAAGCACCGCCGGCCATCCCAGCCAGAGCGCGCTGGCGGCGAACAGCTTGGCGTCGCCCCCTCCGATCCAGCCCAGGGCGAACATACCGACGCCCAGCACCAGGGCGATGACGCCGACCAGCGCCGCGCTCTCCAGCGCGACAAGCGGCAGATGCGTCAGAAAGGCCACGGGAAAGAAGACGAGGATCGCCGTCAGGGAGATCCAGTTGGGAATGGTGAAGGTGGTGACGTCCCGGATGGCCGCGAAAATCACCAGCGCCGGGAAAAAGGCCGTCAGGGTAAGAGGAAGCGCCGTCATGAACCCATCCGCACGATCCCGGTCCCAGACCGCTGATGGCGTCAGCTTGGCACAGAGCTTTAAATGAAGCGTTGCGACGCCCGATCTAGTGGATCGCGTTCGCGGCGGTTCCGATCAATGTGTAGAGCTTGACGCCAACCGTCGTCAGCGCCGCGGCGATGACAATCGACAACACGCTGACGATCAAGGCGTATTCGATCGCCGTCGCGCCCCGTCGATCGCGGGCAAATCGCTTTATGAAGCTCCGCATCGGTTGGCTCCCTTGCCGCCAGAATGCAAAGGGCCGCGACGCATGACGTCGCGGCCCCATCGCTTAACCTTGAAGCTGAGGCCTCAAGTTTAGTGGATGGACGTGGAGATGCTGTTGAACTTGGCGCTGAGCGTGGTGCCCAGGGCGGTCACGGCGGTGATGATCACGACCGCGATCAGGGCGGCGATCAGGCCATATTCGATGGCCGTGGCGCCGGATTCATCATTCATGAAACGCGAGACAAACTTCGACATGCTCAATTCTCCTGTTGGCGAGCGTTGGGTTCGAGCCATTTGCTCGCCGAACCCCTCAAGACCATTTGAGAATGCCATACGAGTGTTAATGGCGTGTAAAACTGATACATCGCCCAAATCAATACATCGTTTATGCAAATTTACCATATGTGTTTACTTAGCATCAGAGGCCATATCGGCTGAATTTCATTGGAATATTAATATCTAATATGGATCAACTCGTGCTCCTGGGTCGGTTTGCGACCAATTGGTCAGTGGCGGCCAAAGCCCGCCAAAACCGCTTTACATCGGGGGACGCATTCCCTATTTGCACCTCTCCGGCGGACCCGAGTTCGTAGGCGAGAGCTTCTCGCAGGCGCTGCTAACGCCGGATTGGGTTTAACTTCAACAGGGGGTTACGTGAATTGCACACGTACCATGACTCCCTGGACCTGGTCCGCGAGCGGTCTCCCGAACGTCCAGTCGCACTCGTGCGTCCGGACTGCACGGCCGTAGCAGGACGCTGGTTCCAGGATAACTTCAAGGGCGACGTACTTTACGCCGTCAAAGCCAATCCTTCCGATTGGGTCATCAAGACCCTATGGGAGAACGGCGTTCGCAAGTTCGACGTGGCCTCCATACCCGAAGTCCAGCTGGTGGCCCGCACAGCCCCGGGCGCGTCTATGGCGTTCATGCATCCGGTAAAAAGCCGGGCGGCGATCACCGAGGCCTATTTCGACTACGGCGTGCGCACCTTCTCGCTCGACACCCACGAAGAGCTTACGAAGATCCTTGAAGCCACGGGCGGCGCCAAGGATCTCAACCTGATGGTTCGTCTCGCGGTGCAGACCGAGGGCGCAGCCTATACCCTGGGCGGCAAGTTCGGGGTCTCCACCCAGGATGCGCCGGCCCTACTGTTGGCCGCTCGTCGTTCCACCGAAGAGCTGATGGGCGTCTGCTTCCACGTGGGCAGCCAGTGCATGAGGCCCACGGCCTACCAAGCCGCGATGGCCCAAGCCTCCCGCGCCCTGGTCCGCGCCGGCGTGTTCGCCGACGTGGTGGATGTGGGCGGCGGCTTCCCGTCGGTCTATCCCGGCATGGTTCCCCCGGCGATGGAAGACTACATGGAGTCCATCCACCGGGGCTTTGACGAGATGAAGGTGCATGAAACCACCGAGCTCTGGTGCGAGCCCGGCCGGGCGCTGGTGGCGGAATCCACCTCCATCCTCTGCAAGGTCGAGCTGAAGAAGGGCGACGCCCTCTATCTGAACGACGGCTCCTACGGGTCGCTGTTCGACGCCGCCCATGCCAAATGGCCCTTCCCGGTGAAGATGATCCGTGACGGCGAGGCCTCCACCGAGCTGAAGCCCTTCCGCTTCTACGGCCCGACCTGCGACTCTATCGACCACATGCCAGGCCCCTTCTGGCTGCCGGACGATGTGCGCGAGGGCGACTACGTGGAGATCGGGATGCTCGGCGCCTATGGCACGGCCATGAACACCCGCTTCAACGGCTATGGCGACACTGAAACCGTCGGCGCCGCGGATGCGCCCATGGCCTCCATGTTCGGCCTCGCCAAGCGCTCGATCTCGCTTCCCCGCACGGAAGAAGAAGAGCGCAAGGTGGTCCGCTTCTCCCGTCCCAAGGGCAAGGCCGGACAAAAGCGCCGGCGGCGGTAGTCGCCGCAGACGCCTATTGCTGACACAAAACATTGTCATCCTCGGGCTTGACCTGAGGACCCAGCTTCGCAACCAGTGCGGCTCGGTCCTCGGGTCTCGCTTCGCGTTCCCGACGACGCTCTATAGAGTTCACCCGGTCGCTCCGTCCCGGCTGAGCCGTTTTGGATGACGGGCGCTCACACGAAAGGATCTCGCGATGAACGCTCCCCTCACGAGCCAAGAACGGCCCAATACAAAGGCCGCCCTGCTGAACAAGCTCGTCGAGCATGTCGACATCACCGCCTATGACGCGCGCCCGGTGATCGACGCCATGCGCAAGATGAGCTTCACCAGCCGCGACACCGCCAGAGCCGCCGACATCCTGGACATGGCCATCGCCGATCCGGCCTGCTCGCCCTGGCTGATCCTGGCCGGCTCCACCTCGGCGGGCGGCTGTATGCACGTCTATCGCGACATGGTGAAGTACGGGATGATCGACGTGGTGGTGGCCACCGGCGCCTCGATCATCGACATGGACTTCTTCGAGGCCCTGGGCTTTCGCCACTATCAGGCCGAGGGTCCGGTGGACGACAATGTGCTGCGCGAGAACTACATCGACCGCATCTACGACACCTATATCGATGAGGAAGAGCTCCAGAACTGCGACCACACCATACTGGAGATCACCAATTCCCTGGAGCCCCGCCCCTACTCCTCCCGCGAATTCATCTACGAGATCGGCAAGTGGCTGGCCGCCGGCAACGCCAAGAAGCCCGGCAGCCTGATCCAGACCGCTTACGAGGAAGGCGCGCCGATCTTCTGCCCGGCCTTCGTGGACTCATCCGCCGGCTTTGGCCTGGTGAAGCACCAGAAGGAGCGGATTGCCGCCAAAAAGCCCTATGTCTCCATCGACGCGGTGGCCGATTTCCGCGAACTGACCGACATCAAGATCGCGGCCGGCACCACGGGCCTGTTCATGGTCGGCGGCGGCGTGCCCAAGAACTTCGCCCAGGATACGGTGGTCTGCGCCGAAATCCTCGGCGTCGAGGCGGAGATGCACAAGTATGCGGTGCAGATCACCGTCGCCGACGTGCGCGACGGCGCCTGCTCCTCTTCCACCCTGAAAGAGGCCGCCTCCTGGGGCAAGGTGAACACCACCTATGAGCAGATGGTGTTTGCGGAAGCCACCACCGTGGTGCCCCTGATCGGCTCGGACGCCTATCACCGGGGAACCTGGAAGAGCCGCGAGAAGCGCGGCTGGCAGAAGCTGTTCGCCTAGATCTGCGTCTGATTTGCCATCTGATTGTCGGGCGGCGTTGCTATAGAGGGCCTCCATCTCGGAGGTCCTTCATGCGCTTCGCCTGCCTCGTGTTCAGTTTAGCGGCCCTCGCCGTCGCCTCGCCCGCCCTGTCCCAAGCCACGACGGGCCACCACAAGGCCGCGGCGCATAAGACGGCGGGGCACAAGGCTACGGGGCATAAGACCACAGCGCACAAGGCGGCCGGCGCACATCGGGCGGCGCACGCCGCACATAAGGGTGGGGGTCATAGGACCAAGGCGCACCGTCTTGCCAGGCGTGCGACCCTGGCTCCCGAGACGGAGCTTCCCAGAACGCCCCCCGCGCCGACGGCGCACTACAGCCTGCAGAGTATGCCGCACCTGCCCGGCTATCTGGGCGAAAACGGCGTACCCGACTCCATCGCCATCCTGCCGCCGCCACCGGTCCCGGGCTCGACGGCAGACAAGCTCGACAACGAGACCTTCGCCGCCACAAGGGCGCTGCAGGACACCCCCCGCTGGGCCATGGCTGCGCGGGACGCCACCGATTACGTGCAGGCTTTCGACTGCCCCCTGGGACTAAAGCTGGAAGCCGCCAACCTGCCCGAGGTCAACGCCCTGTTCCTGCGGGTGGCGCGGGACGCCTCGGCGATCACCAATCTGGCCAAGGATCACTACAAGCATCCTCGCCCGTTCATCGCGCCGAACGGCCCGATCTGCACCGAGAACGATCGAGCTGGGCTGATCAAAAGCCCCTCCTATCCCTCGGGCCACGCCACCTATAGCTGGGCCATGGGCCTGATCCTGGCGGAGATGGCGCCCGACCACGCCACGGATATCCTAGCCAGGGCGCGGGCGTTCGGCGAAAGCCGGGTGGTCTGCGGGGTGCATACGGTCAGCGACATTGAGGCGGGTCGCACCAACGGCGCGGCCCTGGTGGCGGTGTTGCACTCCAACCCCCAATTCCGCAGCGACTTAGAGGCGGCCAAGAAGGCGCTCGCCCTCGCCGAAGCCTCCACCCACGCAGCCCCCGACGCCGGCCAGTGCAAGATAGAGATGGACGCGGCGGCTCACACTCCTTGGATGAATCCGACGCAGGATAAGTAGCGGGGCGATAAAACCCTCTCCCCTCCGGGGAGAGGGAGGGGCCCAGCCGCGGGCTGGGAGGGTGAGGGGGTCAGTCGCGCCGACGTGCTGCAGCCGATCCCCGCATCCGGCCGCCCAAGCGGCCACCCATCTGCACTCAGATCGACAAGCAATTGTCGATCTGTCGGCTACGCCGGCCGTTTCGAAACCCCGAAGGGGGAAGGATAAAGGCGTTAGAACACCCTGCCCGGCCCGGTCGCTTCATAAAGATCCGTGCGGCGGTCGCGGAAGAAGCCCCAGGCGGCGCGGTGGGTTTGCAGGAAATCCAGGTCGAAGGTGGAGACCCGCACCCCCTCCTCCACCCGGTCCATATCCGCGGTCAGATCGCCGCGATGATCGGCGATGAAGGAGGAGCCATAGAAGCTCTGGCCGCCATTGGGGCCCTCCTCCATGCCGACGCGGTTTGAGGCGGCGACGGGGATGACGTTGGCCACTGCGTGCCCCTGCATCACCCGCCGCCAGGGATCGCGGGTGTCGAGGCTGGCGTCGTGGGGCTCTGAGCCGATGGCGGTGGGATAGAGAAGGGCCTCGGCGCCCAGGAGCGCCATGGCGCGGGCGGCCTCCGGATACCACTGGTCCCAGCAAATGCCGGTGCCGATGCGACCGAAAGCCGTGTCCCAGACCTTGAAGCCGGTGTCGCCGGGGCGGAAGTAGTACTTCTCCTGATAGCCGGGGCCGTCGGGGATGTGGCTCTTGCGATAGACGCCCAGCGGCGAGCCGTCTGCGTCGATCATCACCAGGGAGTTATAGTAGTGCGGCCCTTCGCGCTCGAAGATGGAGACAGGGATCACCACCTTCAACTCGGCGGCCAGTGGGGCCATGGCCAGCACGCAAGGGTGCTCGCGCCAGGGGTAGGCCTCGGCGAACCAGCGCTCGTCTTGCGTCACGCAGAAGTACGGCCCCTGGAACAGTTCGGACGGCAGGATCACCTGGCCGCCCTTGTCCGCCGCCCGGCGCACGAGATCGATAGTCGTTGCGATGTTGGCGGCCATGTCCGTCCCGTAGGAGGTCTGGATCACCCCTAAGGTCAGCGTGCGGGTCATTCCGGCTCCTGCTGGCTGATGCAATGGAAGGAGCCGCCGCCGGTGAGGAGGGCGGTGGAGGGCAGACCGATCACCTCCCGCTCGGGGAAGGCTTCGCGGAGGGCATCCAGAGCGTAGCCCGAGGCCTGGCCCTCATAGATCGGCGCGATCACCGCCTCATTGGCGATCAGGAAGTTCATGTGCGAGGCGGGGACCACATCGCCGTCGCTGTTCAGAATGCGGCCGGGCGAGGGAATCCGCATCACCTGCAGCGACACCCCGCGCGCGTCCTTCAAACCCGAGAGCGTGCGGGCGGTGGCGTCATAGACGTCGGCGTTGGGATCGTCCCGGCCGAAGGCGATGGGGCAGGCGACCACGCCGGGCGCCACGAAGCGGGCTAGATTGTCCACATGGCCGTCGGTGTGGTCGTTATGTAAACCGTCGCCCAGCCACAGGACGGTCTTCAGACCGAGGGCGAGGCCCAACGCCATCTCCGCCTTGGCCGCGTTCCAGTCGGGATTGCGGTTGGGGTTCAAGACGCACTGGCGGGTGGTGAGCAGGGTTCCGAACCCGTCGCTATCCACCGAACCGCCTTCCAGCACGAAATCATGAGTAGTCAGAGGCGCGCCGGCCGCGGCGGCCAGCTGCTCGGCCACGCTGTCGTCGTCGGGAAACACATATTTGCCGCCCCAGCCGTTGAAGCGAAAACCGGCGGCGACGGTGGCGTCTCCCTTCTTGAGAAACAGGGGCCCGGTGTCCCGCAGCCATACGTCGCCAAAGGCCCCGCGCACAATCTCCAAGCCGGGCTCGCCATTGGTCAAGGTGCGCGCCGCCTCGGCCGCCTCGTCGCTGGCCACCAAGAGGCGCACCCGCTCGCCGCCGGGGCCGGCCAGGGCCCGAGCCAGGGCCGCCACCTCTTCGCGCGCATCGGCAAGGTCGTCCTGCCAAAGCTCCGCATGGCTGGGAAAGCCGACCCACATGGTGCGGTGGCGCGACCATTCGGCGGGAAAACAGAGGCTCATGCCGGTCTTTCGGTGAAAGGAGGCGCAGATGCGCCGAGGTTAAGTGGCGAGAGCGGGACGGGCCGTCAAGACCGCCTATCGCCAGAGAAAGTTCACAATAAAAAAGGGCGGCCCGAGGGCCGCCCTGTTCCAAGACCTGACGCCAAGCCTAGAACTTGTAGCGCACCCCAAACTTCATCACCCAGGCCGAGGTGGGCGGGGTGGTTGGCGTCTGCACCGCCGGCGAGATGCTGGCGGAGCGGAAGACGTCATACTGATAGAAGTTGCCGACGCCCGCCGTACAACCCGCGTTAGCCCGACCGGGCAGGGCCTGACAGTTGCGCGCCTGAACGGCGTTGGCGAAGCCCGGGAAGCTCACCTGGTCTATCACGCCCCATTGTTTATTGAGCAAATTGCCCAGGTTGATGATGTCGAAGTAGAACTCACCCTTGGCCCCGTTGGGGAAGAAGGCGGGGAATTCCTGGGTGAAACGCACGTCTATGTCGGCCACGTCGCGGGAAAAGAAGCCGTTCCGGGGAGAGATGCCGCCGGCGTATTTAATCAGGCCGGTCTGCTTCAGGAACTTGTTGAAGGCGGCCAGATCGAAGGTCGCCGCATTATAGGTGACGCGGGGATCGCTGGTCGCCGTCACATTGCCCGTGCTGTCGGTACGGGGGATGTAGAGCAACTGGTCGTTGCGATAGGCGGCCGAGCCCGTCTGACCGAACAGCGGATCATAGGCCGCGCTACTGGAGAGCGCGGTAGCGCCATTGGCTCCAGCGGCGCCCGGGGTGGCCTCATAGAAGGTGTAGCTGAACGGCAGCCCCGAGCGCTCGTAGGCGAACAGGCGGAAGCCGGTCTTGTTGTCGCCGAAGAACTTGTGCTCGTAACCCAGCGACAGCTTGGTTTGATATTTGATCTCGTAGCTGGAAGTGGAGAGACCTGGATTGTTCGGATCCACCACTGCATTCTGGCTGTAGTTGCTGAGGGCGACGGAGCTGGTGGCCGGGCTGATGTCCTTGACCTGTTGGTGGGTGTAGGTGAGGTCGAAATCGAACCCTGACGCCCAGGACTTGCCAAAGCCCACCGACCAGATGTTGGCGAAGCCCTTGCTGGTCTCGGCCAGTTCGATGTCATAGCCGGTGCTGCGCGTGGTGGAAGGGGTGCAGGCGACGCCCGGCAGGGCCGCCGCCGGATTGGCGCAATAGCGGGCGGGGTTGAACATAGGCCGGCCATCAGGCGCCGGGGCGCCCAGCACGTTTTGACCTTCCCACAGGTCCTTCCAGAAAACGGCGTTCTGGGTCTTCTGGTAGAGATAGTCCCCGTGGAAGCGCCAGTCAGCGCCGATCAGGCGGCCAGCCTCGCCCAGCCAGGCGAACTGGCCAAAGTCCATGACCTTCTGTACCTCGATTGAGGCTTTCCAATCGGCGGGCGGCTTGAAATTGGGCGCCAGGGCATTGGCGATGCCATTGCCGGTGTTGGCGGCGGCGGTGACCGAGCTCTTCAGGTTGGCGGGAATGGCGCTCCCGGTAACCCCGGACAAGGCCGGATTACAGGCGGTCGTGCTGGGGGTGGTGCAGCTGGCGCTAATCAGGCCGAGTAGATTACCGGGGTTGGTGTAGCTGTCGTAGGTGTAGACGCCCGGATTGCCGCCGGAAAACAGACCGGCGCCGCCATTGATGGTCCAGGTCGAATCCGGCCGCCAACGGAAGCCGACCCGGGGCTCCAGAATATCTTCCCCGTCGATGGTCAGGTTATTGGGGAAGCCATATTGGGTGACGAAGCGTGGGTTGAGCAGCGGGGCCGAATCGGCCTGGTAGCGCTCGTAGCGCAGCCCCCCTTGCAGGGTCAGGGTCGGCAAGACCCGCCATTCGTCCTGCAGGAACAGGGTATGGGTTTCGGTGGTGGTAGAGGTGCCTCCGGTCGAGGGATTGTTGTCGTAGGCGTTCTGGTAGGTGAGCGAGCAGGCCTGACGGTTGATAAGGTTGGTGATCGCGTCTCCTGCGCCGCAGTTCTTGTTGAAGATGAAGAGCCCTGTGGCGTCCTGCACGAACAGGTCGAACTCATTCAGATTCTCATACTCATAGCCGGCGGAGATCACGTGGTTGCCCAGGGTGTAGCTGGCGTGCAGCTTGACCTGCTGGTCGGTGTTGCCGAGGTTGTTGGCCTGCCGCGAGATGTCGGGACCGACGTAGACGGTGGTGCTCGACGGCAAGGTGATCTGGAACTCAGCGAACGGCTTGCCCACCAGCACCGAGGGACTCTCGACCGACTTGTGGCTGTATTCGATCTCGGTAGCGAAGTTACTGGACCACTGCGACTGCAGATCCGCCGTATAGGCCTCAAGCTTCTGTTCGTAGATGTAGTAGTTGGAGCCAAGGCCGAGGATGGTGTTGACGTTCTCGTTCGGCGCGTTCAGCGTCGTACCGTCGGTGCGCTGATAGCTGACGAAAAGCCGCTGCTTGTCGGTGATGTTCCAGTTCACCTTGGCGAAATACTTCTCGTCGGTGACCGGCAGGTTGCCGCCAGTGCCGAGGGTGTCGTAGCCGTAGACGCTCTTCAGAATGCTGGTGATGTTGGCGATGTCGGCATTGGTGACGCCCTTCACAGGATTGGTGCCGCCGCCGTCTGAGGCGCTGTAGCCCGCGGTGGTGATGCCTTCGTACTTCTCATAGTCGAAGAAGAAGAACAGCTTGTCGGGGACGATCGGGCCGCCGATGTTCACCCCGTAATTCTTATCCTTGAAGGCGGGGTGCAGGACGCGATCGCCGCAGTTGAGCGTGGTGGGGCTCGTATAACCCAGCGGCTGAACCGATATCGTGCCGCTCTGGGCGCCGCTGTCGCACTTGGGCTGGTTGACCGCGCGGTTGCCGAGGACGTCGCCGGTGGCGCCGGCCGAGTCATATTCATAAAAGCCCCCGCCGTGGAACTCATTGGAGCCGGACTTGGTGACGATGTTCAAGACGCCGCCTTGAAAGTCGCCATACCTCACGTCGTAGGGCGCGACTTCCACGTTGAAGGCGGCCACCGCGTCCACCGAAATGGGCGAGCGCTGGGTGGGATAGCCTGAGTTGTTCAAACCAAAGTCGTCCGACTGGCGCACACCGTCCACATAGATGGTGTTCACATGATTGTTGTTGCCGGCGATCAGGATGGCGTTGGAGTTGGAGGGGTCGACGGTGACGAAGGGGTTCAGCCGGGCCAGATCCTTCAGATCCCTCGAGAACGACGGCAGGGTCTGAATGTCGGTGGCGGTGAAGGTCGAGCGCGGCCCCGTCTGCACCGCAGAGGTGCCGTGGATGCGCGAGGCCTTCACCGTCAACTCCTGAACGCCGCCGCCCAACGAGAAGTTCAGATCGTAGGGCGCACCGAGCGTAATGGCGTCGACCCGGACGGTCTTGGCGGGATGGGTGGCGTCGGACGCGACCACGTCGTAGGGGCCGCCGACGGGCAGGTTGCGCACGGAGAAGAAGCCGCCGGCCGATGTCGTGGTGGTGATAGTGTCGTGGGTCGGGACGTTGGTGACCCTCACCTGCACCCCGGCCAGCGGATGGCCCGCGTCATTGGTGATCTCGCCGCTGATCCCACCGAAGATGTCTTGCGCTTGTGCGACCGACGTCGCGGCACAAAAAGCCAGCACGGTCGTCGCCGCGCTGGCCACTAGCGTCTTCATCGACATATCTATAGCCCCTTCATCGGCGCTGGGTTTTTTGCCCGGCGCGCGCCCTGCGTACATCCTTTGCCGTGTATCGATTGTTTCGGAAGTCCACGTGACTGAAATGCAACCCTTTCATGACGGCTGCCACATTGGTGGACACTCGCGCCTGGATTTTCCACTCTTCCCTTTGGATAATTTGATATTTTTTCGGTATGGCGCGGAACCCATCGCCACAATCGTCGCCACAAAGGCGCCACGATGAGCCCCTCCGTGGTCAAGCTCACGCAACCAATGGCGCTGCTCGCTATAGGCTTGGCGTTATTGACGGCCGTGCGCGTCGCCGTCCTGTTCGTCAGCCCGTTGGAGCTCTATCCGGACGAGGCCCAGTACTGGGTATGGTCGCGGCGTCTGGCCTTCGGCTATTTTTCCAAGCCGCCGCTGATCGCCTGGCTGATCCGCGCCACCACGGCGCTGGGCGGCCAGGGCGAGGCGTGGGTGCGGTTGTCAGCGCCCCTGATGCATGGCTTGGCGGCGCTGTTCCTGGCCCTGGCGGGGCGGCGGCTCTATGGCGCGGCGACGGGAGCGGCGGCGGCGGTCATCTACAGCCTGGCGCCGGGTGTGCAGCTCTCCTGCGCAGTAATCGCCACCGACGCGCCCCTGATGGCCTGCCTGTCGCTGGCCCTTTGGGCCTACGCCGCCTGGTGGACGGCGACGGATGATAAGGCTTCGCGCTGGGCGGCGGCGAGTTTTGGCCTGGCCCTGGGGGCCGCCTTCCTGGCCAAGTACGCAGCCCTCTATTTCGTCGGCGGGGCGATCGTCCACGCGGCGCTCAGCGGTGCGGCGCGGGCCCGCTGGCGCCGGGGCGACGCCCTCTTGACGGTGGTCTGCTTTCTCGCCGTCGCCGCGCCCAATCTCGTCTGGAACGCCGCCCACCATTTCCAGACCGTGGCCCACACCGCCAGCAACGCGAATCTCGACGATGACAGTCGCCGGGTCGGCTGGCTCGATCCGCGCGGCTGGCTCGGCTACATCGTCGGTCAGTTCGGCGTGTTCGGGCCGATCGCCTTTGGGGTCTTCCTGGCCGGCGCGGGGGTGCTTTGGCGCAAGAAGCGGCTCTTATCTAAGGACACCCTCCTCCTCGCCTTCGCCGCCCCGCCCCTGCTGATCGTGCTGGTCGAGGCAGCGATCTCTCGCGCCAACGCCAACTGGGCCGGCGCCGCCTATGGGCCGATCGCCATCCTCGTCGCCGCCATGCTGCTGCGCTGGCGCGCCTGGGGCGCCCTGATCGCCATCATCGTCAGCCAAACGGCGATCGCCGCGATATTCCTCATCGTGTTCGCGGCGCCGGGGCTCGCCGACCGGGCCGGCTTCGCCAACAGTTTCAAGCGCGCCCGCGGCTGGGCCGCCTCAGCGGCGGCGGTCGAGCAGGCGGCGACGGCCCAGGGCCGCTCCCTGACCGCCGTGGCGGTGGATGACCGATTTCTCTTCAACGCCCTTTCCTATTATGCCCGTGACGCCCGAAACCATCCCGCGGGCGCTCTGCCCGCCCCGCTGAAGATGTGGGTGCGCGAAGCCAAGCCCCACAATCAGGCCGAGACCATGGCTCCCCTCGACAGAGCTTCAGGCGGGCGGGTGCTGATCGCCAACTTCAACCCTGGCTACCAAGCCGAGATCATGGCCGACTTCCATAGCATCGAGCCTGGCCTGCACGCCGTTGTCGTGTCTCTGGACCCCAAACATCAGCGCGGCCTCGCCCTCTTCGTCGGTGACGCCTTCCTGCGCCGGCCCAGAGACCCCCGCACCGGCCGTCCCCTCCTCCGCTGACCCCTAGGCGCAGGGGGCCGCGACCTTGGCGGCTCCGGTCTTGGCCTAGGGTTCGGATCGGCGCGCCGCAGGGGTCGACAGCGGGAGGCGCGCCGCCCAGATCCCTCCGCGTCCAGACAAGCAGAAAATTATCGGCACAAAAAAAGAGCCCGGCCGAAGCCGGGCTCTCCAAATCCTGCGCCCGAAGACGCAGGGGTTTTAGAGGTCTCGAACTAGTTGTTCGGGACCGGGGTGGCGGCCACGGGCGCGCCCGTGCCGGCTTGACCCGCGAAGTTCAGCGTGATCGTCGCACGACGGTTCAGAGGCTCGCGAACGCCGTCCGGCGTTTGCACAGCCAGTTCCGACTTGCCCTTCCAATCCACCGACAGGATGGACTGGGAGACGCCAAGGCCGACCAGGGCGTCAGCGACGACCTTGGCGCGACGTTCGGAAAGCCGGACGTTATAGGCCACCGAACCGGAGGTGTCCGTGTAGCCGACAACCGCGATCTGGGTGGCGGCGTGAGACGTCGCGTCAGTCGCCGCCGTTTGCACGACCGCTTGGGAATCCGAGACGAGGATCGACTTATCCCAGGGGAAGTAGACCACGTAAGGATGCGCTTCAGGCGCCGGAGGCGGCGGAGGAGGCGGAGGCGCCGGAGGAGGCGGAGGCGGCGGGGGCGGCGGCGGCGGCGGGGGAGGCGGCGGCGGGGGAGGCGGCGGACCGCCAAAGGCGTAACGAACGCCCAAGGTCAGCGAACCGTCGTTGTACTTGCCGCTGAAGGTGCCGGGCTGGATCGCGCCCGAACCCGTCGACTTGAAGGTCACGTTGGCGGTGTCGAGTTCGCGGTAGGTCAGATCGACGTTGATCTTATCCGTGACCGCCCAAGAAACGCCGACCAGGGCCTGATAGGCGAAAACGGTCTTGGTGTCGCTCGAGCTCAGGTTCTGGATGGCGACGGCGCTGGTGGCCGGCACGTTGGAGAACTGGCCGCTAAGGTTTTCATCATAGTACAGGACGCCGACGCCAACGCCGACGAAGGGGTTGATCTTGAAGTCGGGGAAGAAGTCATAGATGCCATTGGCCATGACCGTATAGGCGTCCATCTTGCCGTTCGGCTTGCCGCAGGCTGGCGAAGCGGCGGTGCGGATCACGCCCGTGGAGCAGAGACCGATGGGAGCTTGCGCACCGGCGAAACCACGCACGGAATTCAGATCGCCCTTGCGGTAGCCGCCTTCGAGTTCGACGCGCACGTTGGGGGTGAAGCGATAGCCGAGACGGGCGAAGCCGGCCCAGTCGCCCGACGATCCGAACTTCCAATCGTAACGATCGCCGTTCGGCTTGAGATTGGAAGCGCTGGTCTTGATCCCGTCTTGAGCGAGCTCGTGATATCCGAGATCGACGGCGCCATACCATCCTTCCGGTGAGCCGGCGTGGGCGCCGGTCGCGGTTGCGGCGATGACTAGGGCAGCCGCCCCCGCCATGAGTGTAAGTTTCATATTTAAGAGCCCTCTGCCCTAGGAGCGGCCGGAATCTTCGGCCTGTGAACGATATACCAATCGATGGGGCCTGTGACAGTGTCGCGCAGGCCACACAAGCCAGTTTTTGCCGAACAAACGACAATATTCGACGCCCGCGACTTCAGAAAACGCACTGAAGCACAACAAACAACGGTCCACCCCAAGCGGGCGATCGTCGATCAAGCCTCGAACACCAATCAAGCTTAGCTATTACAGTCTTCCCGGCTGAGCGTCCAGCCAGGACTTTCCCAAAATTACGCGAACGCATTGATTTCAGTTACTATCTTTAAGAGGACGCCCCACCCGCAAGACGCTACGCGCGTTGCTTCCCCTGAGCTTCTAGATACCCAACCTTGGCAACAGATGGCGAGGCTTCGGGTTCCCCGTCTTCGAACAGAATGAGGCGAACGCGCCTTTTGTGCAACACCTGCCCGCCACGATCCGCCTCATTCTTCGCGCAGCACGCCGGGGGACTTCGAGCGCGTGTCCAGCCACAGCACGCCGAGCACGTCGGAAAAGGAGACTAGGGCCCGCCCCAGGTTGTTGTATTTGGACGCGCCGGTGATGCGGGGACGGTGACTGACATCCTCGAAGGCGATCTCGAACCCCTCGCGCAGAATCATCGCCGGCAAATAGCGGTGGATGTGATCGAAATAGGGAAGGCGCAGAAAGACCTCCCGACGAATAGCTTTCAGACCGCATCCGGTGTCGTCCGCATGATCGTTCAAAAGCCGCTTGCGCACGCCGTTGCCGATGCGGGAGGCCAGCCGCTTGCCCGCCGAATCCTGGCGCTTCGTCCGCCGCCCGCCCACCATGGCCAGAAGGGGCGGGCTTTCCATCAGCCGGCGCGCCAGCCTCGGCCCATCGGCCGGATCGTTCTGCCCATCCCCGTCCAGAGTAACCACGATGGGCGCGCGGGCGGCCATCACCCCGGTGCGGATCGCCCGGCTCTGCCCGGCGTTCTGGCTATGGCGCACCACCCGCAGCCGGGGCAGCTCGCCTCGGACCTGCAAGAGGGTGGAGACGGTCTGGTCAAGGCTGGCGTCGTCCACGAAGACCATCTCGTAGTCCATGCCGTCGAAGGCGGCGGCGATCTCGCGCGCCAGAGGGGCGGCGGCCCCTTCCTCGTTGAACACGGGCACGACGATGGAATAGCTGGGGGCGAGCATAGGCGGCCTTACGGGTTGCGGGCCCCTTCCTAGCGAAGTTCCGCGCCGGACGGGAGGGCGCGCGGACAAACCCATGATAAGACGCTGGAAATGAGTATGGCTCGCGAGCACGCGCTTGGCGCGCAATCCCCTCCACTGGGAGGCTTTTGGCGGACTTTCGACGGCTGGACGTCCGGCTTCAAGGGCCCGCTCCTCGCCGCCCTCCTGGTCTTGATCGGCGCCCTGCCGGGCCTTCTCGCCCTGCCGACCCTCGACCGGGACGAGGGGCGATTCGCTGAGGCCAGCGCGCAGATGTTGGAGACGGGCGACTTCGTCAACATTCGTTATCTGGGCGAGCCCCGCAACAAGAAGCCCGTGGGCATCCACTGGCTGCAGGCCCTGAGCGTGCGCCTGGTCTCTTCGGTGGAGCGCCGCCACATCTGGGCCTATCGCCTCCCCTCCTTGATGGGCGGGATGATCGCCGCCGCGGCCTGCGCCTGGGGCGCCGCGCGCTTCTTCGGACCCCGTGCAGGCTTTTTCGCCGGGGCGATCCTGGGCGCCAGTTTCATCCTGTCGAGCGAGGCCTTTATCGCCAAGACCGACGCGGTGCTTTGCGCCGCCGTCACCCTGTCCATGGCGGCGCTGGCGCGGCTCTACGGCGCTGCGCGGGGGGTCGGCGAGGCGGGCGTCGGGGTCAAGGCGCTGTTCTGGCTGGGACAGGCCCTGGCCATTCTCGACAAGGGTCCGGTGGGGCCAATGGTGGCGGGCCTGGCGCTCCTCGCCCTCTGCATCGCCGACCGCGACGTCGCCTGGGTGAAGGCCCTTGGATGGGGCTGGGGCGCGGTGCTGGTCTTGGGGGTGGTCGGCCCGTGGGCCCTCGCCATCAGCGTCGCCACCGACGGGACCTTCTGGTCGAGCGCGCTGAGCGGCGACATCGCCCCCAAGCTCGTCGGCGGGCACGAAACCCATGGAGGGCCGCCCGGCTTCTATGCCGCGATCCTGCCCCTGTTGATCTTTCCATCCACCCTGCTTTTGCCCGCCGCCCTGATCGCGGGATGGCGGAGCAGAGCCGCCCCCGGGGTGCGCTTCGCCCTGGCCTGGCTGGTTCCGGCGTGGATCGGGTTCGAACTCCTGCCCACCAAGCTGGTTCATTACACCCTTCCCCTCTTGGGCGGCCTGGCCTGGCTGGGAGCGGCGGCCCTAGTCGATCTGGAAACACGGCCCTGGGGCGTCGCCAGTCGCCGGATCGGCGCCGGCTTGTCGGCGCTGGCGGGCGCGATATTCGCCGGCGCTGCGGGCTTCGCCGCCTGGCGATACGGGGGCGAGGGCGCTGCGCCCTGGGCGGTTCTGGCGGGACTGTTGAGCCTTGCGGCGGGCGCGGCCGGGGCGGTCGGACTGATGAAGCGCCGGCCCACGGCGGGCCTCATAGCGTGCCTGGGGCTGGGGATCCTCACGCACATGGCCCTCGCCGGCGGACTGGCTCCCCGGCTAACCCTGCTTTGGCCGTCGGCGCGAGTGGCGGAGCGTCTGGCCAAGGATCATCTGGATCCCCGCAACGGGGTGACCACCGGGCCGGTGGTGCTGGTAGGCTATGCGGAGCCCAGCCTGGTCTTCGCCCTGGGCGCCGGGGGCGAGCTGGACAATGCAGTCGACGGCGCCGACTCAGTGTCGGACGGGCAACCGGCGATCGTGGAGAAGCGCCAGGACAAGGCCTTTCGCGCCGCCCTGGCTGCAGAAAAGGTCGCCGCCCAGCCGGTGGATGAGGTCCAGGGCTTCGACTATTCCCTGGGCAAGCCCGTCGATCTCACCATATGGCGATCCCTGACCCCCACGCCGGCCGACGCCGGCCCGGGCAAGGCGCCGTAAATAGCTTTAAAACCGCAGACCGCCCCGGCTCTTGAAGGCTTGCCCACGCAGGATGGGCCGCACCACCGAGGTGGCGATGATCAAGGGGGTGAGCAGGAAGGCGGCGGCGGCCCGCTTGGCGGTGTCGGCGCGCTTGCGGAAAAAGCGGGCAAGGCCAACGCCCTTCCAGAACTCCACCTTCAAGGGCGACTGCAGGCTGGTGGAGCCCAGATGGACCACCCGCGCCCGCGGCTCGAACAACACCTGACCGCCGGCCTTGCGCACCCGCCAGCAGAGATCCACGTCCTCAACGTGCAGGAAATAGCCCGCGTCGAAACCGCCGACAGAGAAGAAGTCGTAGCGGCGGATAGCGAAACAGGCCCCCGATATAGTCGGCACCGGGATGCCGCGCATGGGGGTGGGTTCATTCTCGTGGTGTATATCGAAGCTCTTCAGCCCGCCGAGCATCTTGGACAGATGGGTGAGGCTGAGAATGCTGGTCATCGGCGTCACCTCGCCGCGCCGGGCGCCGCGTTGCTCGGATCCGTCCTGATTGAGAATACGCGCGCCGATCAGACAGGGAACCTGTTGATCCTTGAGCCCCGCCCGCAGCGCCCTGACGCAGCCCTCCTGCAGGAAGGCGTCGGGATTGAGCACCACCAGCACTTCGCCGTGGGCGGCCTTGGCCCCCATGTTGGCGCCGCGGGCGAAGCCGACATTGTCCTGGCCGCGAATCAAGGTGACCCGCTTGTCGCGCGCCGCCGCCGCGTCGAGCACTGCGGCTTCTTCGACGGTTGAGCCATTGTCCACCAGGATCAGCTCGTCCACGTCCGGGTCGTTAAGCACCCGGGCGACGCTGTCGGCCAAGACCGGCCCGGTGCGATAAACCACCATGACCACGGAGATTTCGGGACCCAGGGGCGAGGCGGTCCACAGCGAGCCCGCCAGCGCGCCCTTCAGAAATAGGCCGGAGCTGTCGTTCATGCGTTCCCTAACACGACCGTCAATGGATCAGCCTCGCCAAATCGGGCGCCAGCGCCTCAATTGACAGCAATTGAGCAGCATCGTCGAGGGTGAGCAAGCTCTGCTGGTCGCTTCCCAGGCGTCGAAGCGCAACCTGGCCCATTTCGGCCTCCCTGCGGCCGACGACAGCGATCACCGGGACCTTGGCAAGGCTATGTTCGCGGATCTTGTAATTGATCTTCTCATTGCGAAAATCCTCTTCGACCCTGAGCCCCGCCGCCCGCAGTCGGGCGACCGCCTCATGGCCATAAGCCTCGGCATCCGAAGTGATTGTGGTAACCACACACTGCACTGGCGCAAGCCACAAGGGGAAGTTGCCGGCGTAGTTTTCGATCAGAATGCCCAAAAACCGCTCGAACGTGCCCAAAATGGCGCGGTGGAGCATGACCGGCCGCTGCTTTGAGCCGTCCTCGGCCACGTACTCGGCGCCCAGCCGCTCGGGCAGGACAAAGTCCAGCTGCAAGGTGCCGCACTGCCAGGTGCGGCCGATGGCGTCCTTCAGGTGGAACTCTAGCTTGGGACCGTAGAATGCGCCCTCCCCCGGGAGCATCTCCACGGTCATGCCGGCGGCGATGGCGGCGCGCTCCAGCTTGGCCTCGGCTTCATCCCACACGGCGTCCGTGCCGGCGCGAAGCTCGGGCCTTAGGGCCAATTTCACACTGTGAAGCTCCACCCCGAGGTCCTTATAGACCGAATGCAACAGTTCCACGAACCGGGTTGTTTCGCTTTCGATCTGGTCGTCGCGGCAGAAGATGTGGGCGTCGTCCTGGGTGAAGCCGCGCACGCGCATGATGCCGTGCAGCCCCCCGGACGGCTCAAAGCGGTGGCAGGCGCCGAACTCGGCCATGCGCAAGGGGAGGTCCCGATAGGACTTCTGTCCCATGTTGAAGATCTGCACGTGGCCGGGGCAGTTCATCGGCTTGACGGCTAGGGCCTCGCCCTCGTCGGTTTCGCAGACGAACATGGCGTGGCCGAACATGGCCCAGTGGCCGGACTTTTCCCACAATGAGCGGTCCAGAATCTGGGGCGTCTTCACCTCGCCATAGTCGGCCGCCTCCAGCCGCCGGCGCATATAGGCCTCTAGCATCCGGTAGAGGGTCCAGCCGTTCTTGTGCCAGAAGACCATGCCCTTGCCCTCTTCCTGGATGTGGAAGAGGTCCATCAGCTTGCCGATGCGGCGGTGGTCGCGCTTCTCGGCCTCCTCGACGCGATGCAGATAGGCGTCCAGGTCCTCCTGCGTCGCCCAGGCGGTGCCATAGATGCGTTGCAGCTGAGCATTGTTGCTGTCGCCGCGCCAGTAGGCCCCCGCCAGCTTGGTCAGCTTGAACGCCTTACCGACGAATTTGGTGGAGGGCAGGTGGGGGCCGCGGCACAGGTCCTGCCACTTGCCCTGGCGATAGACGGTGATCTCATCGCCCCCCGGCAGGTCCTCAATGATCTGCGCCTTATAGGTCTCGCCGATGGCCGTGAAGTGGGCGATGGCCTCTTCGCGCGGCCAGACCAGCCGCTCGATCTTCTCGCCGCGATCGACGATCTCGCGCATCTTGGCTTCGATCTTCGGCAGGTCGTCCAGGGAGAAGGGCTCGTCGCGGGCGAAGTCGTAATAGAAGCCGTCCTCGATCGAGGGGCCGATGGTGACTTGCGTGCCGGGGAACAGCTCTTGAACGGCTTCGGCCATCACGTGGCTGGCGTCGTGGCGGATGGTGTCCAGCACGGCGGGGTCCTCCCGCGTCAGGATCTCGATGCGGCTGTCGGAATACAGCGGGCGGTCGATGTCGAGCAGGACGCCGTCGAGGCGAATCAGCGCCGCCTTCTTGGCCAGGGATTTAGAGAGGGCCTCGGCGATCTCGCGGCCGGTGGCGCCGTCGGGATAGTAGCGCACGGCGCCGTCGGGAAATTGTAATTGAAGCATGGTCAGCTCTTTCGAATCTCGGTCTCGGCGGGCGGCACGGGGTCATAGCCCGACCCGCCGAAGGGATGACAGCGGCACAGGCGGCGGAGGGTCATCGATCCGCCCCGCCAAGGCCCGTGCCGGATCAGCGCCTCTTCCGCATAGGCCGAACAGGTCGGCAGAAAGCGGCATTGGCGCCCGATCATGGGCGAGAGCGTCAGTTTGTAGGCGCGGACGGCGCCCCTGACGCAGCGTTCGTAGAAGGTCATCTTCCTGTGGCCGTCAACCGCCGGGCCGAACCTGACGGGCCGCTTATCGCACGCGAAAAGAGCCGATCAACCCGTGACGGCGGTGATAGTTCGCGGATGGGCCGTTTTTGCCGCGCTGCGCACAGCCTCCAGCACGGCCTCGAACGCCAGGAGCGTGGAGGCGTGGCGGGCGGGATAGTCTTTCACCGGCTGCAACACGTAAAGATCCGCAAAGCGGCCGCTCGGGGGCGGCCCATCAGCCTTTAGCATATCGCGAAGGGCGTTTCGAGCCGCTTCGAGCTCGCCTAGGTCGGCGCCGATCACCTTGTCGCCCAAGACCGCCGCCGAGGCTTGGCCGAGCGCGCAGGCGCGCACATCCTGGGCGAAGTCAGCCACCCGCCCGTCCCGCATCGCCACATCGACGATCACGGTGGAGCCGCAGAGCTTGGAGGTCTTTTGCGACGAGGCGTCGGGCGCAGGCAGGCGTCCCGCGCGCGGCATGTTGGCGGCGAGGGCGAGGATGCGGTCGGAATAGAGGGCGTCGATCACGGCATGGCAGATAGGCGGTGAAGCCGCCGAGGGGAAGGGACAGTCCATGTCAGACGGTCGACACATAATAGCAAAGGTAGGCGACTTTGTCGGCTGGATGACGTAAATTCTAGCTTGGGCTCTTCGTCCGCGGACGCCGCCAACGCTGCGGGCGGGCATTGCCGAAGATCGGATCGCGTTCCATGGAAAACCCTTTGCGCGAACTGGAGGACGGCCACAGCCTGGCCCATGCCATCGTCAACACCATTCACGAGCCCTTCATGGTGCTCGATCGCCACTTCAACGTCCTGGCCGCCAGCCGCTCCTTCTACGAGATCTTCAAGGTCGATCCCGAGCACACCCACGGGCGCCGCCTCTATGACCTGGGCGACGGCCAGTGGGATATTCCGGCCCTCCGGGTGCTGCTCGAAACCATCATCCCTCAACACAAGGTCATGGACGATTTCGAAGTCGATCACGACTTTCCGGGGGTCGGCCGGCGCATCATGCTCTTGAACGCGCGCATGGTGGAGGGCGGCCGCGCCGACGCAGAAACCATGATCCTTCTGGCCTTTACCGACGTGACCGAGCGGCGGGCGGTGGAGCGCGAGAAGGAGGTGCTGCTGGAGGAGAGCGTCGCCCTGGTGGCGCAAAAGAACGTGCTCTTGCAGGAAATGGAGCACCGGGTCGCCAACAGCCTGCAGATCATCGCCAGCATCCTGATGCTGAAGGCTCGCGGCGTGGTCTCCGAGGAAACCCGCCACCATCTGCAGGACGCCCACCAGCGGGTGATGTCGGTGGCGGCGGTGCAGTCCTACCTCTACGCCTCCAGCGAGGTGGATCGGATCGAGGTCGGAGCCTATCTCGCCAAGCTCTGCGCCAGCCTTGGCGCCTCGATGATCGGCGACGGCGAGACGATCCGGCTGGAGGTCGTGGCCGACCAGGGCAAGATCGGTTCGGCCGAGGCGGTGAACATCGGCCTGATCGTCACCGAGCTGGTGATCAACGCCATCAAATACGCCTTTCCTCCAGGTTCGGCCGGCGGGCTGGTGACCGTCTCCTACGCCAGCCATAGCGCAGGCTGGCGCCTGGGCATTGCGGACAACGGCGTCGGCAAGGCCGACAAGCCGGCGAGCGGCCCGAGTCGCGGCCTCGGCACCGTCATCGTCAAGGCCCTGGTGAAGAATCTGGACGCCCGGATGGATGCGGTCAGCAGCGGTCAAGGCTTGAGCGTGACCATCACCCGGCCAGACCTCGCCGCCCTGCCGCAGGCCGCCTAGGGCCGCGGATCTCGGTTGAGATGGGATCTCAGTCGAGATAGGTCCCGGTGTGCGCCCCATCCAGCCGCCGCACCCGCGCCGCCGCCAGGACGTCGGGGCTCAATAGGCGGGCGTTCACGGCCATCTTGTCCCGCCCCTTATCGACCGCCGACCAGTGGGTGACGCAGCCGCAGCCGGCGCAGCGATGGAACTCCAGCGAGCGGTCGTCCCACATGTAGATGTCGGTGGGGCCGCACTCGACGAAGCGCACCTGGGCGAGCGGGTAGTAGGCCCACAGAACCCCGTAGCGGCGGCAGATGGAGCAGTTGCAGTCGGTCACCGTCTCCGGCGCATCCATGGCGATGCACACGGCGCCGCAGTGGCAGGTCGCTTCAACCAAGGCTGCGCTCCTGCTCCGCCCATACGGCTTCGGCCTTCACCTTCAAAGCCTCGCTCATCTCCACAAAGCTCTGGCGGATCGCTCCCTTCAGGCGGCGGGGGAAGAAGCGCGTCAGGAGGCCGCGAAAGATCTCCCCATTGCCGAAGACGCAGCCGACCTCCGACAGCTTGTCGATCTCCATATAGCGGGTGGTGGAGAAGAGGCCGCCGCAGAGCCGGGTCTGCAGGTGGATCTGGATGTCGGGCGCCCAATCCAGCACCCGATAGTTCAGGGTCTCCGGCTCCTCGCCCTGCAGCGCCTGCTCCACCACCACCAGATCGCCGATGCGCAGGTTTCCGCTGGCGCGGCGGTAGTGGGGCGCCCAGGTCGGCCATCCTTCGATGTCCGAGAGGATCGCCCAGACGACCTCGGGCGACGCGCCGATGCCGATGCGGTGTTCGATATAGAAGGCCATGGATCGCTCTTTAGCGCGGGGCGGGCGTTTGGCGATAGCTTTCGCCGATTACATCCAGCCCGTGGGCGAGGCGGAGCGACGCCCTCGCGCGCCCTGGGGCCTTGTCGCGTCGCCGATCGGGCTTAGATGCTCTGGGTCGCCGAAGCGGGCGGCGCGCAAAAGGACACTACCCATGGACCATCGTCGCCTCGGCGCATCGGGCTTTAAGGTCCCGGCCCTCAGTTTCGGCACCGCCACCTTCGGCGGTAAGGGCGAGCTGTTCCAGGCCTGGGGCGAAACCCAGGTGGATGAGGCCAAGCGCCTTGTGGATGTCTGCCTGGACGCCGGGGTGAACATGTTCGACAGCGCCGACGTCTATTCGGCCGGCGCCGCGGAAGAGGTGCTGGGTCAGGCGATCAAGGGACGCCCGCGCGACAGCCTGATCATCTCCACCAAGGCGACCTTCCGCGTCGGCGAGGCCGCCAACGCCGTCGGCTCGTCCCGCCACCACCTGATCGACGCGGTGGAGAAGGCGCTGAGGCGGCTCGGCACCGACTACATCGACCTCTTCCAGCTGCACGGTTTCGACGCGGAGACCCCGGTGGAGGAGACGCTGGCGACGCTGGATCAGCTCGTGCGCGAGGGCAAGATCCGCTACACGGGCGTCTCCAACTTCTCCGGCTGGCACCTGATGAAGTCCCAGGCCGCCGCCGAACGCTACGGCTATCCGCGCTATGTGGCCAACCAGACCTACTACTCCCTGATCGGCCGCGATTATGAGCAGGAGCTGATGCCCCTCGGTCTCGACCAGGGCCTCGGCGCCGTGGTGTGGAGCCCGCTGGGCTGGGGGCGCCTGACCGGCAAGGTCCGCCGCGGCCAGCCGCTGCCCAACACCAGCCGCCTGCACAAGACCGGCGACATGGGCCCGCCGCTCGAGAATGAGTACGTCTATAAGGTGGTCGACGCGCTGGACGCCGTGGCCGAGGAGACCGGCAGGACGGTGCCGCAGATCGCGCTGAACTGGCTGCTCCAGCGGCCCACCGTCTCCTCGGTGATCGTCGGCGCACGCAACGAGGAACAGCTGCGCCAGAACCTCGGCGCCATCGGCTGGAATCTCACGCCCGAACAGGTCAAGCGGCTCGACGAGGCCAGCGCCAAACCCGCCCCCTACCCCTACTGGCATCAGGCCGCCACCTTCGCCGAACGCAACCCGTCGCCGGTCTAGGCGCGCCGGCTAAGGTTCAGGGCGCCGCCTTTTTTGGAATGACCACGGCGGCGCCTTCGCCGAGCTTATAGGTCTGCGCAAAGTTCCCCTGGTTGATGCCCAGGGCCATGCGGCCGCGCGAGTCGATGTAGAGGAGCGGCCGTCCCACCGGCACGTCGCTGAAGGTTTTGACGAAGGGCGCCGGATAGGGCTTGCCGTCGATGACCACCGGCACGGCGTCCCCTAGCCCATAGCCGAGGGTGGCGAACTGCGCGCCGGTGAGGTTGAGGATCAGATTGCCGTAGGGCCCGTCGGTGCCGATGGCCTGCGCCCTCGCGCCCTCAGCCCCGACCGTGGCGGTTTTCAGCGCCAGGCGCACCAGCTTGGCCACGTCCAGGGCCGGGCCCGCCGTCGTCCAGTCGTCGCCCCGCGCTAGGTGCGCCGCCGCCGGGGAGAAGATGTCCCGCCCGTGGAAGGTGGAGGAGCGCTTGGCCCCGATCATCCAGGCGGGGTTGACGATCTCGCGGGCGGCGACGATCCCGTCCTGGTCCTGCACCAAGGTGAGGAGGCCATTGTCCGGAAGGACGAAGAACTGCCCCCGCGCCGAATGGGCGATGATCGCCTTGCGCGCCGAGCCGACGCCGGGGTCGACCACCGCCACAAAGACCGCGTCGGCTGGAAAATAGGGCGCCGAGCCCGCCAGGAAGCGCGCGGCCTCAGCCACATTATAGGGCTCCACCGCGTGGGTGATGTCGATAACCCGCACGCCTGGGGCGACCCCCTCCATCACCGCCTTGCAGATGGCGACGGCGTCGTCCTTCACATCGAAGTCGGTCATAAAGCCGATCAGCCGGGTGGGCGGCGGCGCTTGGGCTGGGCTCTGCGCCAGAGCGGCAGGCGCCGCCAATATGAGGAGCGCGCTCAGCGCCAACGCACGTCTGTTCACCATATCCGCCCCTTGTCCTGCCAACCGATCGCCACCGTCAATAGAAGACAAATCTGTGCTCTGGAGGCAATTTATCTTCGCCGGTTCAGACAGACCGCCACTTGCCAGCTGAACTGGCGAATGGGGCGCGGCTTGACGGCGGCGGCGGCACTTCGTAGGCAGTCTGCCTCTTCGACGAGGCGTCCGACTAATCGCCGTCGACCTTCGCCGCAGGAAAACAGGCCTTTGTCGATCCCGTCCAACGATGCAAGGCAGCCGGCGTCCCTCCCGCGCGCCTCTATCGTCATCGCCGTCTTCAACGAGGCCGAGAACGTCGCCGCCGTGGCCCACGAGGTGCTGGGCGCGCTCGCCTCCATCGCGCCATTCGAGATCGTCTTCGTCGATGACGGCTCGTCCGACGGCACGCCGGCCTTGCTGGAAGCCATGGCCCTGGCCGACGACCGCATCCGCCTAGTGCGCCACGATCGGCGCTGCGGCAAGTCGCAGGCCGTGCGCACCGGCGTGCTCGCCGCTCGCGCGCCCTGGGTTGCGACGCTGGACGGCGACGGCCAGAACGATCCGGCTGACCTTCCCGACATGCTGAACGCCGCCTGGGCCGCGCTGGGGTCGCCGCCCCTGGTGGCTGGAGTGCGGGTGCGGCGGGACGATCCGCTCTCGCGTCTGATCGCCACCCGCATCGCCAACGGCATTCGCTCATCCCTCCTTGGCGACCACTGCCCCGACACCGGCTGCGGGGTGAAGGTGTTTCGGCGGGACGATTTTCTGCTGCTGCCTTGCTTTGAAGGGATGCACAGATTTCTGCCGGCCCTGTTCCAGCGCTACGGCCATCCCCTGATCAACCACCCGGTGCGTCACCGCGCCCGTCTCATGGGTACCTCGAAATACACCAACTGGGGCCGGGCCCTGGTGGGGATCTTCGACCTGGCGGGGGTGGCCTGGCTGGTCCGCCGCACTCAGGCGCCGCACCTGTGAGCGAGGGGATGGCGGGCGCCGCCCCGGACCGCGCGCCCGATCGGGCCAGCGTGCGGGACCTCTTGCTGCTGATGTGCGCGGCATTCGCCATGCTGCTGCCGGGCCTTTTCAGCCTGCCGCCGGTGGACCGGGACGAGCCCCGCTATGCCGTGGCCACCAGCCAGATGCTGGACAGCCATAACTTCATCGACATTCGCTATCAGGCCCAGCCGCGCTATCTGCAGCCGGCCGGGGTCTATTGGCTGCAGTCCATCCCCACCGCCCTGTTCAGCACGCCGGGCCATCGGGCGATCTGGACCTTTCGGCTGGTCTCGTTGTTCGGCGCGGTTGGCGCGGTGGCGATGACCGGGTTTATGGCCTCGCGCCTGTTCGGGCGGCGAGCGGGACTGGCGGCGGCGGTGCTGCTTGGGGCCTGCCTGTCCCTGGGGTTCGAGGCCAAGATCGCCAAGACCGACGCGGCCCTGCTCAGCTCGGTGGTGGTCGCCCAGTTCGCCCTGATGCGCGCCTATCTCTATCCTCGCCCGGCCTGGCAGGTTTCGGCGGCCTTCTGGGCGGCCCTGGGGGTGGGCGTCTTGCTGAAGGGACCGATCATCCTTTTGGTGGTCGGCCTGACCATCCTGGCCCTGATCGCCTGCGACCGCCGGGCAGGCTGGCTGAAGGGCCTGCAGGTGCAATGGGGCCTGCCGCTGGCCTTAGCGATCGCCCTCCCATGGTACATGGCCATCGGGCTCGCCAGTCATGGCGAGTTCTACGCCATCGCTATCGGCCACAGCCTGATGGGCAAGGTGGCGGCGGGGCAACAGGCCCACGGCGGCCCGTTCGGCTATCACCTGATCGGCTTTCCCATCACCTTCTGGCCGGGCTCGCTCCTGGCCGTCCTCGCCCTGCCGTTCGTCTGGCGCGAGCGCAGGGCGCCGGTGATCCGCTTCCTGCTCTGCTGGATCATCCCCAGCTGGATCGTGTTCGAGCTGGTGAAGACCAAGCTGCCCCACTACGTCCTGCCCCTGTTCCCGGCCATCGCCTGCCTCACCGCGCTGGCCCTGTTCAGCCCCAAGGCGCCGGTAAGGCCCTGGCTGCGCTGGGTTTTCGCAGCCTTCTGCGCCCTTTGGATCGCCGTCAGCGTGGGGCTCAGCGTCGCCGCCCCGGCGGCGATCTGGGCCTACCTCGGCCGCATCGATCCCCTGGCGGTGGCGCTCAGCCTCCCGGCCCTCGCCTGCGTCGCGGCCTTGATCTGGAGCATGATGAGCCGCAAGCCCGAGTGGGCGGTTGCGGCGGTGGCCGGCGCCGCCGTCTTCACCAGCCTCGACATCTATCAGGTGGCGGCGCCCCAGCTGCAGACCTTCTGGATGAGCCCGCGCATCGAGCGTCTCGCCCAAGCGGTCAAGCCCTGCCCAACCGAGCGGCTGATCAGCACCCCCTATCATGAGCCGAGCCTGGTCTTCCTGCATGGCCCCGCAACCACCTTGCTGGCCGACACCCCGGCCAAGGCCGCCGAGACCATGACGAGCGCCTGCGACGTCGCGCTGGTCGGGCAAAAGCAGGCGCCGGCCTTCCTGGCCCGCGCCGCCGCCCTCAGCCGCCCCGTGCGGCCCCTCGGCCAGGTGACCGGGCGCGACTATGCCGACGGCAAGACCCTGACCCTCACACTCTACGGCGCCGGCCAAACCGCGCCGCCCGCCCCGTTAATAGGGCGCTGAGCTCAGTCCGCCCGGCGCATATATTCGCCGGTTTCGGTGGAGACCAGAACCCGTTCGCCCGCTTCCATATAGGGCGGGATCAGGATGCGCATACCGTTGGACGCCTTGGCCGGCTTATAGGAAGAGGAGGCGGTCTGGTTCTTCACCACCGCATCGGCCTCGACGATCTCCAAGACCACGGTGTCGGGCAGCCGGATGCCGATCGGGCGGTCCTCGTGCAGCTGGATCTGCACATTCATGCCGTCCTGCAGGAAGCGGACCTGATCCTCGCCCACGAAGTCCTTTTGCAGCTCGATCTGCTCATAGGTGGCGCCGTCCATGAACACCAGGGCGTCGCCCTGCTCATAGAGGAAGGAGAAGGTCTTCTGATCGAGCGAGATCTGCTCGACCTTGTCTTCCGAGCGCCAGCGCTCGTTCAGCTTGCGGCCGTCGATCAAATTCTTCAGCTCGACCTGGGCGAAGGCGCCGCCCTTGCCGGGCTTCACGTGGGTGCTCTTCACCGCCACCCACAGGCTCCCCTGGTGCTCGATCACGGTGCCGGGCTTGATGGCGGTGGAGCTGATCTTGGGCATAGGGTTCTGAACGGTCTGAAAATGCGGGGAATTTGGCGGCGGACCCTAGCGGCGGGGCTGCGGCGACGCAAGGCGCGGCCAAGCTCTGGCGGGCGGCGGGCGGCGGCGGTGAACGCGCCCAGTCCACGCTAGAAACACGGTATGGTTGTTAACCATTCACGCGGACAATGGGAATGCGCGGCCTTATGCCCCGTTGCCGACATAGCCGCCTGAGACCACAAAACCGCCCAACGCAGTAACGGGTACGGAGCCTATGAAGAGCACGAGCAGTCAGATCGAGGCCGCCGCCCTACGGCTTCATGTGCGGTTCGGTGAACGCGCCGCGCAGACATGCAGAGGCGCGCTGGCGTGTGCGACCGACGTCGAGCGACGCGACGCTCTAAAGCTCGTCATAGCGGTTCTAGAGCGACGCAGCTGGGTGGATTAACGAGGACCGATAAGCGTCAGGGCTGATTGTCACGCCTTCTGGAGGCAAGTTGGTTCGCCACCTGTTCGCCCTGATCTTAGCAAGGTTGAGCATCGCTTCGGATATCTCCGATTGCTCTTCAAGGGGCATTCGCTGGGAAACCGAATTCAAATAATTGAAGAGTTCGTCGAAATACGCGCTTCCCGAGCTCGCAGCATACGGAAATTTACTTTCCATTAACTATTCCTCCAAAATGAGCAGTACTCCGATTTCATTGCAAAGCTATGGCCGATAGGCGAAATAGTTGCATTATCCAGACGTCGCAGCCTAAACGGCAAAAAACGCCCCAGCCGGAAGGCCAGGGGCGCTCCATGTGGGGCTATGTTAGCCGCCGGCGCGGGCCGAGCAGGGCTCGCCTCGAGGATGGCGCCGCCGCCGCCCATCGCGACCCCATCGGGCTCGAAGGCGGTGATCCATTTCCAGGTTACGGCGCGATGGAGGCGTAGTAGGCGTCGCGCACCTTCAGCCCCTCGGCGATCTCGGCGTTGAAGGCGGCGACGGCGGCCGGCGGCCCTTGCGGGTGGCCCCAGACCCCGGCGGAGACGGCGATGAAGTCCGCGCCCGCCTCGACCAGGGGGCGGCAGTTTTCCACTGTGATCCCGCCGATGGCGACGCAGGGCGCCTCCATCACCTCCTGCCAGATGGAGAGGACCTCCACATCGGCGCGGGTCTCCGCCACCTTGGTCGCCGTGTCGAAGAAGGCGCCGAAGGCCACATAGTCCGCCCCTGCCTCGGCCGCCTCCATGGCCAGGTGGCGGCTATCGTGGCAGGTGACCCCGATCATGGCGCCCTTGCCCATCAACCGCCGCGCCTCCGCGAGCGGCGTATCCTCCTGGCCCACGTGCACCCCGTCGCAGCCGAGACGCGCGGCGAGGTCCGGTCGATCGTTCAGGATCACCGCCACGCCGTGCTTTTGCGCGATGGGCGCCAGCACAGCCACCGCCGCTTCGATCTTTTCGTCCCCCACATCCTTCAGCCGGATTTGCAGCGCCGCCACGTCGCCGGCGCCCAAGGCGTCATCGAGGCTCCGCGCGAACGCAGGAAGATCGTCCAGGCGCGGCGGGGTGATCAGATAGAGGCGGCAGTGGGCGTGATACATGCGCCTTACTACCCCGCATGACCCTGCGCGCAAATGTCCCGCGAAAATATCTGCGAATGAGTTGCAACGGCGTTCGCATGTGCTAAATCAGAGGGGCGAAACCTGTGGAGCGTCCCTCGCCCATGTACGTCTGTAACTGTAACGGCATCCGCGAACGCGACGCCCATGCGGCTATTGAGGCCGGCGCCAATCGGCCCGCCGACATATTCCGCCATTGCCAGAGCCGCCCCCAATGCGCGAAATGCGTCTGCGACATGCGGCGCATGATCCAGTGCCGAACCGAGGCCCTGCGTCACGCCGCTGAATAGGCTCCGTTCCGGGGCCTGACTGGCGAAAGGTTACGGCCATGCGTGGCGATCCGGCGATTATCCGCCTTCTGAATTCCGTGCTGACCAACGAGCTGACGGCGGTCAACCAGTACTTCTTGCACGCGCGCATGTACGAAAACTGGGGCTACGCCCGGCTCTACAAGATCACCTACGACGAATCCATCGGCGAGATGAAGCACGCCGACAAGCTGATCAAACGCATCCTCTTTCTGGACGGCCTGCCCAATCTGCAGGACCTGAATAAGCTGCGCATCGGCGAGACCGTGCCCGAGGGCATGGACGCGGACCTGGCCTTGGAGCTCGGCGGCCGGGTCACCCTGGTCGACGGCATCCGCCAGTGCGAGCAGGCGGAAGATTACGTCAGCCGGGAAATCCTCACCGACATCCTTTCCGACACCGAGGAGCACATCGACTTCCTGGAGACCCAGATCGGCCTGATCGCCGCCATCGGAATTCAGAACTACCTGCAGACCGCTATCGGCGAGCTGGAGAACAACGGCGGCGGGGCGACGGGGTAAAGGTCATGCTGCTCGCCCTCTCCACCTGGCCGGAAATCGAAGGCTATCTTGAGCGCTCCAAGACCGTGGTGGTGCCTATCGGATCCAACGAGCAGCACGGGCCGACGGGGCTCTTAGGCACCGACTGGCTCTGCCCAGAGATCATCGCCCACCACGCCCATGGCGAGGGGGATTTGCTGATCGCCCCCACCTTCAATGTCGGCATGGCCCAGCATCACCTAGGGTTTCCGGGATCGATCTCGCTTCGCCCCTCGACCATGATCGCCGCCATGCGCGACTGGACGGTGTCCCTCGCCGCCCACGGCTTTGAGAAGATTTATTTCCTCAACGGCCACGGCGGCAATGTCGCCACCATCGAGGCGGCCTTCTCGGAGATCTATTCCGAAGCCAGTTGGCGGCGGGAGGCGCGGGGCTATGCCCTGAAGCTGAAGAACTGGTGGGATCTGCCCGGCGTCATGGCGCTCTGCAACCGCCTGTTTCCCGAAGGGCACGGCAGCCATGCCACGCCGTCGGAGATCGCCATCACCCAGTTCGCCTATCCAGACGCCATCAAGTCGGCCAACTACGCTCCCCGCATCGCCCCAACCGGGCCGATCCGCGAGGCCGCCGACTTCCGCGCCCGCTACGCCGACGGCCGCATGGGTTCGGACCCCGGCCAGGCCACTCCGGAAAAGGGCGGGCAGATCGTGCGCCTGGCGGGGGAGGCGTTGATCGGCGACGTGCGGGCATTCGCGGCGGAAGCGATTCACGGGGCGGATTAAGCGTCGAGTGCGGATTTGAGCTCCGGCGCCTATGGGCCCTCGGCACTAGGCCGAGGGTGACGCGGGAAGCGAGCGCTATCCCTTGGGCCTTTGCACCGCGCCCGCAAGGTGCTCCAGCACCGAGTGAGCGTCGAAGGCTTGGCGGTCGGCGGGCTTTTGCCCGTGGCCGAAGATCACCTCGGCCGTCGCCTGGAACTGGTTCACCTGATTGTAGTCCACCGGACCCGGACCCCAGAAGGGGTCGCCCCAGTAGCCATAGCGCCAGCCTAGGCCACGCCGATAGAGACCCCAGCGCGGGCCCCAGGCGCCGCCAAAGCCGGCGTAATAGGGATCGACGCCAGTGGCGTAGGTGTCGGTCTTCTTGTCGGTGTGGCGATCCACCGCTTCGAACCAATCATAGCCCTGGCTGACTGCCAGTTCGGCCGAGCGATAGAGCAGATAGCGCTCCACCGTCTCGCGCGCGGTCAGGTCGTTGCCCTTGAATCCCACCTGCCAGCGGTTAGCCTCGATCTGGTGGTCGAAATAGCCGCCAGAGGCCTGGGTCCCGGGGCCGCCGAGGGGCTGGTAGGGCGTAGCCGTCTCGCACCCGGCGAGCATGGCGCCCGAAACGAGCAGAACAGCGAGTAACGAGCGCTTCATGACGGCAGTCTCCCTAGGTCCAGATATCTCTATTATGGGATTAAGCGAAAATTCCGACGATAGGTTTCAGGGATGTTGCATCCTAGGCCCGGCTGGCGATCAGACCCGCTGCCAGCAATAGAATGCAACCGACGAACATCGAGAAGCCGCGCCGAAAGCGAGGCTCCGTCATCCTGGCCGAGAGGGCCGCGCCCCCCAGGCCATAGGCGGACATGCTGACGCCGTCCATGGCGATCACGCCGGCGGCGAAGGCGCTCAGCTGCGCCAACAGGGGACGGCGCACGTCGATGAACGGCGGCAGGACGGCGGTGAAGAACAAGAGCGCCTTGGGATTGGTGATCTGCACCATCAGCCCGTCATAAAAGGCCGAACGCCCAAGCTTGATGTGGCCGTGGGGGGCTTCGCTGCGGTCGCGCCAGGCCGACCAAAGTGACTTGGCCCCCAGCCACGCCACATAGAGCGCGCCCAAGACGGTCAGCGCCTTGAACACAAGCGGAAAGGCCGCCACCAGGGCGCCCAGCCCCAACGCCGCCGCCGCGAACCAGCAGAGCGAGCCTGTGTTCATGCCCAGCATCCCCATCAGCGCGGCCTTGCGGCCCCGCTGCGCCCCATTGGCGACGGAGAATAGGTTGGCCGGCCCCGGCGCCCAGGCGAGCACCGCCAGCACGCCAAGAAACAGCAGGTACTTCTGCGGATCGACAGGGAACGGCATGGGTGACGCAGACAGGCCGTTACGATCCGCCGCCGCCAGTGAACAGGCTGACCACCGCGCCGATCAGACCGCCGAACAGGGCGACGGCGGTGGCCAGGCCCTGGATGGCGAAGCCGGTGCTGCGGCTTTTGGGCTCTTTTATATAGGCCTGCATGTAGATGTAGCGCCCACCGATCCAGGCCAGGCCCAAGAGCGCCGCGCCGATCGGCAGCACATAGGCGGCGAACAGCCACATGGCCGGCAGGAAGATGACCAACCATTCCAGGGTGTTGGCCTGCACCCGCACTGCCCGCTCAAACTCCGGCGGTCCGGTCATGGTGGGGGCGGCGACCTCATAGGTCCTACGCGCCTTGCCGACCCCGACACAGGTCCAGAAATAAAACAGCAGCACCAAAACGGTGACGATGGCGACCAACGCAGTCATGGCGAGTCTCTCCCCCATCGGCGCGCACCGGCGCCGCATTTTCAGCGATGGTAGGGGATGGCGGAGGCTTGGCAATAGCCTCCGCCGACGTTCACTGGTTCCGGGAGGCGGTTGGCGCTAACGGTTGCGCGCATCCCGCTTGGCGGCGACGCGCAGGCGCAGGGCGTTCAGCTTGATGAAGCCGGCGGCGTCGTTGTGGTCGTAGGCCACCTTGCCCTCCTCGAAGGTGACCAGGTCCTGGTCGTAGAGGGAGTAGGGGCTGGTGCGGCCGATGACGGTGACATTGCCCTTGTAGAGCTTCACCGTGACCTGGCCGGCGACCCACTCCTGCGACAGGTCGATGGCCGCCTGCAGCATCAGCCGTTCGGGCGCGAACCAGAAGCCGTTGTAGATCAGGCTGGCGTAGCGAGGCATCAGCTCGTCCTTCAGGTGCATCGACCCGCGGTCGAGCGTGATGGATTCGATGCCCCGGTGGGCGGCCAGAAGGATGGTCCCGCCGGGGGTCTCGTAGACGCCGCGCGACTTCATGCCGACGAAGCGGTTTTCGACGAGATCGAGCCGCCCGATCCCGTTGTCATGGCCGAGCTCGTTCAGCTTGGTCAGTAGGGCGGCTGGGGAGAGCGCCTGGCCGTCGATGGCGACAGGATCGCCCTTCTCAAAATCCATTGTGAAGACGTGCGGCTTATCGGGAGCGTCTTCCGGGGCGATGGTGCGCATGTGCACGAATTCCGGCGCCGGCACGGCAGGATCTTCCAAGACCTTGCCCTCGGAGGAGGAGTGCAGAAGGTTGGCGTCGACGCTGAAGGGGGCGTCGCCGCGCTTGTCCTTGGCGATAGGGATCTGGTGCTTCTCGGCGAAATCCAAGAGGGCTTCTCTGCTCTTGAAGTCCCATTCGCGCCAGGGGGCGATGACGTGGATGTCGGGCTCCAGGGCATAGTAGCCGAGCTCGAAGCGCACCTGGTCGTTGCCCTTGCCGGTGGCGCCGTGGCTGACCGCGTCGGCCCCGACGCGACGGGCGATCTCGATCTGTTTCTTGGCGATCAGGGGCCGGGCGATGGAGGTGCCGAGCAGGTACTGGCCCTCATAGACCGTATTGGCGCGAAACATC
>JAMFTA010000198.1 GCA_026225565.1 Caulobacter sp. | reverse complement strand
GTGGTTGCGGGGCTGATCGGCGGCGCCGAGATCTTGCCAGAGGCGGCCAAGGGCCTGTTCATTCCCGCGGGCGGCCGCATTGGATCCCCGGCCGCCCTGCGCATCGTCACTTTCAACACCTGGTCCGACAACGCCGATCCGCAAGCGGTGATGCAGCGGGTGCGCGAAACGAAAGCGGACGCCGTAGCCCTGATCGAGATGAGCTGGTCCCTGGCCCACGTCGGCGTCAAGGAACTGGCCAAGGACTATCCTTACCGCACGCCCGGCAAACGCCTTTGTCCGGCGGACATGGTGCTGTTTTCTAAACGGCCCTTCACGGGCTACGGCTGCCAGGTCACCTCCGATCCCCGCCGGCCGGAGCTGACCGAGACCATCGTCTGGGGCCGCACCACGGCGCCGGACGGGCGGCCCTTCACCCTGGCCACTACCCACTACGCCTGGCCGTTTCCCCATGGGGGGCAGGAGATGCAGCGTCCGTTCCTGGCTCGCTTCGTGCGCAGGCATGGGGACGCGGACATGATCCTGACCGGGGATTTCAACCTCACCCCGTGGAGTTTCGCCCTGAAAGGCCAAGACCGAGACCTTGAGCCGCTCACCCGCCGCACCCATGGCATCCCGACCTGGCCGGCGATGATCGCCCGGCTGAACCGCCCGGCGCCCTTCGCCATTCTGCCCATCGACCAGATCTACGCCGGACCGGCTTGGCGGACGCAGGCGATCACCCGCCTCCGCCGCGCCGGCTCCGATCACTACGGCCTGCTCGCCACCTTCAGCCGCAGGCCGTAACTACGCCGCTTAGACGTCGGCGGCGATCTTCATGGAGATCATCTTGCCGGGGGTCTTGGGCGGTTCGCCCTTGGGCAGGGCGTCCACTGCGTCCATGCCGTCGATCACCTCGCCCCAGACGGTGTATTGGTTGTCGAGGAAGCGGGCGTCGTCCAAGCAGATGAAGAACTGGCTGTTGGCCGAGTTGGGATCATTGGTGCGGGCCATGGAGCAGACGCCGCGCACATGGGGCTCCTTGGAGAATTCCGCCTTCAAGTTCGGCTTGTCAGAGCCGCCGATGCCCACGCCCTTGGGGTCGCCGCCCTGGGCCATGAAGCCCGGGATCACCCGGTGGAAGACGACGCCGTCGTAAAAGCCCTCGCGCGCCAGCTCCTTGATTCGCTCCACGTGGCCGGGAGCCAGGTCGGGGCGGAGACGAATGGTCACAGGCCCGCCCTCGAGGGTCAGGATCAAGGTGTTTTCTGCGTCGTCGGCCATGGTTTCGCTTCCTCGTTCAAAAGTTTTCGCCTTCTAGCGGGCTGGGGCGGCGAGGGCCAGCGTGGCGGTGCGCCAAAGCATGGAAACCGTCTGTTAACCATAACCCCGGCAATTCCTGCCTATGGCCGTATCCTCGATAAACGCCCTCAGCGCCGTGGAGCAGGCGGTTCGCACCGCCTCGCAATCCACTGGCGTGGACTTCGGCTTTCTGATGCGTACAGCGAAGCGGGAAAGCGGCCTGGACGCCAGCGCCCACGCCTCCACCTCCAGCGCGGCAGGCCTGTTCCAGTTCGTCGAGCAGACCTGGCTTTCCACCTTGAAGCAACACGGCAGCGCCCACGGCTATGCCCGTTATGCGGATCTGATCCAGATGGGCTCGGACGGACGTTATCACGTGCCCTCGGGGGAAGAGGCGCGCAAGGTGGTGATGGATCTGCGGCTCGATCCCCACTGCGCGGCGGTGATGGCGGGGGAACTGGTCTCCGATTCGGCGGCCTATCTGCGCGGGCGGGTGGGGCGCGAGCCCACGGGCGGAGAGCTCTACGCCGCCCACTTTCTGGGCCCGCAAGGCTCCGCCAAGCTGATCGAAGCGGTGCAGTCGAGCCCTAACGGCGTCGCCGCCGCCTTGTTTCATGACGCCGCAGCCGCCAACCACGGGGTCTTCTATCGAGACGGGCGCGCCCTGACCGTCAGCGAAGTCTACAACAACCTCAGCCACACCGGCGGCGGCGATAGCGTCCCCATCGACGCAGACCCCGGCCAGGGCGCCTTTGTCACCTACGCCTCGGCGGGCCGCTCGGAGCGGGCGCGCGAGCAGGAGATGCTGGTCAAGTTCATCATGGGCGACGGCAACGACAAGAGCCCCGCCACCTCGATGTTCTCCGCCGATCTGCTCAGCATCCTTTCCAACGCCCGCCAGGCCCAGGCCAAGGGCGAATAGGGCCGCCGACGAGCCGGCGGGAAGGGGAGGGTAAACCTCGTATTAAGCCGAGCCGTAGATAGTTCGACCACTAAGACGCCGGGAGGGCGACATGGCCGTGACCAGAGCCGCTTTGACCGAAACCGACATCCGCGCCCTGGTGCGCGGGCCCACCGAAGACGCCCGCGCCGCCGTGGCCCATCGCCTCTGCCGCCGCATCGACGCCGGGGTCTCCGATGAGGAGCGCCACGCCGCCGAGGAGGTGCTGCGCCTGATGGCCGCCGACGCCGCCGAGCTGGTGCGCCGCGCCCTCGCCGTCACCCTGAAAAATTCCCCCGCCCTACCGCGGGATGTGGCCCTGACCTTGGCGCGGGACGTGGAAAGCGTCGCCGGCCCGGTGCTGAGCTTCTCGCCCGCCTTCACAGATGGGGACCTGGTGGAGGTGCTGCGCGCCTCCTCGACCCTGAAGCAGCTGGCCATCGCCCGGCGCGAGTTGCTGTCGGAGACGGTGACCGGTGCCATCGCCGATCATGCGGGCGAAGAGGCGGTGAAGGCCGCCGTCGCCAACGACAACGCCGCCTTTTCCGAAAAGAGCCTGCGCCAGGTGGTGGATCGTTTCGCCGCCAGCGAGGGGGTGACCACCGCCGTCGCCTACCGCAAGGTCTTGCCTCTTTCGATCGCCGAGCGCCTGGTGGACCTGGTCACCGACAGGGTGCGCCAGCATCTGGTGGACAAGCACCAGCTATCCCCCGAAACCGCCATCCACATCGCCCTGGGCGTGCGCGAGCGTGCGACTCTGGACATCGTCGATCAGGCCGGAACGGCGGCAGACATGGGCGCCTTCACCGCCCACCTGCACCATCAGGAACGGCTGACCCCCTCGCTGATGCTGCGGGCCCTGGCCCACGGGCACATGGCCTTTTTCGAATGGGCTGTCGCCGAGCTGGCCGGGGTGGCCCATCACCGGGTGTGGCTGATGATCCATGACGCCGGACCGCTGGGTCTTCGGGCCATCTATGAGCGGGCCAGCCTGCCGCCGCGACTGTTCCCGGCCTTTCGGGCGGGGGTGGACACCTTTCACACCTTGCAGCTGGAAGGCGGCCAGTTCAGCGTCGCCAAGTTTCAGGAGCGGATGCTGCAGCGCTTCTTGACCCAGCCCAACGCCGGCGGGCGCGAGGATACTGACTATCTTTTGGAGAAGATGGATCGCCTGGGCCGCGAGCGGCAGGTGCATCGCCAGCGCGCCATCGCCTAGACGCTGTCGCCGTCAGATACCTCTGACCGAGGGCTGGGCCTGGAGATTTTCCTACCCGCATGAACCTGCAATGGCTGGCGCAGAACACCCGATCGCCGCGGCGATCGTCGTCGCCACGCCCAACTCCTGGCAATGGTTTATCCGAAGGCGAAGCCGCGCAAACGGCAAGGCCGGTTACGGCCGGGCGGCGGAGCCTTTTTCGGCGGCGATGTAGGCGGCCACCTGGCGTTCCAGTTCCTGGGCTAAGACCCGACCCATGGGGTTGGCGTCGTCACGGATGTCGTCGCGCACGGCGGCGCGGATGGCGTCGATGTGGGCGTCCACCAGCTTCATCGGAGCCGTCAGCCGCTGTTCCGGCGTTTCGATCAGCTTGCAGAGCGAGCCGGCCATGCGGGTGATGATGGGGAATTCATAGGTGCCGCCCAGACCCTTCAGGTCGTGGGCGTGGGTGTAGAGTTTGTCGCCGGTGTCCTTGGTCAGGCCAAGTTCGCGCACCGCGGCGCGGGCGGCTTCCAGCTTATCGAGTTCGTCGCGCAGCCATTGGCTGAACTGGGAGGAGAGGCTCTTTAGCGCCGCCTCCGCCTTGGCCACCGCCCCGGCGTTCAGACCGCCGAAGCGCGAGCCGACCTTCAGCCGCAGGGTGTTGGGCACCTGGATGACTTCGGACTGTCCGTTGACGGCGACTGCGCCGGCCCCAGGAGTGAAAGCACGGTTGGGCGCGAGGTTCGACATGACAAGACTTCCATTTCGCGGCGTTCTGCGCGGCGGCGAGGGTGTTGCTTGTCGATCATAGGCCAGAGCGGCTTAACAACTGGTGCAGATGGAACCCTAGGCGGAAAACTGTTCGGTGAGCCCGCGCTCTTCCAGGGACCGGCCGGCGTCGAACAGCATCACCAGGCTGATGTCGCGGTTCTCCACCACCTGCACCTCCACCACATCGCGCACCTCAAAGTTGTCGGCCACCGCGCTCACCGGCCGCTTTTCCGGCTCAAGCACCTGGAAGGTCACCTTTGCGGTGTGGGGCAAGAGGGCGCCGCGCCAGCGCCGCGGCCGAAAGGCGGAGATGGGGGTCAGGGCCAAGGCCTTGGTGGTGAGGGGGATGATCGGTCCGTGAGCGGAGAGGTTGTAGGCGGTGGAGCCGGCCGGCGTGCAGACCAGGGCCCCGTCGCACATCAGCTCTTCCACCCGCACCTTGCCGTCGATGGAGACCCGCAGCTTGGCGGTCTGTCGGGTCTGGCGCAGCAGCGACACCTCGTTGATGGCGACCCCTTTGTGCTGCGCGCCCTGGCGGTCTATGGCCACCATGCAGAGGGGATGGATCGTCGCCCGCTCCGCCGCGGCGATGCGTTGCAAAAGGTTCTCTTCCGCATAATCGTTCATCAGAAAGCCCACCGAACCCCGGTTCATGCCGTAGATCGGCTTGGCTTCCGGCAGGGTGCGATGCAGGGTCTCCAGCATGAAGCCGTCGCCACCTAAGGCCACGATCACGTCCGCCCCGGCCTCTTCATGGCGGCCATAGCGCGCTATCAGCCGGTCGCGCGCCTCTTCGGCTTCGGGCCGGTCTGAGGCGGTGAAGGCCAATGTCAACGGCGGCGTATTCGGCAAGAAGAACCCCATGGCGCTGTGGCGGGCGCATCCGCAATGGCCGGATGCGCGGCGCCTGTCAAACCCGGTTCGCGGCGCGGCGCTCCGGCGACCTCGCTTGACCTTCGGGTCGTTCGGGCGGATTCTGAGTAAAACAATCGGGAGAGCTGTCATGGCCGACGGATCGTTGATCGGCGTACCGTCCCTGCGGGGCCGGGTGGATGAGGCGGAATGGCAGGCGCGGGTGGACCTCGCCGCCCTCTATCGATTGTCGGCTTTGCACGGCTGGGATGACGCCATCTTCACCCACATCTCCCTGCGCGTGCCGGGCCCCGAGCACCATTTCCTGATCAACCCCTATGGCGTCTTCTTCGACGAGATGACCGCCTCGGCCCTGGTCAAGGTCGATCTTGAGGGGAAGATCGTCCAGGAGACCCCCTATTTCATCAATCCGGCGGGCTTTACCATCCATTCCGCCATCCATGCGGCGCGCGAGGACGCGACCTGCGTCATTCACCTGCATTCCGACCACGGGGTGGCGGTGGCCGCCCACCGGGAGGGGCTGCTTCCCATCAGCCAGCACGCCCTGATCGTTCGGCCCCAGCTGGCCTATCACGACTATGAGGGCATCGCCCTGAACCTGGACGAGCGCGAGCGGCTCGTGGCCGACCTTGGGGACAAGAACCTGATGCTGCTGCGCAATCACGGCGCCCTCTCGGCGGGCTCCAGCGCGGCGGTCGCCTGGCTGCAGATGTTCTTCCTGGAAAAGGCCTGCGCCCAGCAGGTGTACGCCCTTTCCGCCGGCCGAGACGGCCTGATGTTCGCCCCGCAGGCGGCCCAGGATGCGGTCGTCGCTCAGACCGGCGGCATGGGCCCGGGCGCGGTCGCCATGCTGGCCTGGCCGGGGTTCCTGCGCAAACTCGACCGCCAGTCGCCAGGATACGCATCATAAACTTGACATTGTATTTAACCCCATGCAAGCGTCATCCGGGTAGCGGGTGGGGCGTTCATGGGGCGTTATCGGCGGCGTGGCGGCAGGTGTTTGGGTGTGGCTTTGGCGGCGGCTACGCCCTGCCTCTTGCGGTCGGTGGCGTTCGCGGGCGCCTGGCCGACGCCGGCGGGCGAGACCCAGGCCATTTTCAAGTTCGAGGACGAGCGGGCCGATCGAGCCTTCGACCCCAGCGGAAACCGCGCGACGATACCCCGCCTCTATGACGACAACCTATCGGTCTTCGTCGAACACGGCCTGACCGACCGGCTGACCCTGCAGGGCAAGGCCGGGCTGACCGATGGGGAGGATGAATTCATCCGCTACGGCGGGCGCGGACCGATCGAGCTCGGCCTGCGCTACGCCCTGATCGATCGATCCTCATGGGTGGTCAGCCTTTATCTGGGCGGGATCTATGACGGGGTCGGGCGCAACGCCGGCTACAGCCTGCCCCATCAGGGAAACAGCGACTTTGAGGCGCGGCTGTTGGCTGGACGCTCTTTCACGTATCGAGAGCGCCCTGTGTTCACCGAGGTGCAACTCGCCCGTTATTGGCGCTCGGGTTTGGCGGATGAGACCCACCTCGATCTCACCATGGGTGTCACCGTTGCCCGCCATTGGCAGGTGTTCGTGCAGAGCTATAACGGCCGCGCCGACGCCCACCCGGTGGCGCCGGCATGGAGCAAGCTGGAAGCCTCCCTGGTGCGCCAACTCGGCCGCTGGAGCCTGCAGGCCGGCTGGCGGCAAACCGTCTGGGGCCGCGAGGATCCGATCGCCGGTGGCCCGGTGGTGGCGATCTGGCGGCGGTTTTAAGGGGATGGCCCTCAAATCAGGGACGATGCCCCCCGGCGGGGCGAGGGCTTCGATATCGCCGCCCAACGAAAAGGCCGGAGCATGAGCCCCGGCCTTGAACGCGCATCGCTGAGATCAGGCGATCAGCACTTGTAGTACATGTCGAATTCCACCGGGTGGGGATGGAGTTGCAGGCGGTGCACCTCTTCCATCTTCAGCTCGATGTAGCTGTCGATGAAATCGTCATCCATCACCCCGCCCTTCTTGAGGAAGGCGCGGTCCTTATCGAGGTTCTCCAGAGCTTCCTTGAGGGAGCCGCAGACTTCCGGCACCTTCTTCATTTCGCGCGGCGGCAGATCGTAGAGGTTCTTGTCGGCCGGAGCGCCCGGATCGATGCGGTTCTCGATGCCGTCCAGGCCGGCCATCAAGAGGGCGACGAAGGTCAGGTAGGGATTGCCCATGGGATCGGGGAAGCGGCACTCGATCCGCTTGCCCTTCGGGCTGTCGGTGTGGGGGATGCGGATGGAGGCCGAGCGGTTGCGGGCCGAATAGGCCAGTTTCACCGGGGCTTCATAGCCCGGCACCAGGCGCTTGTAGGAGTTGGTGGTGGAGTTGGCGAAGGCATTGATGGCCTTGGCGTGCTTGATGACGCCGCCGATGTACCACAGGCATTCCTGGGAGAGGCCAGCGTACTTGTCGCCGGCGAACAGCGGCTTGCCGTCGCGCCAGATCGATTGGTGCACATGCATCCCCGAACCGTTGTCGGCGAACATCGGCTTGGCCATGAAGGTGGCGGTCTTGCCATAGGCGGCCGCCACGTTGTGGATCACGTACTTATAGAGCTGCAGCCGGTCGGCCATGGTCAGCAGGTCGGAGAACTTCAGACCCAGTTCGTGCTGGGCCGGCGCCACTTCATGGTGGTGCTTTTCCACATCCAGGCCCAGCTCGGACATCACCGACAGCATTTCGCCGCGAAGGTCTTGGGCTGAGTCCACCGGATTGACGGGGAAGTAGCCGCCCTTGGGGCCGGGGCGGTGGCCCATATTGCCTTCCTCGTAAGACTTGCCGGTATTGGACGGCAGTTCGATGGAGTCGAAGGAATAGCCGGTGTTCCAGGGATCGGTGGACCACTTCACATCGTCGAACACGAAGAACTCGGCTTCCGGGCCGAAGTACACCATGTCGCCCACGCCTGAGGACTGGACGTAGGTCAGGGCCTTCTTGGCCATCGAGCGGGGGTCGCGATTATAGGGCTCGTTGGTGTCCGGGTTCAGCACGTCGCAGAACAGGAAAAGGGTGGTCTGCTGATAGAAGGGGTCGATGTAGGCGGTGGTCAGGTCGGGCCGCAGCTTCATGTCCGACTCGTTGATCGCCTTCCAGCCAGCGATGGATGAGCCGTCGAACATGGTGCCGTCGGAGAGGAAGTCGTCGTCCACCAGGGAGATATCGAACGTGACGTGCTGCATCTTGCCGCGAATGTCGGTGAAGCGCACGTCGACGTATTTGATTTCCTCGTCCTGGATTTTCTTCAGAATTTCTGCCGGGGTCATAGGGTCCTCAAATCTGGCGCCGTGGCGCATGGCCGCGTGGGGCCGTAAAACAGTTTTTAACAGGGTCAGGCAAGCGCCAAGGGCCTGCCTGACCGGAAGGCGATCAAATCGCGGCGGCGCCGCTTTCGCCGGTGCGGATGCGGATCACGTCCGACAAGTCGGAGACGAAGATCTTGCCGTCGCCGATGCGGCCGGTGCGGGCGGCGGCGGTGATGGCCTCGATGGCGCCGACCAGCTGATCGTCCTGCACGATCACCTCGATTTTGATCTTGGGCAGGAAGTCCACCACATACTCGGCGCCGCGATAAAGCTCAGTATGGCCTTTTTGGCGACCATAACCCTTTGCCTCGAGCACGGTCATGCCCTGCACGCCGAGTTCTTGTAGCGCCTCTTTCACTTCGTCCAGTTTGAACGGTTTGATGACGGCTTCGATCTTCTTCATGGGCTCGCCAGGGTAAAGTGGGTGTGAGATCGGTCATTCGATCCGTTTTTAGGGAGCATTTCGCGAGTAGGCCTCGCAAGTCGCGAACGGCGCGCATTCCCTCACCGCGTAGCTTTGTTCCAATGCGCTTAAAAATACATCAGGCAACGATCATATATTAGTCATCTGGGAAATCCACTGGGCGATGAGGGGGCGGCCTTCGACCCTTGGGGCGCCATGACAACCGGAGGGTTTGTGAGCAACAGGACGCCGGCGCCGATCGGGATGGGCCGTTTAGCGCGCGAGCCTACGCCGATGCGACGCTCGGGCCGCTGAGCCCATCGATCGCCACCCCGACCCGTGGGCCCGTGGACGCGGGACGGCGCCTTCTTCCGTCAGCGGCTCAACCACCTATGCGCGCGTGTCGCAGCCGCAAAGCGCGATCCGGCCTTGGCCTCCGGCGCCGAGTTCCTGGGCTCTTCGATGAAGCGGCCTTGTGGCGCCGCGCCGCTTGCCCCCGACGCAACGTTCGATCAAGCAACTTTGATGGAGCTGAAATCCAGCGAAGCCGTTGGTAGACCCGGAAACGTCGCAACAATGGTGGGCGGGGGCTCGGCCTGCTCGTCCAGAATCAAGCAAGGCTAAGATGTCCCGCGTCTACATGATCCGCCATGGCAAACCGGCCTCCACCTGGGGCGCTCAGTTGGCGGACATCGATCCCGGGCTGGACCTGGACGGGCGCGATCAGGCCAAGAAGGCCGCCGAGGCTCTGATGGCCCTGCCGCCCGAGCATCGCCCAAGGTCGGTGGTCACTTCGCCGCTGCGCCGCTGCAAGGAGACGGCCCGGCCGTTCAGTGAGATGCTGGGGATCGAACCGGTGGTCGAGCCGGCGGTGGCGGAGGTGCCGGCCCCCCACGGCATGGCCGATTCCGAGCGGGGCGCCTGGCTGCGCCGGGCCTTCGCCACCGACTGGGCCCTGATCGAGGGCGAGATCGACTACCTGTTGTGGCGCGACCGGGTGGCAGAGGCGGTGGCGCGCAATGCCGGCGGCGCCATCTTCAGCCACTTCGTCGCCCTGAACGCCGCCGTCTCGGTGGCCACCGGATCGAACCGTGTGATGAACTTTCAGCCCGACCATGCTTCGATCACCGTGTTCGAGGTGGAAAATGGCGTGCTGAAGCTGGTGGAGCTCGGCCGCGCCGCCGTGACGGGAATTCTTTGAGGATGATTGAAATCCTCACGGTCGGCGAGATGGGCGCCGCCGACCGAGCCGCCATCGCCGCCGGCGCGCCGGGCTTTGCCCTGATGCAGCGGGCGGGGGAGGGGGCGGCGAGCGCCATCGTGGCCCGCTTTCCGCCATGCCCGACCGTGGTGCTCTGCGGCCCGGGGAACAATGGCGGCGACGGCTATGTGATCGCCGGCGCCCTGGCCGACGCAGGCTGGCCGGTGAGTGTGGCCGGAACCGCGCGGGATGCGCTCAGCGGCGACGCCGCCGAGGCGGCGCGGCGCTGGCCGGGGGATGTGCGCGCCCTCGCCGTCGAGGCGCTGGACGATGCTGGGCTGGTGGTCGACGCCCTCTTCGGCGCCGGACTGAAGCGGCCGCTCGACGCCGACCTGCAGACGGTGCTGAAGGCCGCGGCGGCGATGAGACTCCCCATTGTCGCGGTCGATCTGCCTTCCGGCCTCGACGGCGACACCGGCAAGCCCCTGGACTACGCCCCCCCTTGCGCCCTCACCGTCACCTTTCACCGAAAGAAGCCGGCCCATGTGCTGGAGCCGGGGCGCGAGCTTTGCGGCGAGGTGGCGGTGGTGGATATCGGCCTGGCGGCGCCTAAGGCCGCCCAGCTGTTCGAGAACCTGCCGGAACTGTGGCTTGAAGGGTTTCCCTGGCCGGATAGCGCTTCGCACAAGAGCCGGCGCGGCCACCTGATGGTGGTTTCCGGCGGGGCCAGCCAGACCGGCGCGGCGCGGCTTTGCGCCAGGGGCGGCCTTCGGATCGGCGCCGGCCTGGTCACCCTGCTGTCGCCGCCGAGCGCCCTGCTGGTCAACGCCGCCCATCTGGAGGCGGTGATGCTGGCGCCGTTCAAGGATGCGGCCGACCTTAGCGCGCTCGCCGCCAAGGCCTCCGCCGTGGTGATCGGCCCAGCGGCCGGGGTGGGGGAGGCGACCCGCGCCAACCTCCTGGCGTTAGCAGGGACCGACGCCGCCCTGTTGGTCGACGCCGACGCGCTGACCAGCTTCAAGGACGATCCCGAAACCCTGTTCGCCGCCCTTGGGGACCGGGACGTCCTCACCCCTCATCCCGGGGAGTTCGAACGGGTGTTTCCGGGGCTCCTGGCCGCGTCCCCGAGCCGGATCGAAGCGGCGCGCCAGGCCGCCCGGCGCTCGGGCGCGGTGATCTTGCTCAAGGGCGCCGACACGGCGATCGCGGCGCCAGACGGCCGCGCCGCCGTCAACACCGATGGGGCTCCCTGGCTGGCCACCGCCGGTTCGGGAGACGTCTTGGCCGGACTGATCGGCGGCCTCATGGCCCAGGGCATGGACGCATTCGCCGCTGCCTGCGCGGGGGCCTGGATCCACGGTGCGGCGGGATCGGACTTCGGTCCGGGGCTGATCTCGGAAGATCTGCCGGGGCTGGTTCCCGAGGTGCTGGCCGAACTTTACGAAGAGCGGAACCCGGCTTGAACTAGGCCGTTACGATCTCGGAGAGCCGATTGATTGCGAGCCGACCACAGGGGCGCCCGCCATGCTTGGCACTATTCTTATCGTTGTTCTGATTTTGTTTCTCATCGGCGCCTTGCCCCGCTGGGGTCACAGCCGTTCCTGGGGTTATTTTCCCTCCGGCGGCCTTGGCCTGATCCTGGTCATCATCATCATCCTGGTGCTGCTCGGACGACTTTAGCGATCACTTCAAATTGTAGGTGATGGTGGTCACCACGCGCAGGTGCTTCACCAAAGAGGCGTCCGCGCTGTTGTCCCCGCCTTCGGTCTGATCGCGGGGCATGATCTCGAACGAGCCCTGGGTGGCGTTGCGGATGCCGGCCAGGGCGGCGCCCGAGTCCTTGGCGAACTGCTCGGCCCCCGAACGCGCGCTCTGGGTCGCCTTTTGGATCATCCCCGGCCGGACGTCGTTCAGACGGGTGAAGATGTAGGAGGGGCCGTTGAAGTCCTGCAGCACCACCCCCTGGCGCACCAGAACGGAGAGGGCGCGCGTGGTCGACTGCACCCGATCCACATCGCGGGTGCGGACCAGCACAGTCTGGGCCACCACAAAGCGGGCGGGCACGTCGCGTTGCTGATTGGCGCGGGTGTCGGTCACCTGCAGGCGGCCAAGATCCATCTCCTCGGGCCTATAGCCCTGGTCGGCGAGGAATTTCTTCACTGCGGTGGTGTCGGCGTCGATCTTGCCCTGCACGTCCTCCAGCACATCGCCCGTCTCGGTGAAACGCAGCGGCAATATGGCGAGGTCGGACTTCACCTCCTGTTCGGCGAGGCCGCGCACCGTGACGATGCGCTCGCCGGTGCGGGCGTTCACCACCCCCCGGCCGACCAGGGCGCCGCCGACGATCAGTCCCGCGGCGAGGACAATGGCCGCAGCCACGGCCGCCGTGCGATCTAGGGTCAAGGGCGCGCTCCAATTATCCGGCTTAGCTTGCGCCCTGGCGAACCATTGTCAACGCGTCGTAAGCTCAAGCCAAAGCTCGTCGGCCTGCATCCCCTGGCTTAGGGCGACGATTTACTTGCTGAACACGCCCCGCCCGCTATAGAGCCGTTTCTGCGCGGTCGTGGCGGAATGGTAGACGCAACGGTTTTAGGTACCGTCGGGGCAACCCTTGGGAGTTCGAGTCTCCCCGACCGCACCATCCCTCGATAGCTCGCGCTCGCATTCGGGCATTGGCCGGCGAGGGCCAGCATCGGTCGGAATTCATGTCATTAGAAATTGGCGATCCCACAGGGGTCAGCGCCCCCACCGGAGCCGCCGCCCACCGTCGGGTGCTGCTGGCCAGCCTGGTGGGCACGGCGGTGGAGTTCTACGACTTCTATATCTACGCCACCGCCGCCTCCCTGGTGTTCGGGCCGGCCTTTTTTCCCTCGTCCTCCGCCTCGCTGCAGTTGCTGGCCGCCTACGCCAGCTTCGGCATCGCCTTCCTGGCCCGGCCGATCGGCGCGGTGGTGTTTGGCCATTTCGGCGACCGGATCGGGCGCAAGTCCACCCTGGTTTCGTCCTTGTTGCTGATGGGCGGATCGACCGTCGCCATCGGCCTCCTGCCCACCTACGCCATGGTCGGCTGGATCGCGCCCCTGCTGCTGTGCCTGCTGCGCTTCGGACAGGGCTTCGGCCTCGGCGGCGAATGGGGCGGGGCGGCGCTCCTGGCGGTGGAGAATGCGCCGCCCGGCCGCCGCGCCTGGTTCGGCATGTTCCCCCAGCTGGGCGCCCCGGTGGGCTTTATCGCCGCCAATGGGCTGTTCCTGCTGCTGGGCATTCTGCTCACCCCGGCCGAGTTCAAGAGCTGGGGCTGGCGGTTGCCGTTTCTGGCTAGCGCCGCATTGGTGACGCTCGGCCTCTGGGTGCGACTGAAGCTGACCGAGACCCCGGCCTTCAAGGCCGCCCTCAGCGCCGCCCCGCCGGCGAAGGCGCCCCTGCTCGAGGTGCTGCGCGACTATCCGCGCGAGAGCATCGGCGGGGCCTTCGCGGTGGTGGCCTGTTTCGCCATCTTCTACCTGGCCACCGCCTTTGCGCTGGGCTACGGCACGACCACCCTCGGCTACGACCGCCGCACCTTTTTGACGGTGGAGCTGGGGGCCATTCTCTTTTTGGCGGCGGGTATCGTCGCCTCCGCCTGGTTTTCCGACCGCAGCAATCCCCGCCGAGTCCTGTCGATCGGCTGCGGCCTGGCGGTGGCGATGGGGTTCTTGCTGGCGCCGATGATGGGCTCGGGCTCGCTTGCGGGGGTCGGCGCCTTTTTATGTCTGGCCCTGTTCGTGATGGGGTTCGTCTACGGGCCGCTGGGGGCGTGGCTGCCGGGCCTGTTTCCGGCGCGAGTGCGCTACACCGGCGCCTCCATGGCCTTCAACGTCGGCGGCATCCTCGGCGGCGGTCTGTCCCCGATCTTGGCGCAAGCGCTGGCCACCCACGGCGGCCTAGGGTGGGTGGGGCTCTATCTCAGCGCGGCGGCGGCGATCAGCCTCCTGGGGCTCCTGCCGCTCGGAGAGAAGCAAAGCCCCTCGCCCCTCCGGGGAGAGGGAGGGGCCCGGTCCTGAGCGAGAGCGAAGGGCTGGGAGGGTGAGGGGAACCACAGCGATGGCGTCAACGCACCTCTCATCCCCTCACCTCCCACGTCCCTGCGGGACGCGGGTCCCTCCTCTCCCCGATTCAACTGTAGATCAGCAGCGAGGATTAGTGTTTCCTGTGCGTGTAAAGCTGACGCAAACCCGGCTCATGGTGGACGGCAGGCCTGCGACCCTCACGGCCGGCATGTCGGCGACGGCCGAGGTGGTGACCGGGCGGCGGCGGGTGATGGACTACCTGTGGTCGCCGGTGGCGAAGGCGGTCAATGAAGCAGGGAGAGAGCGGTGATGAGGTGGCGCTTAAGTAATAGTAGAAGCATATGTATCAATATCTCCTCGCTAATTATACTTATATTCTTTGCGTTTTCATGCAAATCAATGGCATCCGAGCGATATTCATTTAGTAACGAGTCAAGGCCGCTTGACCACATACTACTATCTGGAATGGCCTGGGCTGAAATTCCTGACACAAAGGAAGAAAGTAGAGAGGGTGAGTGCCCAACAATAATCGGCAGCAGACCATTTCAACCGATTCTTCCCAAGCGTTTGGTATATAAATCCATAATTAACAATGACGGAAGTGTAAAGGTCATGAGCGAAATAGAGTCTCTGGGATTTACATGCGTTAAAGAATCACGTAAAATTTGTACATACAGAGAGTCTATTGTAGACAGAAGAAAGGGTTTTGATGGAAACGGAACTTACCAAATAGATATAGCAATTTGTGTTGATATTAAAAATATAATTCGTGCTTCAGATGTATTAACGATGAGATCTACTGTAGAACTTCAGCGGGCACACCCATAATGACCAGCAAACTTATAGCCGCGGCGGGGCCTCACAATTTTAATCTGGCGCCGGGTCAGTACTCTATCGTTCAGGGACTATTACCGCTTGGTCAGGTATCAATACCCGGTCTTGGGACGCTCCCGCCCGTGGGCGGCCACCTATTTACCGCGATTATAAATTCTAGCGGTCAGGTTGTAACGGAGATGCAATCACTTGCAACGATCGTTGATTCAAATGGAAATACTATAGGCCAGCGCGCTTTGGGGCTCCCGGAGGGGAGAGGAGTTTAGGAGTGCAAACCGCCCCCAACAGCTTTTTTCTTCACCCGACCGCCCCATCGTGACATAACGGCTGGCGCGCCGCCCGCAGGGACGCCCCCGAGGTCACTCAGGGCTCCCAGGGCGGCGTTCATGTTTTCAGGAAACCCCCTTGACCGGCGCCCCAGACGCGACGGTCGCCGGGCGCTGGTGCGGAAGATCACAATGGCTATGCAGATCGTTGAAAAGTCGGGCGAAGGCCTGTCGAAAGTTTATGGCGTCACCGTCTCGGCCGCCAGCCTTTCGGAGAAACTTGAGGCCAAGATCGCTGAAATCCGCCCCCAAATGCAGCTGAAGGGCTTTCGCCCCGGCAAGGTGCCCGCCTTGCATGTGAAGAAGCTCTACGGCAAGTCCCTGATGGGCGACATCATCGACGCGGCGGTGACCGAAGGGCGCGACCAGGCTCTGAACGACAATAATCTGCGCGCCGCCGCCTCGCCCGACATCCAGCTATCCTCGGACCTCGAGAAGGTGCTGGCCGGCGAAAGCGACCTGGCCTTCGACCTGAACATCGAGGTGATGCCCGAGTTCACCCCCATCGACCTTGCGACCATCAAGCTGACCCGCCCGGTGCACGAGCCGGAGGACGCCGAGGTGGACGAGCAGCTGGCCGAGATCGCCAAGCAGAACCTCACCTATGAGAAAAAGACCGGCAAGGGCGTGAAGGCCGCCGAGGGCGACATGGTGGTGGCTGACTTCGTCGGCCGCATGGACGGCGAAATCTTCGAAGGCGGCTCGATGGAAGACGCCGAGATCGTCATCGGCGCCGGCCGCTTCATCCCCGGCTTCGAAGATCAGCTGAAGGGCGCCAAGGTCGGCGCCGTGGTCACCGCGGGCGTCACCTTCCCGGAGGACTATCAAGCGGAAAACCTGCGCGGCAAGCCGGCCGAATTCGAATTCCAGGTGAAGGAGATCAAGGCCCCCAAGGAATCCGCCATCGACGACGAGTTCGCCAAGCAGCTTGGCCTGGAGGACCTCGACGCCCTGAAGGCGGCGGTGAAAGGCCAGATCAGCCAGCAATACGTCCAGGCTTCGCGCTTCAAGGCCAAGCGCGCCCTCTTGGACGTCTTGGATGAAGCCCACGACTTCCCCTGCCGCAGCGCATGGTGGAGGGCGAGTTCGCCGCCATCTGGGCCCAGGTCGAGCAGGAAAAGAGCTCGGGCGAGCTCTCCGAAGAAGACAAAGGCAAGTCCGACGAGGAACTGCGCGCCGAGTATCGCAAGATCGCCGAGCGCCGGGTGCGCCTGGGCCTGGTGCTGGCCGAAATCGGCCGCCACAGCGATATCACCGTGACCGAGCAGGAACTGGCCCAAGCGGTGCGCCAGGAAGCCATGCGCTATGGCGCCCAGGCCCAACAGGTGTTCGAAGCCTACAGCAAGCGCGAAGACCTGCAGGCCCAGCTGCGCGCCCCGATCTATGAGGAAAAGGTGGTAGACCTGATCCTCTCCAAGGCCGAGGTGACCGACGAGCCTGTCTCCAAGGAAAAGCTCTTCGAAGAAGACGAGCTGCCCGAAGGTTACGGCGGCGCTTGAGCCTCAAGTTGGGCGTAGCCGTCTTGTAACGCGGCGCGAACGCCCTGATATCCGCTCCAACACCGCTTGGGACGTCGATCCTGGCGGATAAGCATCGAGAAGGGCGACCCTATGGCCGACGTACTAGACACTGCGATGAGCCTCGTGCCGATGGTGGTCGAACAGACCAGCCGGGGCGAGCGCTCCTACGACATCTTCTCGCGCCTCTTGAAGGAGCGGATCATCTTCCTGACCGGGCCGTTCGAAGACGGCATGTCGAGCCTGATCTGCGCCCAACTGCTC
>JAMFTA010000197.1 GCA_026225565.1 Caulobacter sp. | reverse complement strand
CTGCTCATCGGTCAAACAATCAGGATCAACGGCCGCCATCAGGACTGATCTCCAAAAATCAGCCTTGAATCACAACTCCCTTCGCCAGGGAATCCCACAGCCCTTAAATCCTGACTACGTCCTAGGGCGGAGCGGAGAAAATTCGACGGCCAACTTATCCCCCTCCCTCGGAACAGGCTTATCATGGGCCAAGGAGCCTCGATGCCGCTATGCCGCCGGTCTGTCAGATTGCACCCTTTGCACCCTGAAACGAGGGTGCAATCGGGCCTCGTCCGCGCCTGTGGGCGAAGGATGGGGCACGGGCGCATTCCTCCGTCTCGAACGCCAATTGCACCCTTTGCACTGAAGAATGAGGGTGCAATCTCCCGTCTCCCGCAACGGGGGAAGGACGCCACAAGGCCGCACGCATGACTCTGAAGTCCCTCTTCCGCCCCGGCCGCCACACCGCCTTCATCGTCTGCCTGGTGTTCTTGGGGGCGGGCTTGATCCTCGCCTCCCTGCACCCGAGCGGCTGGGTCGCGGTCGCCCTGTTCGGCGGCCTCTGTCTCCTCGGCGTGCGCGACATGCTGCAGACCCGTCACTCCATCCTGCGGGCCTATCCGGTGATAGGCCATGTGCGCTGGCTGGCCGAGCTGGTGCGGCCGGAATTGCGGCAATACCTCTTCGAATCCGACGAGGACGCGGCGCCCTTCTCCCGCAGCCAGCGCTCGCTCGTCTATCAACGCGCCAAGGGGGAGGGGGGCGAGCACCCCTTCGGCACGCTCTTGGACGTCTATCGCGACGGCTACGAATATATCGGCCACTCTTCGATCCCCGCCAAGGCCGCCGATCCGCAAAGCTTCCGCATCGTCATCGGCGGACCGGACTGCGCAAAGCCCTACTCGGCCTCGGTGTTTAACATTTCGGCCATGAGCTTCGGCTCCCTCTCCGCCAACGCCATTCGGGCGCTGAACGCCGGGGCCAAGCGCGGCGGCTTCAGCCACGACACCGGCGAGGGCTCGATCTCGCCCTATCACCGGGAGATGGGCGGCGACATCGTCTGGGAGATCGCCAGCGGCTACTTCGGCTGTCGCACCGACGACGGCCGCTTCGACCCGCAAAAGTTCGCCGTTCAGGCCGCCGCCGATCAGGTGAAGATGATCGAGATCAAGCTCAGCCAGGGGGCCAAGCCCGGCCACGGCGGCATGTTGCCTGCCGCGAAAGTGACCAAGGAGATCTCCGAGACCCGCGGCGTGCCCATGGGCCAGGACTGCGTCTCGCCCCCCAGCCACAGCGCCTTCTCCACCCCCCTGCAGCTGATGGGGTTCATCGCTGAGCTGCGCACATTGTCGGGCGGCAAGCCTGTGGGCTTCAAGCTGTGCATCGGCCATCCGTGGGAGTTCATGGCCATGGTCAAGGCCATGCTGGAAACCGGCGTCACCCCCGACTTCGTGGTGGTGGACGGGGCCGAGGGCGGCACCGGCGCCGCCCCAACCGAATTCAGCGACCATATCGGCACGCCGATGCGCGAGGGCCTCCTCTTCGTCCACAACACCCTGGTCGGCGCGGGCCTCAGAGACCGCATCAAGATCGGGGCTGCTGGCAAGGTGGTCAGCGCCTTCGACATCGCCAGCCTGCTGGCCATCGGCGCGGACTGGACCAATGCGGCGCGGGGATTCATGTTCGCCATCGGCTGCGTGCAGTCGGTCAGCTGCAACACCAACCGCTGCCCTACCGGCGTCGCCACCCAGGACCCGAGGCTGCAGCAGGCGCTCGTCGTGCCCGACAAGGCCGAGCGGGTCTATAACTTCCACCGCATGACCCTAAAGGCGCTGTCGGACATGCTGGCCGCCGCTGGCCTGACCCATCCGGATGAGTTGGGACCCCACCACCTGGTCCGCCGCGTCAGCGCCACCGAGATCAAGCAGTTCAGCGAAATCCACACCTTCTTGGAGCCGGGCGCATTGCTGGACGGCCCCTGCGACGACGGCTTCTACGCCAGCAACTGGGCGCGGGCCTCGGCGGGGCGGTTTGCGGGGTGAGGAGGCGCAGGCACATCGGGGAGCTGCTGGCGCGCGCCACTTTGCTGCGGCCTTCGGCTCGGTCGCCCTTGTAGGCGGGATCGACCAATGCGTCGTTGAGGGGGATGCTCATCATGCCCCCGGCGCCGTCCCCCCGATGAAATATGCGCCCATTATCCGCTTGACTCGACATAAAGAACAAAACAAGAATATAGAACATTACGGGTACATAGAGGGGTTATGCACATGGACCGGATCGCACGAGACTCGATGGCGCTTGCATCGGTGGCGGGCTTCGTTTGGATGATCTGTGTGGCCACCCATTTCTTGGGGTAGGATTCGCCAGCGCCTGGAGGCGATGTGACCGCGACGTCTGAAGCCTTTGTGCATCTGCGGGTGCGCTCCGCCTATTCGCTCCTGGAGGGGGCGATCAAGACGGGGGCCATCGCCGCCCTGGCCCTGGCCGACGGGGCGCCGGCGGCGGCGCTGACCGACCGGGCCAATCTCTTTGGGGCCTTGGAATTCTCCCAGGCCATGAAGGACGCGGGCGTACAGCCGATCATCGGTTGCACCTTGCCGGTGTCGGGGATCGGCGAGGGGCGCGGCGAGCGCTGGGCGCGGGCGCCGTCCATCGTACTCTTGGCCCAGAACGACATCGGCTGGCGCAATCTGATGGTCTTGTCGTCCCACGCCTTCTTGGAAAGCGCCGCGGACGAGCCCGTTGTGCCATGGGAGATGGTGGCGTCCCATTCCGATGGCCTGATCCTGCTTTCCGGCGGGCCTGACGGCCCTGTGGACCCGCTGTTCGCCGCCGGCAAGGCGGAGGCTGGGCAGGCGGCTCTTAAGACCATGATGGCGGTGTTCGAGGGCCGCTTCTATGTGGAGCTGCAGCGTCACGGCCTGCCCGAGGAGCAGGCGGCCGAGCCGGGCCTGGTCGCCTTCGCCTACGACAACGATGCGCCGCTGGTGGCCACCAACGACGTCTATTTCTCCGACGCCTCCATGCATAAGGCCCACGAGGCCCTGCTGTGCATTTCCGACGGGGCCTTCCTCAGCCAGGACGACCGGCGCCGGGTCACTGCCGATCATGGCTTTCGCTCCATGAAGGCCATGCGCGAGGTCTTCGCTGACCTCCCCGAAGCCTGCGACAACACCGTCGACATCGCCCGCCGCTGCGCCTTCATGGTGCAAAAGCGCGATCCGATCCTGCCGAGCTTTCCCACCGTCGGCGGGCGCTCCGAAGCCGAGGAACTGGGCGATCAGGCGCGGGCGGGCCTGCGCCGCCGGTTCGAAAAGCTGGAGCTCGCTGCGCCCGAGGCCGACTATTGGGCGCGGCTGGAGCGAGAGATCGAGGTCATCTCCTCCATGGGTTTTCCGGGCTACTTCCTGATCGTTTCCGACTTCATCAAGTGGTCGAAGAATAACGGCGTGCCGGTGGGGCCGGGGCGGGGATCGGGGGCTGGATCTCTGGTCGCCTACGCCCTGACCATCACCAATCTCGATCCTCTGCGCTTCGGCTTGCTGTTCGAGCGGTTCTTGAACCCCGAGCGGGTGTCCATGCCCGACTTCGACATCGACTTCTGCCAGGACGGGCGCGAGCGCGTCATCACCTATGTGCAGCAGACCTATGGCGACGATCGGGTGGCCCAGATCATCACCTTCGGCACCCTGCAGGCCCGCGCCGTGCTGCGCGACGTGGGACGGGTGATGCAGCTGCCGCT
>JAMFTA010000022.1 GCA_026225565.1 Caulobacter sp. | reverse complement strand
CCTTGCGGCCTTTTATCTCGCCCTCTTAATCGGGGTCGTCTTTCTCTTCTCAGCCATCTTCGTCTCCCCTGCTCTACGGTAGCGGCCGGGCGGCGGAGATGTTCAGGTTTCGCAGCCGACCCGCTGCAGGGTTCAGCCGCGCCGCCGTTCAGCCCAGCGGCGGGGTGCCCGAGAGATCGGGATAGCGCTCGCGCAGAATATCGAGGAAGCGAAGCAAAGAAGGAGTGCAGTTCGTCTGACGCCAACCCGATCATGCCGGATCGCCGGTCGCCGCCCGGCGGATCAGACGGGCGTTGGCGGCCGTGAGCGACTCCGAACATTCAGAACAGACAATCGTTGGGTGGGTCGCTTGCCCGCAAGTGCGGTGAATGATTTGTGTCGGCGGGCCTTCCCCATCGTCGAGCCACCGATCCCCCCACGCCGTCATGGCCAATAGGATGGGAAGTAGATCCAGGCCCTTCTCGGTTAAGCGATACTCATACCGCCCTGTTTGATAACTTACGCGCGCCAAAACACCTTCTTCGACTAACCGAGCGAGCCGCGATGACAGCAGGTGCCGGGTCATGCCGAGGCCCGCTTGAAATTGGTCGAACCGCGACGCGCCCAAGAACGCATTACGTATGATCAACAGCGTCCAACGATCGCCAAAGATCGCAAGCGATCGGGCGATCGAACAACACATGGAGCTGACCTGATCCCACCGCATCGGCACCTCTGTTTCCAGCGACAAGGCGCGACCACGATTGACTCGGGTGCGAGGCGCCGCAATGGTAAGTTCTAAAATGGAACTCATATCGCAAACCGCTTGGATTGAGGATAAGCCATGGACATTCTTTCGGCTTCTGGACTCGAGCTGCTTCGGGCAATGGCCGATGGCAAGCTGCCGAGAGCCCCAATCAGTGAGACCATTCCGATGGACCGGATGGTGGTGGAGGAAGGCCGCGTTGTGATCACAGCGCGGGCGGATGGACGACATCTCAATCCGATCGGCGGCGTGCATGGCGGCTTTGCTGCGACGGTGTTGGATTCCGCGACAGGCTGCGCCGTTCACTCCACACTCGAACCGGGCGCGATCTACAGCACGGTTGACCTCAATGTGAAGATGCTGCGTCCTGTTCCCAGAGATCAAGATCTCCTCGCAGAAGCCCACGTCACCCACGTCTCCAAGTCTCTGGCTGTCGCCGAAGGAACGCTCAAGACCGAGGACGGGAAACTGCTCGCTTCCGCTTCGGCGACCTGCTTTGTGAAGCGTTCTTGATTGAGGGCGCCCCCGCTCTGGACGAATACCTAAACGAGGTGCGACAGTCGAATCGCATCCCGCCCTAGTTGGCGGTCGAGCCGGAGCCGAAGATATGAGCACCCGGTCGCGTTTCTTCCAGATTGACGCCTTCACGACACGCAGGTTCGCCGGAAATCCAGCGGCGGTGATGTTGATGGACGCCTTCCCACACGACGGGGTGCTGCAAAGCCTGGCGGCTGAGAACAATCTGGCCGAGACCGCCTTCCTGGTGCCCGACGGGTGCGACTATCGCCTGCGCTGGTTCACGCCAACCGTGGAGGTTCCGCTCTGCGGCCACGCCACGCTGGCGAGCGCGGCGGCGGTGATGGAACGGCTCGAACCCGGTCGCGAAATCGTGGCGTTCCAGACCGCCAGCGGGCGCCTGACGGTCACACGGTCCGGCGCGCGCTATCTCATGGATTTTCCGGCAAGGCCCTGCTCGTCGATTGAGGCGCCTATGGGACTGGCCGCCGCGCTCGGCGTGCAGCCGACCGAGGTGGTCTGGGACGGCTTCAACTATCTCGCCAGACTAGCGACGCCCGATCAGGTGCGCAGCCTTTCACCCAATCTCACCGCCGTGGAGAGGCTCGACTGCGCTGGGGTGATTGTCACGGCTGAGGACGGGCGCGACTACGACTTTATCAGCCGCTATTTCGCCCCAGCCAAGGGCATACCGGAAGACCCTGTGACTGGCGGGGCGCATTGTGCGCTCGCGCCCTTCTGGGCCAAGCGCCTGGGTCGGAGCGCCTTGCGCGCCTTCCAGGCCTCAAGCCGCGGCGGGGAGATTTTGTGCCGGCTCAAGGACGAGAGGGTGAAACTCGAAGGCGCGTGCATCTTCTACCTTGAGGGGGAGGCGAGCTTTTGAAGACCTACGCCGGCTCCTGCCACTGCGGAGGCGTGAAATTCCGCATCACGGCCGACATTGAGGAGCTAACGACTTGTGATTGCTCCCTTTGTTCGAAGAAAAATGCTGTGATGGTCAAGATTCCCGAAGCGGCGCTCGACGTCGTAGAAGGCACCAGACTGCTGTCCCTCTACGAATGGAACACCCGGAGAGCAAAACACTATTTCTGCAAGCGGTGCGGCATCTACGTATTTCATCGAAAACGCGCTGCACCAGACCAATTCGGCGTCAACATATTTTGCCTGGACGGTTTCGACGGTGCATTGGTTCGCGTCCGGGCGACCGAAGGGGCGGACATGACAGTCGTGGATGTGGATGCCCGCCCGGAATGGCCCGGGCCGCGCGTGGCCTCCTGAGCGCAGAGGGCGGCGGTCTCGAACGGCCATCACCCGGCGTTCGCCCTCGTCGGCGCGCCATTTTCATTGTTATTTTTCAAATAATATTTGATGCGCACCGCGCCTCCGAGTTGGTCTTGAAAGCGGAGAGGCCCAGCGAAAAAAGGCGCTCTCACATGCGAGAATTATCATATTTTTCGGTATGTTACCGATGTTAGACGTTGGCGCCTGAGTTAGCGCCTACCCCTTTGGCTGATATCGCCCCTGGAGCGGCCTTCCAACCCGCCGTCGAGGAGGCCCCGATGAAGCAGGCGATCTTGTCGGCGGCCACCATCAGCGCTGTGCCGACGGAACGGATATATCGGCTCGTCACCGTGGCGCGCGAACGGCCGACCAGCGCAGCGATGGTCGCCTCGGGGAAGCCGAGGTCGTTGGCGATGTTGGCGAAGCTGTGGCGCAGGACGTGAGGCGTGATGTCCGCGAGTGCGGTCTGCCGAGGATCTTCCTCCTGTGGTCGGGAAAGGCCCCGAATGGCGCATCCTCTGCCCAGCCGGGAACCCGACGGGTCTAGCGCAGTCTTACACCACTAGTCAGGCGGCCCCAGGGCCACGCGGAAAGCCGTCTTCAAATCGTGGGCGCGGCTAGTGGCGGCGAACAGCCGCCGCCATTCGGCGGTGGCCAGGATCATGGGGTTGCGCGAGCCCGATCGGCGGGCCAGCCCATAGCGCACCGGCTCGTCCGCCTGCACAGCGGCGAAGGTGCCGAACAGTCGGTCGAACACGATCACCACCCCGCCATAGTTGCGGTCCAGGTAGATGGCGTTGGACCCGTGGTGCACCCGGTGATGGGACGGCGTGTTCAGCAGCCACTCCAGCGGCCCCAGCTTGCCGATCGCCTCGGTGTGCAGGAAAAACTGGTAGTGCAGGTTGAAAGCCAACAGGGTCAGCACCAGCCGCGGATCAAAGCCCGCCAGGATCAGCGGGAGATGGAACAGCCAGCCGCCTGAGAACAGATTGGTCCACCCCAGCCGCAGAGACGACAGGAAGGTCAACTCCTCCGGGGAATGATGCACGGCGTGCGTGGCCCACATCCAGCGCACCTCGTGGCTGGCCCGGTGGAACCAGTAGTAGGCGAACTCGACCGCCACGAACCCGACCGCCCAGGCCCGCCAGTCGCCCAGCGGCCAGCGCACCGGCGCGAAGCGCCAGACGAAGGCATAGATCGCGCCGACTGCCGCCGCCGTCAAAAGGCCAGTCAGGATGTTGCCCGCCGCCACGCCGAGGGTGGCGCCCATTTCCTTGATATCATAGCCGCGCCGGCTGAGCAGCCGCCAGCCGATCTCGGTCAGGGCCGCCAGCAGCATGACCGCCAGAAGGCCGCGCGGTAGATGCTGGCTCACGGGCAGGTGATCAAGGCGCGCGCCGATCATCGCCGCGCGCCCGCTTCGCGCTCGGTCTGCGCGAAGGCCTGGGCCTCTTGGCGCGTCAGCACCCCGTCGTGGTTGGCGTCCGCCCGATCGAAGGCAGCCAGTGAGCCGGCCAGGAACTCCTGGTAGCTGACCCGCCCGTCCCCGTTTGCGTCGAAGGTCTGGACCATGGCCGAGGCCTCGGCCGCCCGCCGCGCGATCAGGGCCGCCAGGCGGGGAAAATCGCCCTGGTCGAGCACGCCGTCCCGGTTGCGGTCCAACGCCCCGAACCGCGCCTGGCGGCTGGCCAGGAACTCCTGCCGTGTGACCACGCCGTCGTGGTTGACGTCCAGGCGATCAAACGCCTGGTCCAGTCGCGTGAAATCCTGCGCCGAAGCGCTGGAGGCGAGGAGCGCCAAGGCTCCCGTCGCCAGGATCGTCCTGAAAGTCATGTGGTTACTCCGCTCCTAAGGCGCGCGCGCTCAGTGCGGCGCGTAGACCACGCCCGCGCCGGAATAGGTCTGGCCGCTCGGACCCGTGACCGTGGCTGTACCACCGTAGTAGCCGTCCTTGGCCGCGCCGTTGGTGGTGACCACCGTGCCGTTGTTGGTGGTGACCGTGGTCGTGCCGCGATAGGCGCCATAGGCGTTCACGCCGCCTGTGTGGCTGACCGTGGCGCCATAGCCGGCGTTGGTCTGGACGCTGCCGGTGGTGGTCGAGCCCGAGCGCGTGGCGGTGTAGCTATAGCCATGGCCATTGGGGCCTTGGCGCCCGCCGCTGCGGGTCTGGGCCAATGCGGCCGAAGCCGCGGACGCCGCGATCAGCACGGCGGCGATGGTAAGCTTGGATAGGTTCATGGTCTTGCTCCTATTGTCGTCACGGCCGCGCCGTTCGATGGAGCCAGACTGGGCGGCGGGCGTAAGCCGCGCTTTGCCGCACGGCGCCGTCCTGTAACAAAGTGTTGCTGAGGCCCCAGCCCCCTTCGACCGCGCCCCTGCTTGTTGCAAGCTTGGCCTATGAACACGAGCACGCTCATCGCCGTCACCGAGGACGATCCAGAGATACGGGCCCTGGTGGTCGATCTTCTGAAGCGCGAGGGCTTCGAGGCGGCGGCCTGCGAAAACGCCGCCGAGCTGGACCGCCTGATCGGTCGCCGCCGCGTGGACCTAGTGGTGCTGGACGTGATGATGCCAGGCGAGGACGGGGTCTCTGTCTGCCGGCGCCTGCGCGCGCGGGGCGACATCCCGGTGCTGATGGTCACGGCCAAGGGCGAGGACATCGACCGCATCATTGGGCTGGAGGTGGGCGCGGACGACTATCTGCCCAAGCCGTTCAATCCGCGCGAGCTGATCGCCCGGGTCAAGGCGATCCTGCGGCGTACACGCACGGCCCAGCACGCCGCCCCGCCACCCGAACGGGAGATCTATGCCTTCGCAGGGTGGACCCTCGATGCGGCCAGCCGGGCCCTGACCGGACCGGACGGCCAGGGCGTGGCGCTCACCGGCGGCGAATTCGACCTGCTCCTGGCGCTGGTGCAGCATCCCCAACGCGTGCTCAACCGCGACCAGCTGCTGGACTGGACTCGCGGGCGCAGCGCCAATCCCTACGACCGCGCCATCGACGTGCAACTGAGCCGGCTGCGCAAGAAGCTGGGTGACGACACGGCCGAACCCGCCATCATCAAGACCGTGCGCGGCGGAGGCTATCTTTTCGCTCCGGCGGTGGAACGCAACTTCGGCGGCTCCCATGCTTAGCGCACCCGCGATCAGCGACAACCTCGCCACCCGCATCGTCGCCATCCTGCTGGGCGCCTTCATCGTCCTGACCCTGCTGCTCAGCGCGGTTCTGCTGTGGCCACGGCCGGGCGAGACCGGCGCGGGCCTGTTCCGCCTGCCCCTGCCCGAGGAGACCGCCGCCATCGCCTCGGCGTTGGAGGCGGCATCACCGCAGGCTCGGCCCTATGTGGTCAAGGCGCTCAACACCAGCGTCGTCTCGGTGCACATGGCCGACGACTTTCCGCCCGTCCCGCCAGGGTTGGCGCGCTCCCAGCCACTGGAGACCCTCTTTCGGACCTACGGCGACCTGCTGCAGGATCGGCCGTTCCGGGTCGACGTGCGACGCGGCCGTATTCCGGTGCTCGGCTGGCTGCGCGGCGGCCTGACGCCCACGCCGGTGCAGATGTCGATACGCCTGCGCAACGGCCTGGTGGTGGTGATCGAGCACCGTCCCGGCGCCCTGGTGCGCGACTACATCGCCCGCGCCGCCGAATTCTCCGGGATCGCCGGTCTGACCATCCTGGCCGCCCTGACGCTGGCGGTGCGCCAGACGGTGCGCCCCGTCAATCGCTTGGCCACGGCGGTGCGGGGCTTCTCGCTCGACCAGGACGCTCCAGACCTGCCCGCCAACGGGCCGCGCGAGCTGCGCGAACTATCGGGCGCCTTCAACGAGATGCAGCACCGCATCCGCGCCCTGGCGCGCGAGCGCACCCGCGTGCTGGGCGCGGTGGCGCACGACATGCGCACCTATCTCACCCGCCTTCGACTGCGCATCGAATTCATCGGCGAGGACGATCAACGCCTACGCGCCCAGCGGGACGTGGAGGAAATGGCGCAACTGCTGGAAGACATCCTATTCTTCTCCGAGCGCTCGGCCAAGGCCGAGACGGCGGCGCTGGAACCGATCGATCTGACCCAGGAAGTCATCGAATTCGTTGCGGTCCGCCGGGACTCGGGCGAGGCGGTGAGCGGGCCGGCCGCCGACGCGCCGCCGGCCATCGTCCCAGGCCAGCGGCTGGCGCTGCGGCGGATTCTGGCCAACCTGACCGACAATGCGTTGCGCTATGGAGAGGCCGCCCAGCTCAGTCTGAAGCGGTCGGGCGACACCATCGCCCTGCATGTCGACGATGACGGTCCAGGTGTACCGTCCGAAGCCCTGGCGTGCATCCTGGAGCCGTTCGTTCGCCTGGAATCGTCGCGCGCCCGCACCACCGGCGGCGCGGGGCTGGGCCTGGCCATCGTCAAGGGCCTGGCGGGCGTCTGCGGGGCCGAGTTGCGCCTGGGCAACCGGCCCGAGGGCGGCTTTCGCGCCTCACTGATCTGGCGAGCCGTTGACTGATGCGGATTCATCTTGCCGCGGCAATGCTTGGGTTTCGCCGCTCGGAGTGCCGAAATGCCACGACCCCAAGCCTTGCTACCGCTTGCTCTGTCCGCGCTCTGCCTGTGTGGAGAGCCCGCCGAGGCGAACCCATCAGTGACCGAAACCTGGGACGGGCGCGAACTGATCGTGCTTGCGCCCGATCGAATGCCGGCACCCGGCACGCTAGCCCTGGCGATCGTGCTGCATGGGGGCTGGGCAGCGCTGACCGCATCGCTGGCCAGGAAAGCGGCCTGCAATCCGAAAGCGCCATGAATCTGGACGCTGAGTCCGACGTCGATGGCTTCGTCGTGGCCTATTTGAACGGCACGCCGGTGACTCGGTTGATGGGCGCGCGCTTTCTGGGCTGGAATACGGGCGGAGGATGCTGGGGATGCCGGCGCGACAGGGCGTGGACGACGTGGCCTATATCTCCAGCGCCGTGAGCGAGTTGGCGCGCCGCTATAAGATCGATCCGACGCGCGTCTATGCCTTGGGCCACTCCAATGGAGCCATGATGGTCCAGCGGATGATATGCGAGACGCACGTTCTGTCAGCGGGCGTGGCGATTTCCGGGCCGCTCAACTTGGAAGTCGAGCGTTGCGCGGGCGCCCAGGGCCGTCGCGTCTTGGCGATCCACGGGGCGGACGACCGCAATGTACCGCTGGCCGGGGGTGTCGGGCCGGCCGGCCTATCGCGTCTGGCCTACCGATCCGAGGCGCAGTCAAGCCAAACGATGATCGGCTCTGGTGCGGTCTACACGCTGCAAGTCCTGCCCGGCGTGGATCATGCCCTGCCCCATATTGCGGAGGCCATCCATGCCAGCGATGGCGTAACCCTTGCCGCAAAGACCGCTGCGTTCTTCGGCCTAACCCGACGCTGAGAGGTGGATCCGGGATTCTGGAGTGGCCTCAAGTTATGGAATTGGCGCTGCATAGCCGGGTAGGCCGACGCCGCGATTGGTGGGCCACGGGGATTCGGACTCCGCTCAAGAGAGGGCTATGGCGTAAACGTAGTTCTCATCATCGCCTGTCGCAGAGCGCCAGCGGGCGGTCGGCGGCTATCGAGTCCCATCCTTCCGGTTCCTAGCCCCAGAGCGCCGGTTGCGAAGGCGCGATCGTCGAGCCGGCGATGCTTAGCCCCGGGGAGCGGTCCTTGGCCAAGAGGAGCGGGCCGTCGAGATCGACCACCGCTGCGCCCTGGGCGATCAACAGGGCGGGGGCCATGGCCAGGGAGGTGGCCACCATACAGCCGGCCATGATCTGCAGCCCCAAGGTCTCAGCCTCGGTTTTCAGGGCCAGGGCCTCGGTCAGACCGCCGGTCTTGTCGAGCTTGATGTTCACAGCGCCGTAGAGTGGAGCGCAGAGGGCGAGCTCGGCGCGGGTATGGATCGACTCATCGGCGCAAAGGGTGACCGGACTGTCGTAGCCGGCCAGGGCCTTATCCTCATCGGCCTTCAAAGGCTGTTCGATCAGCATGACCCCCAGGCGGGCGAAGTCCGGCGCCAGGCGGCGCAGCTGGTCGAAGGTCAGGCCCTCATTGGCGTCAACGATCAACCGGCTGTGGGGCGCGGCGGCCCTCACCGCTCGCACCCGGTCCAGGTCGTCGGCGGCGCCGATCTTCAGCTTCAAGAGGGGTCTGTCAGCCGCCGCGCGGGCCGCCGCGCCCATGCTCTGCGCCGAACCGAGGCTGAGGGTGAAGGCGGTCTCCAACGGCTGGGGTTGCGCCAGCCCCGCCAGCCGCCAGGCCGGCTGGCCCGCCTGCTTGGCGTCCAGATCCCAAAGGGCGCAGTCCACGGCGTTGCGGGCCGCCCCGGGCGGCAGGAGGCGCTGCAGGGCGGCCCGGTCGGCGCCGGCCTCTATCGCAGGACGCGCGGCTTCGAGTTCGGCTGTCACGCTCGCGATGCTTTCGCCGTAGCGGGCGTAGGGCACGGCCTCGCCGCGTCCGCTCGTCGCCCCCTCGGTCAGGGTTGCGGTCACCACATGGGCCTCGGTCTTGGAGCCTCGGGCGATGACGAAGGCTGAGGCCAGGGGCCAGCGCTCGTCTCGAATCTCCAGCCGCCTCAATGCAGCTCGCCGACCGCCGCGTTGAAGAGAAGAAAGGCGCGGCCGGGATCGGAGCCCAAGAGGGTGGCGGTGACAAAGCCGTCCCGGTCGCGCCTGGCGGAGTCGGTCAGTAAATCCTCATAGCGCTGCAGATAGCGGTCGGCATGGGCGCGCAGCACCTTATCGGTCAGAACCCGGCGCGACAGGCGGCGGACGGCGGCGGGCGCCAGGTGGCGCACCACATCGCGGACCCCGGCCAGATCGCCCGACTGCATCACCGCCGCGATCTCGTCGATGCGGGCGTGGGGCAGGAGGGCGGGCGCATCCAGCCCCAGGGCTTCGATCTCGGCAATCAGCCGTTCCGCCAAGACCTCATCGTCCAACGGCGGCGCGTCGATGGAGGAGAGCAGGTCCTTCCACGTCCACTCGCCGGCGTCCGCGCTGCGGGAGGGTGGGGCATCGGCGACGGGGGCCTGGACCGCGGGCGACGGCCGTCTCGCCTCTAAGGGCGGCGTGTCCACGGTCAGCTTCAACCGGGGCCGCAGGCCGTTGGATAGAGCAGACCCGGCCTCTTGGGCGAACAGCGCCGCCAGGGGCGCATCCGCATTGTCTGTCGGCATACGGATCGATCGCGCAGTCTCGGGAACCGCAGCGTTGAGAACGGGTGCTGGCTCGGGCGATCTGGCGGGACGAGGCGCGGGCCTCCCCTCGGGCAAGGGCGGCTTGATCACCCCTTCGGCGGCGCCGGCGACCCGACCCATCAGGCGCAGGGCCTCGCTGAGGACGTCGTAATTCTGCTTAATGCGGCCCTGGAAGGCGGCGTCGATGGCCTGGGTCTCGTCGGCGGCCCGACGAGCCGCTGCGGTCAGTTCGCCTATGCCGTGCTCCACCGCTTGGCGCACCGTCTCCGCCCGCATCCGCGCTTCGTCGGGCAAGAGGGCGATCTTGCTGTCGATGGCGCCGAGCAACTTGTCTAGGTCTTCTAAAGCCCCGTGAGTGGCGACGAGACCCGCTTCGATCCTTTCGGCCGAGCGCTGGCCCGCGGCCTCCACCAGTTCGGCCGACTGCTCGATCATGCGCCGGGCGGAGCCGATGCGGCTGTCGAAGGCCTGATCGGCCTTTTGCGCCACAGCGAAAGCCGCCTCGCCCAGCTGTTCGACCTGCTCACGCGCGGCCTCGGTCTGCTCCAACGCCGCCTGGCGGGTTTGGGCGGCGGCGGCGGTCAGAGCCTCGATGGCGGCGCGGGTTTCAGCCTCCAGCGCCGCACGCTCCTCGGCGACGACGCCGGTGAACAGCTTCACATTTTGCCGGGCCTGCTCGCTCAGGGCCGCCTGTTCCGCCTCGGCGGTGGCGGCGAGTTGGCCCACCTGTTCGGCCACGCTGGCGATAAGCAGGCGCAGGGAATCCGCGCCGCGAATGGAAACTTCGTTCAGGTCCTCGGCGCTGGCGCGCGCGTCGGCGCTGGCGGCCAAGAGGTGTTCTCTCTGCGCCGAGATCAATCCAGCCATATGCTGCTGGTCGTCCTCCAGGGCGTCGGCGAGGGCGGCCAGTTGCGATCGTTCGTCGGCGAGGGCGCCATGCAAGCCGCCGATTCGCGCGCTCACGGTCTCCCCGACGATCTCCAGCCGTTCGGCCTGCTCGGACAGGACTTGGCCCGCCAAGGACGCGGCCTCGCCAGCCTCGCCCGCGGCGGTGGCCAGGTCGGTGGCGCGGGCGGCGAGGGCGGCTTCGGCCTCCTGAATTTGCGTCGCGGCCAGATCCGACGCTTCCATGACCATGCGCGACTGGGCGGCGATAGCGTCGGAGACCGCCTGCACCTGGCCGTCCAGGGCGCGGGTCAGATCGCCCATCTCCTCCCGCTCACGAGCAAGCCCTTGGGTCAGGCCATGGGCGAGGCGTTCCGCCCCGCTGGTCGCCTCGATCAGCCTGTCGCTCTCCTCAGAAAGCGCGCGCCTGAGACCGAGAAGCTGCTGCTCGGCGGCGGCGGCGGCGGCGCCGGCCCGTTCGACCTCTCGCCGCACGGCGTCGGCCGCGCCCGCGGCCTGATCGGCGGCGAGGGCCACCGGAATGCTCAGCTCCCCGGCCATATCGCGGGCCCGGCGGGTCTCGACCGCCAGCTTCGCCGCTTGGCGCACCGCGTAGGCCGCCAAAAGGATGAACACCGCCGGCAACAGGCATAGGCCCGCGAAGGCGGCGATGGGATAGGGGCGATACTCGAACGGCCCGAACGGATTCTGATAGCCGGAAGCGAAGGCCGCCATGCAGCCCGCCCAGAGCATGGCTGTGGGCACGGCGATCCAGTAGGCGGCGTGGGCAAAGGACGGCAGATCCGATGGGTGTTTTGCCGACGATCTTGCCGACGACCCAGACGTCACCGCCTCTGCATCGGTCGCTGGGCTGTTCACACCCGAATCCTTGGCTTTGGGGGAATCCGCCTCTTCCGGATCCAGCGCTTCGACGAAGCGGATGGCGCTATTGCGCAGGCGGGGCGCGGGCTCCACCTGCGGGATGGGTTCAAACAACGCATCCGCCACAGCTTCGCCGGTGGAGTCGCCGCCCCGCCCTTGGGCAAGGTCCAGCGGCGCGAGTGTGGTGGTCTTTTTTCGCATCATTCGCGCCATCCGACGCGGCGGCCCATGGATGAGATGACAAGCCCCGCCCGAACTCGCCCCTCAAGCGAAAGCTACAGCGCGGCGGGCCCTGCGGGAAGCGGCGAATCGCCCCAATCGGCGGTTAAGATGTGGTAAATCGCGCAGCCGACGCTTCGCCCCGCCGAGGATCCTGCTAAAGCGAAGGTCGAGGGGCGCGCCAAACCATGACCATCATCGTCACCGGGGCCGCCGGCTTCATCGGCTGCTTCACAGCGGAGCGCCTGTTGCAGCGGGGCGAGACGGTGATCGGCGTCGACAGCTTCAACGCCTATTACGATGTCGCCCTCAAGGAGGCGCGGGCCGCGCGACTGGGCAGCTTTCCGAACTTTTCCATGGTGCGCTTGGATATCGCCGAAGCCGAGGCCTTCAAAGCCCTGGCGCTGGCGAGCGGCGCCGACCGGATCGTGCATCTGGCCGCCCAGGCGGGGGTGCGCTATTCCCTAGAGAACCCCTTCGCCTATGAGCGCTCCAACCTCGCCGGCCACCTCTCGGTGCTGGAAGCCTGCCGTCACGCGCCGCGAATCGAGCATCTGGTCTATGCCTCGTCGAGTTCCGTTTACGGCGACCGCGCCATCGACGGCCCGTTCAAGGAAAGCGATCCTGTGGACGCGCCGGTCTCGCTCTATGCCGCCACCAAGCGTTCGGGCGAGCTGATCAGCGCCAGCTACGCCAAGCTCTATGGCCTCAAGCAGTCGGGCCTGCGCTTCTTCACCGTCTATGGACCCATGGGGCGGCCGGACATGGCCTATTTCAGCTTTACCCAGAAGATCCTCAGGGGCGAGCCGATCGAGGTCTACGGCGAGGGCCGCATGGCGCGCGACTTCACCTATATCGACGACATCGTGGATGGCGTGGTCGGCGTACTGGACCATCCTCCCGCCGATCCCGAGGCGCGCCTGTTCAATATCGGCGACAGCCGGCCGGTCGCCCTCATGCGGATGATCGAAATCCTTGAAGAGACCCTGGGCGTGACCGCCGACAAGATCTTCCGCCCCATGCAGCCGGGGGACGTCACCGCCACCTACGCCGATATCTCGCGCCTCAACGCCCTCACCGGCTACCGGCCCCAGGTGACGCTGGAGGAGGGGCTCGCCCGCTTCGCCGGCTGGTATCGCAGCTTCTACGGCAATGGCGCTTAAAGCGCGGCGGCGCTGGTGATCAAAAGCGCGCGCAACCAGGCCAGCGCCGCCGAATCCTGATCTTTGCGCCATAGGAGGAATATCTCCGCGCCAGGAGTGGGATAGGGCGAATCCAGCAGCTTCAGCCCAAACCGCGCGTAAGCCTGCGCCAGGCGACGGGGAACGAAGGCCACCATGTCGGTGCGGCTGACGATGGACAGGGCGGAGTGAGAATCGGGCACGGTCAGGGCCACGTTGCGCGCCTTGCCCTGGGCCGCCAGAGCGCGCTGCACCGAGCCGTCGTCCCAGATCACCCGCCGCTCCAGGCCGCTTTCGATCACCGATCCGTCCACGACATTGGCGTCCTCGGTAAGGGCGATGATGATGTGGGGAAGGGCGCAAAGCCCGTCCATGGTGAGGGGTTGATCGGCCATGGGGTGGTCTGTGCGCAGCACCCATACCATCCGCTCGTCGAACAGGCGGGCGCGATCGCAGTGCTCGGGGATGCGGGCGAAGCCGCCTATGGCCACGTCCGCTCGCCCTGCGTCCAGACTCTCTACGGGATTGCCCGCGTTGCGAATGCGCAGTTCCGTCAGCGGCGCCTCGATGCGCAAACGGGTGATCACTTCTGGCAACATCACCTCGCAAACGTAGGAGTTGGCTTCGATGGTGAAGCGGCGGGCGGTGGTGGCCGGGTCGAAGGCCACGGGCGCCAGAGCGCCTTGCAACTGGCGAAGGCCGCGAAGGACGCCGGGGGCGATCTCCGCCGCATGGGGCGTGGGCCGCATCCCATCCGGCGCCCGCACGAAAAGCTCGTCTCCCAAGGTGTAGCGTAGCCGATTGAGGGCGTGGCTGACCGCCGACTGGGTCAGGGCGAGCCTTTGGGCCGCGCGGGTGACGCTGCCCTCTTCGAACAGGGCTTCAAAGACCCTTAAGAGGTTCAGGTCGAGGCTGTTGAGATGCGGCGTATTCATTATGTGCTTGACTACTTCTCATTTTGCACATGCGAAAGGGCTTCCTATCTGCATGGCTTACGGGCAATAGCGTCGCCCTGAGCTGAAGCGGCTGGGGATCCATCGGCCGATAGCGACGAGTGGGACCGACGCCTTTGCGGTGCTTCGGGCCGCCATGTTGGGGGTTTGATGACCGATACCGATGCTGACAAGGCGCAGGCCGCCGCTGGCGAGCCCGCTGGCGCGCCGCCTGAATTCTCCGGCACGTCATCCTTGGCCCGTCGCCTGCGGCTGCCGCTGCTGATCGGCGCGCCGGCGATCGTGCTGGTCATCGCGTTTTTCACCTATCTGACCGGCGGCCGCTATCAGTCCACCGATGACGCCTACATCCAGTCGGCGCGGGTCGACGTCAGCGCCAATGTCGCCGGCCGGGTGGCGGCCTTGCCGGTGCGTGAGAACCAGTGGGTGAAGCAGGGCGAGGTGCTGTTTCGCCTGGATCCCGCTCCCATCGACACGGCCGCCGCCCAGGCCGCCGCCGAGCTGGCCTCCGCCCGGCAGACCCTCACCGGGGCCTCGGCCACCTATGCACAGCGCACAGTGGAGCTGAGCGCCGCCCAGGTCACCTTGACCTATCAGCAAAAGGAGCTGGCGCGGCAACAGGCGTTGGCCGCCTCGGGCGTCTCCTCTCAGGCGCAACTCGACGCTCAGGCGCAGGCCGCAGCCGTGGCGAAAGCCAATGTGGCCGCCGCCGGACAGGCCCAGGCCAATGCGCTGGCCACCCTGGGCGGGCGCCCCAACGGCGCCGCCGCCGATAATCCAGCCGTCCGGCAAGCACAGGCGGCGTTGGACCGCGCCAAGCTCAATCAATCCTACACCGTGGTGCGCGCGGCTCAGGACGGCACAGTGACCAAGGTCGATCAGTTGCAGGTCGGCGACTATATCAATGCGGCCCAGCCGGTCTTCTCCCTGGTGGCGCCCCGGGTCTGGGTGGAGGCCAACTTCAAGGAAAACCAGCTTACCTACATGCGCCCCGGTCAGCCGGCGACTTTCAAGATCGACGCCTATCCCGGCGTGGTGTTCCATGGGCGGGTGGAGAGCCTGTCCCCCGGCACGGGCTCCAGCTTTGCGCTGCTGCCGGCGGAAAACGCCACCGGCAACTGGGTGAAGGTGGTGCAACGCCTGCCCGTGCGCATCGCCATCGACAACCCGCCGGCGGACTTGCCGCTGCACGCCGGCCTCAGCGTCACCGTCAAGGTGGACACGGCCCACCGTCGTCACCTGTTTGGCGGCGGTCAGGCGCAGAGCCGGGAGAAAAGTCCGGAGCCGGGCGCGCGCTGATGGCCGCCGTCTTCGCCCAACCTAGCCGCGGGGAAGCGACCAACCGCACCATGATCACCGTTTCGATCATGCTGGCGACGGTGATGAGTTCTCTCGACACCACCATCGCCAACGTCGCCCTGCCGCACATCCAGGGCAGCGTCTCCGCCTCCCAGGACCAGATCACCTGGGTCCTCACCTCCTATATCGTGGCGGCGGCGATCATGACCCCCTTGACCGGGTGGCTGGCGGGGCGGTTCGGGCGAAAGCTGGTGTTCATGGTTTCGGTGGGGGGCTTCACCTTCGCCTCCGCCCTGTGCGGCCTCGCCGGCTCCCTGGTGGGGATCGTCCTGTTTCGCCTGTTGCAGGGGGTTTTTGGCGCGGCGCTGATCCCCTTGTCACAGGCGGTGCTGCTCGACATCAACCCGCCGGAAAAGCACGGCGAGGCCATGGCGATGTGGGGCGCCGGCGCCATTCTCGGACCTATCCTGGGACCGGCCCTGGGCGGTTTCCTGACCGACAATCTGAGCTGGCGCTGGGTCTTCTTCATAAACCTGCCGGTGGGAATCGCGGCCTTCACCGGCATCTTCCTGTTTATTCGCGAGCACAAGCTGACCAACCGAAGGCCATTCGACTTTTTCGGATTCGCCACGCTGGCCGTCGCTATCGGCAGTTTCCAGCTCTTCCTTGATCGCGGTCAGACCCAAGACTGGTTCAGCTCCACCGAGGTGCAGATCGAATGCGCCTTGACGGGCTTGGCCCTGTTTCTGTTCATCGTGCAGATGGCCACTGCCAAGCGACCCTTCCTGGACGCCGCCCTGTTCAAGGACGCCAACTTCGTCACCGCCACCATTTTCGGTTTCTTCCTGGGCATACTGCTGTTCTCCACCCTAGCTCTGCTGCCGCCGCTCATGGAGAACCTGCTGGGCTATTCCGTGATGACCACAGGTCTGGTTTCAGTTCCGCGCGGTCTCGGCAGCTTTATCGCCATGTTCATCGTGGGACAGCTGGTGGGCCGCGTGGACGTTCGGCTGGTCCTTCTGGCCGGTCTGTCGCTGATGAGCTTCTCCGCCTGGCAGATGTGCCACTTCACCATCGTCATGGACGCAACGCCGATCATGTGGGCGGGGGTGACCTCCGGCCTCGGCACCGGCCTGATCTTTGTGCCGCTCTCCACCCTGGCCTTCGCCAGCATTACGCCGGAGCAGCGGAGCGAGGCGGCGGGTCTGTTCACCCTGGTGCGCAATATCGGCTCGAGTGCTGGCGTCTCCATCATGACGGCGCTGTTGTCGCGCAACATGAGCATCGTCCACTCGGGTCTGGTGAACCATATCCGGCCCGACAACCCTCTGGCTCATCCCCCGTTCGTATCCGCCGCCCTGAATTTCGCCAGCCAGAGGAGTTTGGCGCTGTTCGACGCCTTGGCTAACCAGCAAGCCGCGATCATCGCCTACATCGACGACTTCAGGCTGATGTTGTGGATCACCCTCCTGTCGATTCCCATGCTGCTGCTGATGCGTCCGCCGAAACGGCGAAAGGGTCCGCAAACCCAAAGCGCCGACATTCACGTGGCGTTTGACTGATGAATCCCATGAACCGTCCTCTTTGCCTGGCTCTAAGCGTGTCCGCCGTCGCCCTGGCCGGCTGTGTGGTCGGGCCCAATTTCACCCGACCCGACGCGGCGGGCCAGGGCGACTACGCCATGGGCGGCGACCAGCCCGCCTCCCCGGACGTGGTGCTGGGCGCTCCGACGAGCGGCCCTTGGTGGAAGGCCTTCGGCTCGCCGCAGCTCGACCAGACCATGGATCTGGCCCTGGCGGGCAATCCGACCCTGGCCGTCGCGGACGCCAATCTCGCCCAGGCCCGCTCGGCCTTGGCGGCGGCGCGGGGCGGTCTTTATCCAGAGATCGACGCCAATGCGGGAGTTGAGCGTGAGCGGCTGAACCTCACCTCCTTTGGCTTCTCCAGCTTTCCAGGCGTGTCGACCAATCCTGAGTTCAGCCTCTATTCGGTGGGGGCGACGGCCAGCTACGCCCTGCCGACCGCCGGCGGGACCAAGCGCCAGGTGGAAGGGGCCGGCGCCCGGGCCGAGGCCCAGCGGCATCGGGCGGACGCTGCGGCCCTCACCCTGACCGGCCAGGTCGCCACCCAGGCGGCTACCATCGCCGCGCTGCGGGCCCAGATCGCCACGGAACAGGCCATTGTCGCCAACGACGAGCAAAATCTGGATCTGGCCCGCAAGGCCGTTCAGGCGGGCGGCTCAGCCGAGGGCCAGAGGGTGGGCGCCCAGAGTCAGCTGGCGATCGACGAGGCCTATCTGCCGGCCCTGCGCCAACAGCTCGCCGCCGCCCGCCATGCCTTGGCGCTCCTGGTGGGCAAGGCGCCGGCCGACTGGTCCGCGCCCGATTTCGACCTAGCCACCCTGAAGGCGCCCTTGAGCATCCCGGTCAGTCTGCCCTCCACCCTGGTGCGCAGGCGCCCGGACATCCTGGCGGCGGAGGCGCAACTCCATGCCGCCACAGCCGACATCGGGGTGGCGACAGCCAAGCTCTATCCCAGCCTCAATCTGACCGCCTCCCTGACTCAGAGCGCCCTCTCGCCGGAAAAGATTTTCGACTTTCCCGCCACCGCCTACACCCTGGGTCTCGGCCTCAGCCAGCCCGTCTTCGACGGCGGACGCCTGCGGGCTGAGCGCAAGGCGACCGTCGCCGCTCGCGCAGCCGCTTTCGCCACCTATCAGGAAACCGTGCTGCGCGCCTTCGGTCAGGTGGCCGACCTCCTGCAGGCTCTGGCCCACGACGATGAGACCATCGCCGCCCAAGGCCGCGCCGCCAATGCGGCTGGGGCCAGCCTGACCCTCGCCCGCGCCGGCTACAGGGAGGGCGGTCTCTCCCTCCTGCCAGCGGTGGACGCGGAGCGCGACTACAACATGGCCCTACGTCGACTGACCGCCGCGCAGGCGCAGCGTTACCTGGACGCCATCCAGCTTTTCATCGCCGCCGGCGCCGACTGGTCGAAGCCGGCCTGAGCGCGCCTCGGGACTTTAGAATTGCGCGCCTCGCTGCGACATATGATCAGGCGCGGCGCCTGCCTCCTGTGGCCGTGCCTGAAATTTCTGATGCTTCGTGTTGCGATGCGGGATGGTCTTTACCGATTTCTAATCTTGTGCTCTGCACTCACGCATAGTTTCGCGTGTGGAGATGGCTTTGTCGCAAAATCGAACCTTCCCGAGTGGGCCGAATGCGGCGATTAGTGCCCAATGACCGGCGTATCAGAACAAATTGAACCGAGCCGCATCGAGTTGACGGTGCGGGGCGTGATCCTCGGAATGCTGATCACCGTCGTCTTCACCGCCGCCAACGTCTATCTCGGCCTTCGGGTGGGACTGACCTTCGCCTCCTCCATTCCGGCGGCGGTGATCTCCATGGCGGTGTTGAAGGTGTTCAAGACCTCCACCATCTGGGAAAACAACATCGTTCAGACAGTCGCCTCGGCTGCGGGCACCTTGTCCTCGATCATCTTCGTCCTGCCGGGTCTGGTGATGGTCGGCTGGTGGACGGGCTTTCCGTTCTGGATGTCGTTCGGCATCTGTGTGGTCGGCGGGGTCCTCGGGGTGATGTACACCATCCCCCTGCGCCGGGCCCTGGTGACCGATTCCGACCTGCCCTACCCGGAGGGCGTCGCCGCCGCCGAGGTGTTGAAGGTGGGCGCCGGCGCCCGCGGCGATCTCGCCGATACCGAGGGTAAGGCGGGCCTTTTGACCATCCTTGTCGGCTCGGTCGTCTCCGCCCTCTATGCTGGCGTCGTCGCCGCCAAGCTGTTCGCCAGCGAACTTGGGGTCTATTTTCGGCCCACGGCCACCACCGTCAGCGGAATGAGCGGATCCCTCTCTTTGGCCTTGCTGGGCGCGGGCCACCTCATGGGCATCGCTGTCGGCGTGGCCATGGGCGCGGGCTTGTTCATCGCCTGGGGCGTCCTGATCCCCATCCTCAGCGCCCTGCATCCGGCGGTGGGGCCGGCGGCTGACGTGGCTGCGGCGATTTGGAAGACCAAGGTGCGCTTCATCGGGGCGGGGGCCATCGCCGCCGCCGCGGTTTGGACCCTCTGGCGCCTGGCCGCGCCCGTGTGGGGCGGCGTCGTCTCCGCCGTGCGCGCCTCGATCCGCTCCAGCCAGGGTGAGTACGACATCCTTCCGCGCACGGAACGGGACCTGCCGATCTGGATCGTGGCCGTGATCTCCATGATCACCTTGGCGCCCATGGCCGGGCTGATCCAAAGCTTCATCCACGGCACGCCGCTGGCCCCCTTGGCCACCCAGCTCACCTTTGGCTCGATCCTCTACATCGTCTTCGCCGGCTTTTTGGTCGCTGCGGTGTGCGGCTACATGGCGGGGCTGATCGGATCGTCCAACAGCCCGGTCTCGGGCCTGGCCATATTGGCGGTGATCGGCGCGGCCCTCTTGCTGACCGTGCTTGCGCGCAACGCCGTGGGCAAGGCGGGCGAGGCGGCGCTAGTGGCCTTCGCCCTCTTCGTCACCTCCATCCTGATCACCGTCGCCACCATCGCCAACGACAACCTGCAGGACTTGAAGACCGGTCAGCTGGTGGACGCCACCCCCTGGCGTCAACAGGTGGCTCTGTTGATCGGCGTGGTGGCGGGCGCGGTGGTGATTCCGCCCATCCTCGATCTTTTGAACCACGCCTATGGATTCGCCGGCGCGCCCAACAGCCACGCCATCGCCAACACCCCCCTGCCAGCGCCTCAGGCCACCCTGATCTCCGCCCTCGCCAAGGGGGTGATCGAGGGACAGCTGGACTGGGGCCTGATCGGCGTCGGCGTCCTGATCGGCGGTGTGCTGGTGGCCATCGACGAGGGGTTGCGGCTGACCGGCCGCTTCAGCCTGCCGCCCCTGGGGGTCGGCATGGGCATCTATCTGCCGAGCGCCGTGACTGCACCCATCGTGGTGGGTGCGCTGATCGGCTGGCTCTACGACAAGTGGGTCGGGCGCGCCTCCAACCCTGGGCGCGAGGCCGCCCAGCGCATGGGCATATTGATGGCGTCGGGGCTGATCGTGGGCGAGAGCCTGTTCAACGTCGCCCTGGCGGGCCTGATCGTGGCCAGCAACAAGGGCGAGCCTTTGGCTCTGGTCGGCGACGCCTTCGCCCATACCGGAGCGATCCTGGGCGCCGTCGGCTCCATCGCGGTGGTGGCGGCCCTCTATGTGTTTTGCGCCCGGGTGGCCCGCACGCCAAGGCCAAGGTGATCGACGGGCGCGGCGAGAGGCGCTAAGACCAAGGCTCCTCCAGTCATTTTGAACGTCCGTCCATGATCGACAAAAGCCGCGCCCCCTCCCGCGCCATCGTTATCTTCGGCGCCACGGGCGACCTGGCCCTACGGATGCTGTTCCCGTCCCTGTACTTTCTGGAGAGTGAGGGCCTGCTCTCAGACGACCTGCTGGTCATCGGCTCGGCCCGCAGCGACTATTCCGACGCGGCCTTCATCGCCCGCATCGAAGAGGACGTGAAGAAGCGGGCGGACGGGGATTTCGATCCCGCCGTCTGGAGCCGCTTCGCCAAGCGCGTGCGCTACGCCGGCATCGACGCCGCCGACGCCTCGGCTTTCGCCCAGTTGACAGCGCTGTTGCAGGGGGTGGGCGAGACGGTCTTCTACCTCTCCACCTCGCCCAGCATCTATGGCTCGATCTGCGCCAATCTGAAGACGGCGGGCCTGGCCCACGCCAACACCCGCATCGTTGTGGAAAAGCCGATCGGGCGCGACCTGGCCTCCTGCCGCGCCATCAACGATCAGCTGCAGGAGGCCTTCTCCGAAGACCGCATTTTCCGCATCGACCATTATCTCGGAAAGGAGGCGGTGCAGAACCTCATCGCGCTGCGCTTCGCCAACACCTTTTTCGAGCCCCTTTGGAATCATGGCTCGATCGAGCAGGTGCAGATCACCATCGCCGAAACCGTCGGGGTGGAGGGGCGCTGGTCCTACTACGATGAATACGGCGCCATCCGCGACATGGTGCAGAACCACCTGCTTCAGCTGCTCTGCCTAGTGGCCATGGAGCCGCCCGCCAATCTCGATCCGGATTCGGTGCGCAATGAGAAGGTGAAGGTGCTGCGCTCCTTGCGGCCCATCACCTCCGCCGAGATCGACAAGCGCACCGTGCGCGGTCAGTACGGCAAGGGGATCGGCGAGGGCCAGGCCGCGCCCGGCTACACCGCAGAGGCTGGGGGCGAGGCCAGCAAGACCGAGACCTTCGTCGCCATCCAGGCCAATATCGACAATTGGCGCTGGGCCGGCGTGCCCTTCTATCTGCGCACCGGCAAGCGGCTGCCGTCCAGGGAATCCGAGATCGTCATCCAGTTTCGCCAGGTGCCCCACTCGATCTTCCCAGGCGCCGAACTGAAGGCCAACCGCCTGACCATCCGCCTGCAGCCGGAAGAGGAGATCGGGCTCCTGTTGATGAACAAGACCCCGAGCCTGGGCGGGCTGGAGCTGCGCCCCCTGGGGCTGAACCTGTCCCTGGACGACGCCTTCGGCGAGCAGCGCCGCCGCCGCATCGCCTATGAGCGCCTCCTGCTGGAGGCCTTGAACAACAACTCGACGCTGTTTGTGCGGCGCGACGAATCCGAGGCGGCCTGGACCTGGATCGACGGCATCGTCGACGCCTGGAACCGCTCCGGCTCCGCCCCCACCCCCTATGCGGCGGGCAGCTGGGGTCCGGCCGGCGCCTTCGCCCTGACCGAGCGCAACGGGCACTCCTGGTTCGAGTGAGACCTAGCCTCGCCCCATGATGATTTCATCGTCGAGAACCTCGCCCACCGCGAACTGATATTGCCCCACCTGGGTGAAGCCATAGTGGCCATAGAGGCGTTGCGCTTTGTGGTTGCCGCTCCAGACGCCGATATAGATCGGGCGGGCGCCCAGCCAGTCGAGGGAGCGTTCCAACAGGGTGCGGCCAAGGCCGGTCCCCTGGGCGGCTTTGCGCACATAGATCCGCTTCAGTTCGCCGTCGCCGGGCTTGGCGGCCGGGTAGGGCAGGGCGTTGTCGCCGGCCTGGGCGTAGCCGATGAGTTGGCCGTCCAGCTCGGCGAGCAGCACCTGGGCGGCGGGATCGTCGATCCAGGCGGCCACCCGCTCCAGCCCATAGCTCGACTGAAGGAAGGCGTTCAGATCCTTTTTGGGATAGCCGAGCTTGAAGCCGGCCACAAAGGCCTCGACAAAGGTGTCCTCCGCCAGCCGGGCGAGGGCTGCGGCGTCTTCGGGGCGGGCAAGGCGGACCTGGGGCGGGATCATGGATCTCTCATAACAAGGGTAAGGGATCGCTACTCCACGTCGATGGGCGGGACGGCGACGATCAATCCCTCGGCGATGCACACCTGCGGCACCGCGTCGCGGGTGAAGGGCAGGTAGAAGGGGGCGCCGGCGGCGGGCTCGATCTCCAGGAGATCGCCGGCGCCGAAGTTCTGCACCGCGCGCACCAGGCCCAAGACCTCGCCTCCGGGGGTCTCGGCGCGAAGGCCGATCAGGTCGGTGAGGTAGAATTCATCCTCGTCCGGGGGGGGCAGGGCGGCGCGCGGGACGTAGAGCTCAAGGCCGCGCAGGGCGTCGATCTCTTCCTTTTGCAGCGCAGCGGTGGTCTTGGCGATCAGCTCGCCCTTGGCGGCGCGGCCGGACAGCAGGGTGAAGGCTGAGGCGCCGTCTTTGCGCCTCAGCTCCCCATAGGCAAGCAGGGCCATGGGATCGTCCCCATAGGCGGCGATGCGCACCTCGCCCTTGACGCCGAAGGCGCCGGCGACGCGGCCGATCAGAACGAGCTTATCCATGGCCGGATAATCGCTCATCCCCACGGATGCGAGGATGAGCGGATATCATCAGCCTTCGGTCGGCGCCGGCTCGGCTTCAGCGGCGGCCGAGGCCTCCTCAGCGGCGACGGGCGCTTCCGCAGCGCCTTCCGCCGGAGCCTCGATCACGGGCTCAGCAGCGGCGGCAGGTTCGGCAGCCGGGGCGGCTTCGGCTTCGGTAGCGACCGGCTCGGCCACAACTTCAGGCTCCGGCTCGGCGACGGGTTCCGGCGCGGGCGGGTTGGCGGCGGCTTCGGCGGCGGCGGCCTTGCGGTCTTCCTCCTTCTGAGCCCGTTCGGCGGCGCGTTCTTCGGACTTCTTGCCGGGCTTGCCCTTGTTGGGGTTGTTGCCGTGTTCCCACTTGGCCAGGCCCTCGGCGGCCAGGAAGCGCGCCACGCGCTCGGTAGGCTGGGCGCCCTTGGCCAGCCATTCCTGGATGCGCTCGATTTTCAGCACGGTGCGGCCCGGGGCGCCCTTGGCGATCAGGGGATCGTAGGCGCCGACCTTCTCGATGAAGCGGCCGTCGCGGGGCGAGTGGCTGTCGGCGATGACGATGGAGTAGTAGGGGCGCTTCTTGGCGCCGCCGCGGGCGAGTCTGATCTTCAGCATTTTTCTTATCCTTGGAAATTCAAGCGTTTAAGGGGGGTTATTTCTTTTTCGGCAGGCCGGGGAGGCCTGGAAAATTGGAGGCGAGGCCGGGGAAGCCGCTCGGTAGACCGGGGAGCCCGCCGGGGGCGTCGCCGCCGGGCGGCTTGCCGCCGCCCAGCGCCCGCAGCTTGGATAGGTTCATGCCGCCGCCCATTCCGCCCATGCCGCCGCCGGGCGGGGTCATGCCGGGGGGCATCCCGCCGCCACCCATGCCGCCGCCGAGCGCGGCCATCATGCCGGCCATGCCCTTGCCGCCGCCGCGGCTCATGGATTTCACCATGTCGGCCATCTGGCGGTGCTGTTTGAGCAGGCGGTTGACGTCCTGCACGTCCACCCCCGATCCGGCGGCGATGCGGCGCTTGCGGGAGGCATTGAGCAGATCGGGCTTCTTGCGCTCGACCTTGGTCATGGCGCTGATGATGGCTTCCTGGCGGCGGAACATGCGGTCGTCGACGCCGCTTTCGGCGATCTGCTTCTTCACCTTGGCCACGCCGGGCAACATGCCGATGATGCCTTGCATCCCGCCCATCTTCTGCATCTGGCGCAGCTGGTTGGCGAGGTCGTCGAGATCGAACTGGCCCTTGGCCAGCTTCTTGGCCATCTTTTCGGCCTGGGCGTGATCGACCTCTTGGGAGGCCTTCTCCACCAGGGCCACCACATCGCCTTGCCCCAGGATGCGGCCGGCCACCCGCTGGGCGTCGAACACTTCCAGAGCGTCGATCTTTTCCCCGGCGCCGAGGAATTTGATCGGGAGCCCCGTGACGTGGCGCATGGAGAGCGCCGCGCCGCCGCGGCCGTCGCCGTCGGTGCGGGTCAGCACCAGGCCGGTCAGCGGCAGGCGCTCGTGGAAGGCCTTGGCGGTCTTCACCGCGTCCTGGCCGGTCAGGCTGTCCGCGACTAGCACTATCTCATTGGGGGAGGCGATGCGGGCGATGTCCGCCGCCTCGCTCATCATCGCTTCATCGAGCGTGGTGCGGCCGGCGGTGTCCAGGATCAAGACATCGAAGCCGCCAAGACGGGCGGCGCTCAGCGCCCGGCGGGCGATATCGGGCGCCGATTGGCCGGCCACGATCGGCAGGGTCTCGACCTCGGCCTGCTTGCCGAGCGTCGCCAGCTGCTCCATCGCCGCCGGGCGACGGGTATCTAGGGAGGCCATCAGTACGCGCTTGCGGTCGAACTTGGTGAGGCGCAGCGCCAGCTTGGCGGCGGTGGTGGTCTTGCCCGAGCCCTGAAGCCCGGCCATCATGATCACCATCGGCGGCGTGACCGACGTATTCAGTCCCACCACCTGATCGCCGCCGAGCATATCGACCAAGCCGTCGTGGACGATCTTGATCACCTGGTCGGCGGGGCGGACCGAGCGGATCACCGCCTCGCCGGTGGCGCCTTCGCGAGCCTTGGCGATGAAGTCGCGCACCACCGGGAGGGCGACGTCAGCATCCAGCAAGGCCAGGCGGACTTCCCGCAGGGCCTCGTCCACATCCTTTTCCGACAGGACGCCGCGACCGGTCAGCCGGTCGAACACCCCTGTCAGACGATCGCCTAAGCTCTCAAACATAGAATTCTCAAAACCCTCACATCGACACAACGCAAATCGCCCCCGTGGACGATAACGTCGACGGGGGGCCTCGCCGCCCTCGTCCGCTCCAAAAAGCGGGGTCGTGGCGGTGGAGGGCGCGATTTACAAGGCGCCGGAGACGGGCCGTTTACGCGGATGGGGGGCAAAGGTCAATGTCGGGGGCGGTCGGCCGCCCAAACCATGGTCATGCAGCAGGGCGGCTTACCCGCCCTTGGCGTCCGAGCGTTCCACCGAGCCCCAGGTGCGATCCGGCGCGGGCTGAGGCTTGGCGGTCGGCGCTGGCTGGGTCTGGGCGCCTCTTTGGCCGCCGGAGGTTTTGAAGTAGGCTAGGTTGGCGTCAGCGGCTTCGGGGGGAAGGTCCTGGCGCATCAGATGCTCGGCCTCGGCGGTCTTGCCTTCCAGGCCCAGCACCAAGGCCAGGTTCTGGCGCTCCTGGGCGGTGGTTCCGGGCTGGGCCACCGCCCGCCGCAGCAAGGTCTCCGCCTGGGCAGTATCCCCCCGGGTGGCGTGGAACAAAGCCAGGTTCGACAGAGCCGCCGGATTGTTGGGCGAGAGAGACAGGGCGCGGTTATAGGCGACCAGGGCCTCGTCCGGCCGCTCGCTCTGTTCCAGGGCGACGCCCATCAGGGAGAGGGGGCGCCAGTCTTTCGGCGCGAGGGTCGAGGCGTCCTTCAGGGGTTGGATGGCGTAGAAGCCGTGCCCAGCCGCGATGTGGTCGCGGGCCGACTCCAAGAGGACGTCCACGTTCTTGGGCGCGACCATCGCCATACGATCGGCGACATCGGCGGCTTCGTCGTACTTTCCAAGGGCGCGCAGAGCCGCGGAAAGACCGATGGCGGCCTCGGCGTCGGTGGGATCCTGGCTCACTTCCCGCTGCCAGAAGGCGGCGCGAACTAGGGGTTCCATGCGCGCGGCGGCGGCTCTCTGCTCGGGGGAGGCCTTGTGGGGAGCGTTCGGGTCAGGTTTGGCGGCGGCGGGCTTGGGGGCGCTGAAGGGCCAGGCGGCGGCGGGCTCCGGCGCGCCGGCGAGGGCGATCAGGGCGAGCGCCGAGGCGGCGGCGGCCAGGCTGCGTGCGGGGTTGCGGGACATGGAGCGGCGCCTCTAGGTATGACGACGCATCCAGTGTCGCTCCTCCGCGTCAATGAAGCGTTAAGCATGAGGGCCCGAAGCAGGGGCCTTGGGAGACCCGTGTGGCTGAGCATCATTCTGACGTGCTGATTTCTGCGGCGGAAGCCGTGGGGACCCCGATTCCCATCCATCTGACAGCGGAGGGCGATCTGGACGCCGCCCTGGCGACGGCGGGCTCCCTGGCGCGGGGGCTGGCGGAGAGCGCGGGGTTTAAGGGCAAGGCCGGCCAGCTTCTGCTCATCCCAGACGGCGAGGGGCGCACCCGAAAAGTGCTGGCGGGGCTCGGCCAGGCGGGCGCCGATCCCATGGCCTTGCGCGCCCTGCCCGCAAAGCTGGCCGCCGGCGACTACGCCCTCGCCGCATCCCCCTATGGGATCGAAGCTGTGGCCCTGGCCTTCGCCCTCGGGGGCTACCGCTTCGACCGCTACAAGCAGGAACACGGCCAACCTCGCCCCCGGCTGATGGTTTCGGACGCCGCGGTATTGGCTGAAGTCCGCCGCATCGCCCAGGCGACGGCGCTGGCCCGCGACATGGTCAACACCCCGGCCAACGACATGGGGCCGCTGCAGATCGAGACTATCGCCCGCGAGATCGCCCAGGCCCATGGCGCGACCATAACCGTGGTGACCGGGGACGCCCTCTTGGAGGCCAACTACCCCGCCATCCACGCCGTCGGTCGCGCCGCCGTTCCCCATCGCGCCCCGCGCATGATCGAGATCCGCTGGACCGGTTCGCGCGCCTCCGAAGCCGCGCCGTTGATCGTCTTGGTCGGCAAGGGGGTGGTGTTCGATACGGGGGGGCTCGACATCAAGCCTTCGGCCGGAATGCGCTGGATGAAGAAGGATATGGGCGGCGCCGCCCACGCCCTGGCCCTGGCGCGGTTGGTGATGGGAGCCGACCTGGCGGTGCGCCTGGCGGTGCTGGTCCCGGCGGTGGAGAACGCCATCGCCGGCGACGCCATGCGCCCGGGCGACGTGCTGAATTCCCGCCTCGGCCTGACCATTGAGGTCGGCAATACGGACGCCGAGGGTCGGCTGATCCTGGCCGACGCCCTCGCCCGCGCCGCCGAGCTGGAGCCCGCCCTGACCATAGACCTCGCCACCCTCACCGGCGCGGCGCGCGTGGCCCTGGGGCCCGAGGTGATCCCCTTCTACACCACGGACGACGTCCTGGCGGCCGAGACGACCAAGGCCGCCGATGCGCTTTGCGATCCCCTGTGGCGGATGCCGCTTTGGGCCGGCTATGAGCCGTCCCTCGACAGCGACATCGCCGACCTGAAGAACGATCCGGACGGATGGGCCCAGGCCGGTTCGGTGACGGCGGCTCTCTTTCTGCAACGCTTCGCCCCCAAGTCAGGCGCCTGGATGCATCTAGACATCTATGCCTGGAGTTCGCGCGGCCGCCCCGGCTGGCCCGCCGGGGCCGAGGCCCAGGCCATTCGCGCCCTCTACGCCGTGCTGAAGGCCCGCTACCTCTGATGGACCCCCGTTTGACCCCGATGCTCGGCGACCTGGCCGACGCGGCGCTGGAAGGGGTGATCCCTGCGGTTCGCTATCGCGCGCCGACGCCGATGCAAGCCACCGCCGCCCGGGCGCCGATCCAGAAAGCCCCCGCCTTCGACGCCGAACAGGTGGACGAACTGTTGTTCGGCGAAGCCTTCGCGGTTTTGGCGACCGACAGCGATTTCGTCTTCGGCCAGGCCGTCCGCGACGGCTATGTGGGTTGGGTGGAGGAGGCGCTCTTGGGCGATCCCGGGCCGCCGCCGACCCACAGGGTCCTGGCCCTGGCTGCGCTCGCCTTCGACGAGCCGTCGATCAAGGCGCCCGTGGTGCACCGCCTGTCGATGAACGCCCTCGCCTCGGTGGAGGCGCGCGAAGGCCGGTTCCTCAAACTACACGGCTCCGGCTGGGTGGTGGAGACTCACTTGGCGCCCATGGGAGTGTTTGCGGACGATCCCGCCGCCGTGGCGCTGCAGTTCCTGGGCGCGCCCTACCTCTGGGGCGGGCGCAGCAGCGACGGACTGGACTGTTCGGGTCTGGTGCAGCAGGCGCTCTACGCCTGCGGGTTTGCCTGCCCCCGCGACAGCGACCAGCAATCGGGCCTGGGGCGGAAAGTGGCCCTGGCCGATGCAGCCCGCAACGATCTGGTGTTCTGGCCGGGGCACGTAGGCGTCATGCTCGACGGCGCGCGCCTGCTTCACGCCAATGCTCACGCCATGTGCGTCTCGATCGAGCCGATCGGCGAGGCGATCGCCCGGATCGAAGCGGCGGGCTCGGGGCCGCCGAGCGCCGTCCGCCGCCTCTAGGCGAAAGCTATTTCGGCGCGGCCGCAGCCGCAGCGGCGGCCTTGGGATTGGGGGCGGGGATGGCGGCGGGACTGGCGCTTTGCTGACGCAACCAGGCGATCAGATTGATCCGGTCCTGGGGCTGCTTCAACCCGACGAAGGTCATCTTGGTGCCAGCGATATAGCTCTGGGGATTGGCCAGGAACATATAGAGGTGGTCGTAGTCCCACGCCGGCGTCTTCTTGCCGAAATCCGTCATCGCCGTAGAATAGACAAAGCCCGCATGGCTGCCCGGCGCGCGGCCGATCACGCCCCAGTTGTTGGGGCCCGTGCCGTTGGCGCCGCCATTGGTGAAGGTGTGGCAAGAGGCGCACTTGGCCGATTGCATCTGACCGGCGGCCACATCCGCCTTGGGCAGGACTGTGCCCCAGTCGGGCGGCACGTCCGGCGCGGCGCTCTCGCCGCCGGCCGAGGCGATCTGCACGGCTATGGCGTCGCCGGGTTTGGCGGGGGGGTGCGTGGCGAACACCATCTCGGCCGCTTGGCGCAGCGCAAAAATCACCAACAGCGTCGCCAGGATCGCGCCGAAGATCTTATTCCACCGGAGATCGTCGTTCATGCCGCCTAGAGCCCTCGTGCGGTAGCTAATCCACCCGCAATGGGCGATGCACGGCTTAGCCCGGCCCACCCAATCTTGCGTGGGCGTCTCTGACACGCTACCGCCCCTCGCGCAACCGGCCGATACGTCAACTGTGCCCGGAAAAAGGAGATCGCATCGCCTATGAGCGCCATCGTGCTGATCCCGGCGCGCCTTTCGGCCGCCCGCCTGCCGGGCAAGCCGCTGGCTGACATCGGCGGCGCGCCCATGATCGTCCGTGTGCTGCGCCAGGCTGAGCAGGCCGGCGTTGGGCCCGTGGTGGTCGCCGCAGGGGACGTGGAGATCGCCCGAGCGGTGGAGGCGGCGGGCGGGCGGGCGGTGCTCACCGATCCAGCGCTGCCGTCAGGCTCTGACCGGGTCTTGGCGGCGCTGGCGGCGATCGACCCTGCACGCACCTATGACATCGTCGTCAATGTGCAGGGCGACATGCCCTTCATCGATCCTTTAGCGATCAGGGTCTGCGTGCAGCTTTTGACCGACGAGCCCGGCTGCGACATCGCCACCACCGTGGCCCCCGAAGGCTCAGTCGCCGAGCGTAGCGACCCGGACGTGGTCAAGGCCGTGCTGGCCATGCGCGGCGAACATCGGGGACGGGCGCTCTATTTCACCCGCTCGGTCCTCTTTGGCGATGGACCGATCTGGCATCATTTCGGCGTCTACGCCTACCGCCGCGCCGCGCTGGAGCGGTTCACCGCCGCGCCCCCCTCGCCCCTGGAACAGCGGGAAAAGCTGGAGCAGCTTCGCGCCATGGAGCTGGGCCTGTCGATCTGGGCGGCCGTGCTGCCCCACCCGCCGATCTCCGTCGACAACCCGCAAGACCTCGCCGCCGCCCGTCGCTATGCCGAAAGCCGCCCCGCATGACCAAGTTGAAGATCGCCTTCCAGGGCGAGCCCGGCGCCAATTCCGACGAGGCCTGCCGGACCTATTTCCCAAACTACGATCCCTTGCCTTGCGCCACCTTCGAGGACGCCTTCGACGCGGTGAAGCTGGGAACGGCGGCGCTGGGCATGATCCCGGTGGAAAACTCCATCGCCGGGCGGGTGGGGGACGTGCATCACCTGCTGCCGCGCTCGGGGTTGAGGATCATCGGTGAGCGTTTCAAGCCGATCAACTTCCACCTGATGGCCAATCCTGGGACCAAGGTGGAGGACGTCAAGACGGTGGCCAGCCATGTGATGGCGCTGGGCCAATGCCGAAAAGTGATCCGCCGCCTGAAGCTCAACACGGAGATCGCTTCGGACACCGCCGGCGCCGCCCGCCAGCTGGCCGACAGCCCCAATCCCACCCGCGCCGCCATCGCCCCGGCCCTGGCCGCGGAGCTTTACGGCCTGGAGATCCTCTTGCGCGGCATCGAGGACGAGCACCACAACACCACCCGCTTTTTGGTGATGACCGCCGACCGCGATCCGCCGCCGCCGCCCTTCACCTCGCGCTGCGTCACCAGCTTCGTCTTTGAGGTCAGGAACGTGCCGGCGGCCCTCTATAAGGTGATGGGTGGTTTCGCCACCAATGGCGTCAACATGACCAAGCTGGAAAGCTACATGGAGGGCGGCAGCTTCACCGCCACCACCTTCTACGCCGAGGTGGACGGCCGGCCGGAAGACCGGGGCCTGGCCTTGGCGTTCGAGGAGCTGGCGTTTTTCTCCGAGCGGATGGAGGTCTTGGGCGTGTTTCCGGCGGATCCGTTCCGCGACCGGTGATAGCCGCGAAAATTCGTGTTAAACTTTGCCCATGAACGCGCCCGTTTCCATCACCCGCGCCGCCGAAGGCTACGACCGCAAGGCTTGGACCGTGGCCGAGATCCAGGCCATGCAACGCGCCGGCCTGATCGACCAGAAATGGCCCTATGAGCTGGTCGAGGGAGAGCTGATTCCGAAGATGGCCTCCAAGAACAATCCGCATGAACTGTGGAAGCATTGGCTGGATAGGTTTTTGCAACGGGGCCTGCCCGATCACATCGCCGCCTCGGTTGAGCCGACGCTTTATCTCGACGATTCTACCTTCGTAGAACCAGATATCCTGATCCGGCCGACCAGGATCCTTCCCTCGGATGTGCGCGGCGGGGACGTGCTCCTGGCCATCGAAATTTCCGACACCACCCTACGCTACGATCTGAACCTAAAGGCGCAAGTCTACGCTCGGTTCGGGGTGCGTCACTATTGGGTGCTCGATGCGGAGAAGGAACGGCCGTTCGTCCATACCGGGCCTAGCGAGGCCGGCTATGCAGAGGTGGCGGAGCTTGGCCCCGAAGCGGTGCTGACCCTGCCGTTCGAGCCGGCGCTAAGTTTCACCCTGCGCCAGTTCGGCTGACTACTCCCGCAAAAGGTCGTTGACGCTGGTCTTCGACCGCGTCTGGGCGTCCACGGTCTTGACGATGACGGCGCAGGCGAGGCTTGGGCCGCCGTTGGGGTCGGGCATCGTGCCCGGCACCACCACCGAATAGGCCGGCACCCGGCCGCGGTAGACTTCGCCGGTCTTGCGGTCGATCACCTTGGTGGAGGCGGAGATGAAGACGCCCATCGACAGCACCGCCCCCTCTTCGATGATCACGCCCTCGGCCACTTCCGAACGCGCGCCGATGAAGCAGCCGTCCTCGATGATGGTGGGGGCGGCCTGCAAGGGCTCGAACACCCCGCCTATGCCAGCGCCGCCCGACAGATGCACATGCTTGCCGATCTGGGCGCAGGAGCCGACCGTGGCCCAGGTGTCGATCATGGTGCCTTCACCGACGTAGGCGCCGATGTTCACGAACGAGGGCATCAGCACCACATTGGGGGCGATATAGGCGCCGCGACGCACCACCGCGCCCGGCACGGCCCGGAACCCGGCGGCCTTGAAGGCTGAGGCGTCCCAGCCGGTGAATTTGCTCGGCACCTTGTCCCAGAAGGGGCCGGGCGCCGACGCATCGCCCATCACCTCGTTGTCGTTCAGGCGGAAGGACAAGAGCGCCGCCTTCTTCAGCCACTGGTTCACCGCCCAGCCGTCGGCGGTCTTTTCCGCTACCCGCAATTGCCCGGCGTCCAGGGCGCCCAGCACCAGATCCACCAGCTTTTGCTCGGCGGCGTGGGCGGGGGTCAGCTCAGAGCGGCGCTCCCAGAGGGCGTCGATGTCGGCTTCCAGGGTTGCGGGCAGGGTCACGGTACGGGCTCCTTCACCCGCGCGGCGTCGAGGAAGGGCGCGAGCGTGGGGGTTCTATGCTGGACAAAAGCGTCGGTCGAGGATGCGGCTTGCGGTCCCACCAGGATGGTGGTCATGCCGAGCAGGGCGGCGGGGGCGAGGTTCACCGCCCGATCCTCGAAAAAGGCGGTCGTGGCGGGAACGACGGCGTGAGCGCGGATTAGGGCGGCGAAGGCGCGCGGATCGGGTTTGGCGATCAGGTCGGCGGCCTCGGCGTGGAACACCCCTTCGAACAGGTCGGCGAGGTTCAGGTGTTTCAGCACCCGCTCCGCGTGCCACGCCGAGCCATTGGTGAAGACCAGCTTGCGGCCGGGCAGCCGGGCGATGGCGGCGCGCAGGCTTGGGTCGGGGCTGAGGCTGTCCAACGGCACGTCATGCACATCGGCCATGAAGGCGTGGGGATCGGCGCCGTGGTGAAGCACCAGCCCCGCCGTCGCCGTGCCATGCTGGTCAAGATAACGCTTCTGCAGCGCCCAGGCCTCATCCGAGGGCAGGCCGGTCAGGCGGATGAAATAGGCGCGGATCTTGGCTTCGATCAGCCTCAGATAGCCGATCTCGGGCGGATAGAGGGTATCGTCGAGATCGAACAGCCAGGTGTCGATATGGGTGAGGTCCGCCCCCATCACCCCTTGCACACCAATGTTCCCGCCCCGTGCTCGGTGAACAGCTCCACCAGCATGGCGTGGGGGCGGCGGCCGTCCATGATGACCACGGCCTCCACGCCCGCGTCCACGGCGGCGATGGCGGTTTCCAGCTTGGGGATCATGCCGCCGGTGGCGACGCCGTCGCGGATGGCCTCGAAGGCCTGGGTGACCGTCATCTGGCGGATCAGTTCGCCATCTCTGTCGAGCACCCCCCGCACGTCGGTGAGCAGCAACATGCGCTTGGCCTTCAGGGCCCCGGCCACGGCGCCGGCCACGGTGTCGGCGTTGATATTGTAGGTCTGGCCGCTCTCGGAGACGCCGATGGGGGCGATCACCGGCACATAGTCCTGCTCGGCGCGGATCAGCGCCTCCAGGATCTGCGGATCGACGCGGCTGGGTTCGCCGACGAGACCGAGATCGATCACCTGCTCGATGCGGGAATCCGGGTCGATCTTGGTGCGGCGGGCCTTGGTGACGGTGATCAGCCGAGCGTCCTTACCCGAAAGCCCAACACCGCGCACGTCGGCCTCGGCCCCCGCGCGGTTGATCCAGTGGACGATCTCCTTGTTGATGGAGCCCGACAGCACCATCTCGGCCACTTCCATGGTGGCTTCGTCGGTGACGCGCAGGCCGTCGATGAAGGTGGACTTCACCCCGGCCTTTTCCAACATGCGGCTGATCTGCGGTCCGCCCCCATGCACCACCACCGGGTGGACGCCCAGCAGCTTCAGCAAGACGGCGTCGGCGGCGAACTTTTGCGCCACGCTCTCCTCGCCCATGGCGTGGCCGCCGTATTTGATCACCACCGTGGTGCGGTCGTAGATCTGGATATAGGGCAGGGCCTCGGCCAGGGTCTTCGCGGTGGCCCAGCCCGCCTCTAGATCGTCAGTCATAGAAAAGCGGTTCCCGAGGCGGCCATGGGCGTGATGCGGGGTGAGATAGCGGCGATGGAGGCCATTGTCACTATTGGGGGACCTCAGGTTCCCCACGTTCCGGCAGCATGACCCGCCTGGATTGTTCTCTTTGACCTCTCTAGCAACACGCGACAAAGCCGGTAGTGTTTGATGTCATCAGTCGTCTCGGGGGGGGCAATGCGTACCTTAACTTCTGCCGTGTTCACGTTGGCGCTTTTGGGTGCTTTCAGCGGAGGCGCGCTTGCGGCTTCCCCGGGGCACCGGGAATCAGCGGTCATTAGATGCAAGGCCAACCTCGACGGGACTCTGGCGGACTGCCAGCTTGTTTCTCAGGAGCCGAAGGACGGGCCAACGGGCCAAAACGCGCTCATGATGGCGAAATTGATCAAGCTGACGCCCGACGCTGTCGATAAGGCCATGCGGGCCGGCGGCTTCTTTACCACCCGCATTGTCTTCAAAAATGATGATCAGCCGACGGACGGCGCTGTAAATCCTAGTGCAGCAGGAAAGGCCGCTAAGGACGAGGATTGGGAACTTCTGGCGCGCCTGCCTGATCGATGGCTGTTCATACAAGGCGAGCGCTCTCGAACTAAGGACTTGAGTAGAGTTGTTTTTGTTCTCTCAGCCTACACGACGCCGCGCGAAAATTTAGGACACGCCGTAGCATCGTCATTGGACGGCGACCTTTTCGACTGCGAGCATCGGATCGTGAAGCTCGGGTCGCGAATAAATTTCGGAGAAAATGGACAACCGGTTGATGAGGGAAACTATGGCGGTGTCGCCGAACCGTCCGATGAGGGCGCCGTGGGCCAGCTCAAGACCAAGATCGTTTGTGAAAGCTTCAAACCCAAGGGCCCCACGGCGCCGACGCAGAGCTTAGCCGTCGGCTTGGTAAAGGGCATGATCGCGCAAGTGCCGCCGGGCGAATTGGAGAAGATGGTCCCGACGCAGCATTTGGCCGTCTTTGAACCTCCGCCGTTGAAATTGACGCCTCCCCAGCCAGGGTCACGCCAACTTCCGGCCGGTCAGGCAATAGACCTTGCCTCCCAATCGCCGCCGCCACCTGGGCCCTAAGCTTCGGGATTCCCAGGCGCTTCTGTACCAATGCAAAGCGAAGCGAGGAAAGCCGCCGCACCGCTTGTCACTAATGGGCGAGGGCGAAGGCGATCTCCGCCCGCAATTCCGGGACGCCCCGGCCCTTCTCCGACGAGGTGAGGGCGACGCGGGGGAAGGCGGCGGGGCGCTTGGCGATGGCCTTGGCGGTGGCTTCGCGCAGGGCTTCGGCTTCGGCGGGATCACGCAGCTTGTCGGCCTTGGTGAGCACGACCTGATAGGAGACGGCGGCCAGATCGAGCGCATCAAGCGCCTCGCCATCCACCGGCTTCAATCCGTGGCGGGAGTCAATCAACAGGTAGACCCGCTTCAGGTTCACCCGCCCGCGCAGGTAATCGCGGCCGAGGTTCTGGAACATGGCGGTGGTCTTCTTGCCGGCCACGGCGAAGCCATAGCCCGGAAGGTCCACCAGGCGGGCCTTCTCCTCCATGGAGAAGAAGTTCACTTCGCGAGTGCGGCCGGGCTCGGTGGAGGCGCGGGCCAGGTGGTTCTGGCCGGTCAGGGCGTTGATCAGGCTCGACTTGCCCACATTGGAACGGCCGGCGAAGGCCACCTCGGGCAGGTTGGGCTCGGGCAACTGCTCGATCTTGGCGCAGCCCATGACGAAGTCCACCGGGTGGGCGAACATCACCCGCGCCGCCTCCATCTCCTCAGGCGTGAAGGTGTCGGCGGCGGCCAGGCTCATACGTTCGCCGGGGTTGAGCGGCGGCCGCGCAGACGGTCGATCAGGCCGTCGATGGGGTTCTCAGCCTTATAGCGGTGCATAATCAGATACTGCTGGGCGACGCCGAGCAGGGTCGACCAGGTCCAGTAGATGAGCAGGCCCGCCGGGTAGCGGCCCATGATGAAGACGAACATCACCGGCATGATCTGCATCATGATCTTCTGGGTCGGATCGGTGGTCTGCTGGGGCGTCATCGCCGTGTTCAGCCACATGGCGAAACCATAGAGCAGCGGCCAGACGCCCAGGTGCAGGGGGCCGTCCAAAATCCCGCCGATCAGCGGAGTGGTGGCCGGATTCCAGGGGATCAGGCCGAATAGGTTGACGAAGGTGCTGGGATCGCCGGCGGAAAGGTCGTGAATCCAGCCAAAGAAGGGCGCCTGGCGCATCTCGATGGTCACGGTCAAGACGGTGTAGAGGGAATAGAAGACCGGAATGGTCGGCAGCATGGTGATGCAGCCCGCCAGAGGATTGACCCGCTCCTGCTTATAGAAGGCCATGGTCTCTTGCTGCTGCTTGGCCGCATCGTCAGGGAAGCGCTTCTTGATCGCCTCGATCTGCGGTTGCAGCTTCTTCATCTTCGACATGGATTCGTAGGACTTGTTGGCCAGGGGGAACATCAGGGCCTTCACCACCACGGTGAGCCCTAAGATCGCCAGGCCGAAGTTGCCGAACAGGTGGAAGAATATCTCCAGTACGAAGAACATCGGCCGGGTGAGAAACCACAGCCAGCCCCAGTCCACCGCATCGTCGAAGTGGGGGATGCCAAGGGACTTCTCATAGTCCTGCAGGATAGATACCTTCTTGGCGCCGGCGAAGACGTGGGTGGTCTCTGAGGTTTCTTGGCCCGGCGCCAGGGTGCGCGGGGCGCCCACATAGTCGGCCTCATAGACGTCGGCGCCGTTGACGGTCAGCACCTTGAACTCGCCCTTCACCGTCTCCTTCTGCTCGGGAACCACGGCGGCGAGCCAATATTTGTCGGTGATGCCCATATAGCCGCCGGTGGTGTCGGCGCCCTGGTCGCCGTTCTTCTTCCAGCTCTTGAAGGCGATCTGTTTCAGCACGCCGCCGATGGAGCCGACGGCGCCTTCGTTGACCAGCCAGTTGGGGGTCAGGGTCGGGGTGCCCTGGCGCTGCACCGAGGCGTAGGCGGCCAACTTCACCGGCGCGGCGCTGCGGTTAGCGACTGTGTTCACCACAGTGAACATGTTGCGCGCATCCACCGAGAGGGTGCGGGTGAAGATCAGGCCCTGACCATTGTCATAGGTCAGCACCGCCGGGTGGTCGGGAGAAAGGGCCGCGTCGGCGGGGGCGGTCCACACGGTGGTCGGGCCGGGCGCGGCGATCGGGCCGGTCCAGCCGGAGTCGGAGAAGTAGGCGTTCTTGGCGCCCTCGGGGCGGAACAGCTCCACCGGGGGGGAATTCTTGGCCAGGGTCTCGCGGTAATCCTTCAGATAGAGATCATCCAGCCGCCCGCCTTTCAGCGCCACCGAGCCTTGCAGGGCCGGGGTGTCGATCTTGATGCGAGGGGATTGCCCCAAAGCCTGCTCGCGGCTGACGAAGATGGACGATCCCGGCTCGGCCATGGCCACGGGGGCCGCGGCCACGGCGGCGGCGTGTTGCTGCGCTTCGAGTTCGCGCTTCTTGGCGATCGGGCCCATCACGAACACCTGATAGAGCAGCAGAAGCGCCACGGCGCACACCGTGAACACGATGGTGTTGCGGGCGTTGTCTTTGTCCATGGGAAGGTCTTACCGGGCGGGGGGCTTCAGCGCCGGGCTTTTGGGCCGGCGCTTGGAGGGATGGGGCCGTGCGGGCCTCGGCGCGTCGGCGCGGCCGGCGGCGAGGCTTATCAGTGCGCTTTTCACATCGTCAAGCAGACGCGCCCATGGCCGGGCGATCAGTCCCGCGCGGGCGACGAATACATAGTCATGTTGGGGCTCCCCGTGTAGGGGCAAAAGCTGGCGAGCCGCCTCGCGCATACGCCGCTTGGCGCGATTGCGCTCCACAGCGCCGCCGATCTTCTTGGTGGCGGTGAAGCCCATGCCCACATCCGGGCGCGCCGGCTGCTCAAGGCGCTGAATCACCACCCCGCCTCGGGCGCAGGACGGCCCTTGAGCAGCGGCGAGAAACTCCGCGCGCTTTTTGAGCCGTCTAAGGAAGATGGTTTTGTCGGTCACGTCCGCCCCAACCCCAAAAAGGAGGGCCGATGAGCGGCGCCCCTTTAGGCGGTCAGCTTCTTGCGGCCTTGCGAACGGCGACGGGCGATGATCTTGCGGCCGTTCTTGGTGGACATGCGCAGACGGAAGCCATGGCGGCGTGCGCGCACAAGAAGGCTCGGCTGAAAAGTGCGCTTCACGGGAGGCTCCAGGGTCTATAGATTTGCCGCTGAGGCGACTGTTTAATGAGCGCGCGTGCTTAGGGGAAAGCTCTAGACCTGTCAACCGAACCAGCGCATCCGATCGGGCTGGCCCTCATCATTGCGCCATGGTTTGTGGCGCCCTGAGCGCGGCGGGAAACGCAATGATCGACGGGGTGGCGAGGGAAGCCGGCAAGGGCGGCGGGCCGTCTCTCGGCAAACGGACGCTGAAGCTGCTTCCTGTGACGGCGGTGGCGGTGATCCTGATGCTGGTGTTCGCCAGCGGGATCTGGAAGCATCTTTCCCTGGATGAGCTGAAGGCCAAGCGGGAGCTGCTGAAGGGCTTTGTGCATCTGCATCCGGCTCAGAGCGTGGCGCTCTATATAGGCATATATTGCGCGGTGGTGGCCCTTTCCATTCCCGGCGCCCTGATCATGACCCTGGCCGGAGGGTTCCTCTTCGGCACGCTGGTGGGCGGAGCCGCGGCGGCGACCGGCGTCTCCTCCGGCGCTGTATTGATGTTCATCATCGCCCACACGGCGGTCGGCGACCTGATCCGTCGGCGGGCGGCGCCCGGCGGCCTTATCGCTAGGATGGAGGCGGGGGTGCGCCAACATGCCTTTCTCTATATCTTTTGCCTGCGGCTGATGCCGGGCCTTCCGATCTGGATGGTCAATATCGCCGCTGCCTTTGTGAAGACGCCTATTTGGATCTACGGATCGGCGACGCTGTTGGGCATCGCTCCGTCCTGCTTCATCTATGCGTCGATCGGGGCTGGGCTGGATCAGGTGTTCGCCGCCGGCGGGGCGCCGACGCTGGACGGGCTGATGCATCTGCGGGTGATCCTGCCCCTGGTCGCCTTGGGGATTCTGGGGTTGGTTCCCTTGGGGTATCAAGCCTGGCGACGGGTCCGCTAACGCATCGCCGCGTTGCTCAAAGCCCGTGGGTGCAGTAACCCAAAGCGACCGACTGCATGGCGGCCGGCCCTATTGGAGAAGGGGGCGAATGGTCGAAAGCCCCGACGGGCCTCAGATCGCCGAGGGCGAAACCACCGCGCTGAAAACCACGGCGGCGGCGAGGGCGAAGCCGCGTCGGTTGCCCTGGCCCGTGGGCTTGTCGGCGCGGCTGCTGTTGCTGACCGCCCTGTTCGTGTTGGTTGCCGAACTGTTCATCCTCCTCCCCTCCCTGGGCAGTTTCGAGGTCGGTTGGCTGACCGATCGAGTGCGCGCCGCCGAGCTGGCCTCCCTGGCCGTAGAGGCAGCCCCGGCGGGCGTGGTGTCCGACCAGTTGTCGGGCCGCCTTCTGAAGGGCGCGGGCGTGGTGTCCGTGGCGGTGCAGAGCGAGGGCTCGCGCCGTCTGCTTCTGGCCGCGCCGCGTATGGAGCGGGCCCCCGCCCTGATCGACCTACGTCAGCAAGGCTTGGCCGATTTTCTCGCCGAGCCGTTTTGGGCGCTCGGCCCCGCCGCCCCACGTATGCTGCGGGTCGTGGCGCGGCCCCAGTTCCGCAGCGGCGACTTTATTGAGATCGTCGCCCCCTCAGCGCCCCTGGCCACAGCGCTCGAAGCCTATCTGGCTCGAACCCTGCTGATTTCCGTGCTGGTCTCCCTGGTCGCCGGCGGCGGCGTCTATCTCTTGCTCGCGGCCTTTCTGGTGGCGCCGATCCGGCGCATCACCGTCTCCATGGAGCGCTTCCGCGCCCGGCCGGAAGACCCCGCCGCGCGCCTCTCGCCCTCCGGCCGCCGAGACGAGATCGGCCGGGCGGAGGTGGAGCTGACGCGGATGCAGGAAGATTTGCTGCTCGCCCTGCAGTCCCAGGCGCGGCTGGCGGCGCTGGGCTCGGCGGTGGCCAAGATCAATCATGACCTGCGCAACATGCTGACCAGCGCCCAGATGGCGTCGGATCGCCTGGCGACGTCGGGCGATCCCAAGGTGGCCCAGGCCATGCCCCGGTTGGAGCGGGCGCTGGATCGGGCGGTGAGGCTGGCTCAGGACGTGCTTGCCTATGGCCGCAGCGACGAGGCGCCGCCGCAACTGCAGCCGATCCCCCTGACGGCGGCGGCGGAGGCGGCGGCCGAGGACGCGGGGCTCTCGCCGGAGGGGGTGCGCCTGCAGTTAGCCTTGCCCGAAAGGTTCGAGGTCGCCGCCGATCCGGACCAGCTGCACCGCATTCTGGTCAACCTCTTTCGCAACGCCGGCCAGGCCTTGGAAACGGTCGAGCCGGTGGAAGGGCGTCTGGTGCGGCTCGACGCCGTAATTTCGGACGGGCGCAGCCTGATCCGCATCGCCGACAACGGGCCCGGCGTGCCCGATCGCGTGCGAGAGAAGCTGTTTCAGCCCTTCATGGGATCGGGCCGTCCCGGCGGCGCCGGCCTCGGGCTCGCCATCGCCCGAGAATTGGCGCGGGGCCACGGGGGCGACCTGGAACTCGTCAAATCCGGCCCTGGCGGCGCGATCTTTGAGTTGACCCTGCCCGTGGTTTCGCCCTGAATGCTCGCGGCGGCTCATTAAAAACGCGCATTGGCGGCGTCTCGCGCGCTTTCCTCTGGCGCAACGGTTTGCAAATCGCGATAGAGGGCTTGCCAAAAAAGCGCCGCCGCAGCGGGGTTGGGGACAAGGACTTCGTATGACTCTGCTTCAGGTCGTCGTGCTCGCGATCATCCAGGGCGTCACCGAGCTATTTCCCATCTCCAGTCTCGGCCACGCCGTCATCATTCCCGACATTTTGAACTGGAACCTCGACCAGCAGTCCGATTGGTTCCTGCCCTTCCTGGTGGTGATGCACCTTGGCACCGCCATCGCGCTTCTGATCTATTTTTGGCGCGACTGGTACGATTTCGGCATGGCGGTGGCGTTCAATCGCGGTCCCCGGCCGGCGGAGGAGCGACGCCTGTTCTGGCGGGTGGTGATCGCCACTATCCCGGCGGTGATCGTCGGCGTGGTGTTCGAGAAGATGCTGAAGACCTTCGCCTTCGGCCTGCCCGGCGTCGCCTCCTTCTTCCTGATCGTCAACGGGGTGATCCTGTTCGCCGCCGAACGGATGAAGCGCCCCGCCAACAAGAGCCTGGACGCCTTGACGTTGATCGACGCTCTGGTCATCGGCGTCTTTCAATGCTTCGCCTTGATCCCAGGCATCTCCCGTTCCGGCGTGACCATGGTCGGCGGTTTTCGCGCGGGCCTGGAGCACAAGGATGCGGCGCGCTTCTCCTTCCTCACCGCCACCCCGATCATCCTCGGCGCCACGGTGCTGGAGGCCCCCAAGCTCTTGAAGCACGGGGTCGGCGCGCAAAAGGGCTTCGATCCCTCCAACATGCTGCACCTGGCCATCATCGCCGGGGTTTTGGCGGGCCTGTGCGCCTACGCCAGCCTCTGGGCCATCATGCGCTGGTTCAAGAACCACGAGATCAAGGCCTTCGATCCCTTCGCCTATTATTGCATGGGGGCGGGCGCCCTGTTCCTCATCGTCGAGATCGTCACCTAGGACGGACAATCGCCGCACCGAAGCGCCCGGATGGGCGTTGCCGCGACGCCTGGCCAGCGCCCATATTCTCAGGCGAACAGCATCCGGTCCACAGACCGCCATGGCCCACACCGCCGAACAGGCTGGCGTCGCGCCGCCTATCGGAACGGCGGTTCGTCGAAGGCGCGCAGCTTTCTGGAATGCAGGCGGGCGCCCTCGTGGCGCAGCTCTTCGATGGCCTGGATGCCGATCATCAGATGCTGGGAGATGGCCTGTTCATAGAAGAGGTTGGCCTGGCCCGGCAGCTTGATCTCCCCGTGCAGGGGTTTGTCGGAGACGCATAGCAGGGTGCCGTAAGGCACGCGGAAGCGATAGCCCTGGGCGGCGATGGTGGCGCTTTCCATGTCGATGCCCACGGCCCGCGATTGGCTGAAGCGCAGGGCGGAGGAGGTGTAGCGCAGCTCCCAATTGCGGTCGTCGGTGGTGACGATGGTGCCGGTGCGAAGCCGCCGCTTCAAAGTCTCGCCGTTCTCGCCCGAGACGATCTCGGCCGCCCGATAAAGCGCCTGCTGCACCTCGGCGATGGGCGGGATGGGGATTTCCACCGGCAGGACATCGTCCAGCACGTGGTCGTCCCGCAGATAGGCGTGGGCCAGGACGTAGTCGCCGATGGTCTGGCTGGGGCGAAGGCCGCCGCAGTGGCCGATCATCAGCCAGGCCTGGGGCCGCAACACCGCCATATGGTCGGTGATGGTCTTGGCGTTGGAGGGGCCCACCCCGATGTTGACCAGGGTTATGCCCGACCCGCCCTCGGCCATCAGATGATAGGCGGGCATCTGATGCTTGCGCCAGGCGGCCTCGGCCACCACCCGCTCGGGGTCGGGGGTGTCCCTCGTGATGGTCACATTGCCGGCGAGGGACAGGGCGGTATAGGGTCCATCCGCCTGGATCTGATCGACGCCCCAGCGGATGAACTCGTCCACATAACGGGTATAGTTGGTGAAGAGGACATAGTCCTGCACGTGTTCGGCCGGGGCGCCGGTATAGTGACGAAGCCGGGCGAGGGAGAAGTCCACCCGCGGGGCGTCGAACAGGGCCAGCGGCCGCGCCGCTTCCAGCGCGGGCGACCACACCCCGTCCACCACCTCGTCGCCGATATTGGCCAGCTGGGTGGTGGGGAACCAGCGGGCGATCTCTTCGGTCTCGGCGCCGGTCAGCCGCAGGTCCTGGGCGCCGTCGAGGATATAGGGGTAGGGAATCTCCTGAGCCGAGCGCCCCACCGAGATGGACACCCCGTAGTCGCTGACCAGATAGCGCAGTTGCTCGATCAGATAGTCGCGGAACAAGGCCGGGCGGGTCAGGCTGATGGCGTAATCGCCGGCGTTGCGGATCAAAGCAAAGGCGCGGCCGACCCGGGGGGCGGGGCCGCTGGGGGCATAGTGGAGGCGCAGCTCCGGATAGGCGAAGACGCCGGCGGCCCGGTCCTTGGCTGTGGGCCGCGCCCCGCCGTTCAGATAGGCGGCGAGACCGGTGCGCAGATTGGCCACCGATTGATCGTAGAGGGCCTCGATATCGTCGAGGATGGCGGGAAGCTGGTCGAGCTGGGTCATGGCCTAGCATAGCCATGCTGTGTAACCGGCGCGAGACGCCGATCGCCTTAGCGGCTGGCGGCCTTCAGGGCGTCGCGCACCGAGACGTTGCTGCCCTGGGAGGCGAGGGCGTCGCCGAGGGCGGCGAGGCAGATCATCACGTGCCGCTCGCTGGCCGAGCCGCCCATCAGCCCGATGCGCCAGACCTTGCCCTTTAAGGGGCCGAGCCCCGCTCCGATCTCCAGGGAAAAGTGCTCCAGGAGGTGCCCGCGCACCTTGGCCTCGTCGATCCCCTCGGGAACGATGACGGTGTTGAGCTGGGGCAGGCGATGCTCTCGGGCCACGTGGAAATCCAGGCCCAGGGCGGCGAGGCCGGAGGCCAGCTGTTCGTGGGTCTTCTGGTGTCGGGCGAAGGCGGCCGCCTCCCCTTCCTCGAAATAGGCGACCATGGCTTCGTGCAGGCCGTAGACGGCGTTGACCGGAGCGGTGTGGTGATAGGCGCGCCCTCCCTTGCCTTCGCCCCAATAGCTCATGAGCAGTCGCAGATCGTAGAGCCAGGTGCGCGGCTTAGTCTTGCGCGCCAGCACTGCTTCCAGGGCCCGCGGGGAGATGGCGAAGGGGGCCAGGCCCGGCGGTGCGGAGAGGCACTTCTGCGTGCCGGCGTAGATCACGTCCGCCCTCCATTCTGCGGCGTTGACGGGGATGCCGCCCAGGGATGTGACGCAATCGACGATGGTCATCGCCCCGTGCTCGCGAGCCAGGGCGCACAGCGGCCCGGGATCGCTCATCACCCCGGTGGAGGTCTCTGCGTGGACAAAGGCCAGGACCTTGGCGCCCCGCGCCCACAGCGCCGCCTCGACCTTTTCCGGATCCACCGGCTGGCCCCAGGCCTGCTCGACCCGCACCACCTCGGCCCCGGCGCGCTCGGCCATGTCGGCCATGCGGCCGCCGAAGACGCCGTTGACGGCCACCACCGCCACATCGCCGGGCTCCAGCATATTCATGATCCCCGCCTCCATGGCGCAGGTGCCGGGGCCGGGCAGGGGCACGCAGGCGTGCTCGGGGGCGTGGAACAGGCGGGCGAGGCCGCCCTTCACCTCTTCCATCAGATCCTGGAAGGCCGGATCCAGGTGGCCGATAGTGGGCCGCGCCTGGGCCAAGAGCACCCGGGCGGAGACGTCGGAGGGGCCTGGGCCCATCAGCACACGGACGGGCGGATGGAAAGTTTTCAAGGGGTGCGACATCCTCTCACAGCTCGATGAGCCGTTCTCACGCCCTAGTGATTAGAATCCTTTGCCCGGTGGGGGCAATGTGCAGTTCTTGGATGGAGGTCCAAAGTCCCTCGCGTCCGTCGCTTTCGCCGTTCGCGGCGGGCGCGGCGGGCGCGGTTCTTTTTGTGGCGGCGCCTGCAAAAAAGCCGAGGCGCGGTCGCGCAGACGAGGGGCTGAAATGCAATCGGCGAGTCCGAAGCCGCACTCGCCGATCACAATTTTTCAATGAGAGCGCGCCTCGGCGCCGATTAGGCGGCGAGGGCGTCTTTCAGAGCCTTGGCCGGCTGGAAGGCGAGCTTCTTGCTGGCGGCGATGTCCACGGTCTCGCCAGTGCGGGGATTGCGGCCGGTGCGGGCCGGCTTGTCCTGAACCTTAAACTTGCCAAAGCCCGGCAGGCTTACTTCTTCGCCCTTGACCGCCGCGTCGCGGATCGCGGTGAAGACGCCGTCAACCAGGGCCTTGGCTTGGGCCTTGGTGATCTTTTCGTCCTTGGCGGCGAGAAGATCGACGAGCTCAGCGGTGTTCATGGGGTAGCTCCAATCAGTGATTCAAGCGGCCACCTTGGCGAAAAGCTCAAGCCCTGTCACGCTGTGACGCAGCGCGGGAAGGCTTTTTTCAGCTTTTTTCACGCCTTTTTGGCCATCGGCCTCAGAGTTGGCTGTGCAGACGCAGGGCGAACACCGAGACCGGACCGCGATCGCGGTTGAAAGCGGGATTGTCAACGAACTGATAATCCAGGGTCACGTGGGTGAATTTCGCCACCGGCAGGCTGTAATAGGTCTCGATGATCTTCTCCACGCCAGGGTGGGGCAGGGCTCCGTCGCCGGCTAAAATCCCCAGACCGCCCGCGTTGAAATAGGCCTTCGCCTCGCTGGACGCCCCATCCAGGATGCCGGCCAAGCCCACCACATCGTCCTTGCGGCCCCAGCGCGTCCCCTTCAGCGACAGGCCGGCCGCGAAGGTGTCGGACATGTCGGTGAACTCATAGCCCTCGTACTTTCCATCCGCATGGCCGCCGCGGGCGAACAGGCCCAGATCGTCGGCGACCTCCTGCTCAGCGTTGAAGGAAAGCCCGGTGCGGCTGTGATAGTGGCGAACCGGGGCCAGGGCGGCCGCATCGCCCGTGGCGGCCGCAGCGGCGACAGCGTCGTCATAAAGCGCCATGCGGCCGCGGGTCAGAAAGCCGGTGATCCGCACCGCCCCCGGACGGCCGAACAGGCTGAAACGCCGCTCCACCTCCCCTTCGAGCTGGTACTGGTGGAAGGTCTTGTCGAGGTTTTTGTTGTTGGGCACGCCCGAAAGGTCGAACGCCCCGACGCGCAGGGTCCAGGGGCCCCGATACCACTCCGCCGCGCCGCCATAGGTATAGCCCCAGGCGTCGGCCGCGTAGTCGAAGGTGCCGGTGTCCACGAGCGCCCAGTTGAGGAAGTCGTTCTTGGAGTCGTGGGCGTATTTGTTGGTGTCGAAGATATCCACCACGCTCATCTTGCCGACCGTCAACACAAGGTGATTCTGGGTCTGCGTTCCGGCGAACTGGTTCATGTCCGCCTCGACCTTTTCCGAGGGACCGCCGAGATCGATGGTCTGGCGCAGGAACAGGCGCTGAATCTTGGGATAGGGTGAGCTCTTGCCAACCTTATAGGCCTCCGCGCTGGTGAAGCCGTCGACGCCCAGGGTGTCGCTGAGGCCGAACCCCTGGTCGATCTCGGGATCGAACCACAGCTCGGCGCCGCGCCAAGGGCGCACCCCCAGATAGGCGGTGAGGTCCGTCGTCTCCTCTCCCCGCTGGCCGGGATCCAGGCTCTGGGCGCCGCGATAGGGGGAGGCGAACCTTGGGTGATATTGCTCGACCAGGGTGGCTTGGCCATGCACGGCGAACGCATCGTCCGCGCCGCCGCCGACGATCGCGCTGGGGTCGTCGGCCAGGGCCGCGGCGGGGGCCAGGGCGAAAACCGCCGCAGCGGCGAGTGGATAGATGCCGTTCATGATCGTCGCCCCCGTGGTCACGAGGTCTAACGACCGTCCATGACAAATGATCCCAGCTTCGCCTTGACGCTCGATAATCGGCGCGCGGCTTGCGCCCATACCCGCTTCGGGCGAAGGAGCAAAGCTTGACCGCCGAGGATGCTCGATGCCGCGCCGATTCACCCTCTATATATTGCTCGGGATGGTCTTGGGCCTGGTTGCGGGGTGGCTCTGCCATGGGGCGATCCACGATCCGGTGGCCGTCAAGGACGCCGCCGGCTATTTCTCCCTGATCACCGACGTCTTCCTGCGCCTGATCAAGATGATCATCGCCCCCCTGGTGATCGCCACCTTGATCGGCGGCATCGCCCACATGGGAGATGCGGCGTCGGTGGGGCGGGTGGGGCTGAAGACCATGGCCTGGTTCCTCACCGCCTCCTTCGCCTCCCTCTTGATCGGCTTGGTTTTGGCGAGCCTCCTGCACCCCGGCTCGGGGCTGCATCTGGCGGCCGGCGCGGCGGCGGCGAGCGATGTGCAGTCGAGCCTGTCCCTGAAGGACTTTGTGGCCCACGTCTTCCCGACCTCGGTGATCGACGCCATGGGCAAGAACGAGATCTTGCAGATCGTCGTCTTCTCGGTGTTCGCCGGGGTGGCCATGGGAGCCCTCGGCGAGCGGGTGCGGGGCCTCCTGACCCTCGTCGAGCAGGTCGGCCACCTGATGCTGAAGGTCACCAACTATGTGATGCTGTTCGCACCCCTGGCGGTGTTTGGGGCCATCGCCGCCACGGTGACCACCCAGGGTCTGGGGATTCTCGCCACCTACGCCGTTTTCGTGGGAGAGTTCTATTCCGCCTTGGGTTTTTTATGGACAGTGATCGTCCTCGCCGGGTTCCTCGTGATCGGCCCCAGGGTCTTCGCCCTGGTGAAGTCGCTGCGCGAGCCCCTGCTCCTGGCCTTCTCCACCGCCACGTCCGAGGCCGCCTATCCCCTGACCCTGGAGCGGCTGGAGGAATTTGGCGTCTCCAACCGGGTGGCCAGTTTCGTCCTGCCTTTGGGCTATTCGTTCAATCTCGACGGCTCGATGATCTATTGCACCTTCGCCACCCTGTTCATCGCGCAGGCCTATGGGGTTCACCTGACCCTCTCGCAATTGATGAGCATGATGCTGATCCTGATGGTCACCTCAAAGGGCATAGCCGGGGTGCCCCGCGCCTCCCTGGTGGTGATCGCCGCCACCCTGGCCTATTTCAAGATACCCGAGTCCGGCCTGGTGTTGATCCTGGCGGTGGACCACTTCCTGGATATGGGTCGCACCGCCACCAATGTGCTGGGCAATTCGGTGGCGGCCAGCGCCGTGGCCAAGTGGGAAGGGCAGCTGCGCGCGCCGCAGGCCCTGGGGCTCTGAGCCCGCCGCTTACGGATTGGGCGGCCTGAATTCCTGAACCACCTCGTACATGCCGGGATCGAACCTGGCGATGGAAAGCGCCGCTTCGAGAAATGGGCGCGGCGCCGGATCCTGCCGCATGGCTTCGTAATCGGCGAGGCTGCTCCAGCGGGCGTACATGGTGACCTTGGCGCCGTCCGTGCTGCGGTGAAGTGTGGAGGAGACGAAACCCGTCGCCTTGCTGACGATCTCTTCCGTAACCTGGGTCAATATATCGACAACCCGTTGCTGGTTAGCGGGATCGACGTGGAAAACATTGATGAAGACGATCATTTTTAATTTAAGACTTTGAAGCCATAGAACTCAAGCGTCAGAGGTCGATCGCTAGAGCGTCAGCCGCCTCGGCGCGGGGCGCGACCGACCTGGGCGCCGCCTCCCGACGGCGGCGCAGGCGCGTCAATCGCCGCAGACGCTTCCAAAAACGGGTCTTCTCCGGCTCGGGGTAGGGCTGCAGGTTGCGGAAGAACTCCTCGGCCGAGGCGCGCCAAGAGAATTTCATGGCGTAGGCGCGCACGGCGGCTCGATCCAGGGTCAGGCAATCCAGGCAGGCTTGTCGCAAATCCTCGTCGACGAAGCCCGCCCCCGACCCGGGCACGATATCCACTGGACCCGGCGCGGGATAGCCGGCCACCGGGGTGCCCGTGGCCATGGCCTCCAGTAGAACCAGGCCGAAGGTGTCGGTGAGCGAGGGGAACACAAACACATCGGCCTCGGCGAAAAACGCCGCCAGCTCATCGCCAAACCGGGCGCCGGCGAAGAAGACGTCGGGGTGCTTCTCGATCAGCGCTTCCCGCTGGGGCCCGTCCCCCACCACCACCTTGGAGCCAGGCAGATCCAGCTCCAGGAAGGCCTCGATGTTCTTCTCCACCGCCACCCGCCCGACGTTGAGGAAGATCGGCCGAGCCAGACCGTCGAAGATATGGGCATAGGGGCCGCTGGGGTCACGGGGTTTGAAGATGTCAGTGTCCACGCCCCTGGACCATTGGGAGAGGTTGCGAAAACCGCGCTTGTCCAGCTCCTCGCGCATGGTCGGGGTGGCCACCATCACCCGGCCCGAGGGACGGTGGAACCAGCGCACATAGGCATAGCCCGCCGCGATGGGCGCTGGGATGCGGGCGGACAGATATTCGGGAAAGCGAGTGTGATAGCTGGTGGTGAAGGGCAGCTTCCACTCGATGCACAGGCGCCGCGCCGCCAGCCCCACCGGGCCCTCGGTGGCGATGTGGATGGCTTCGGGCTCGAAGGCCTTGAAACGTTCCTGCATGGGCTCATAGGCGCCCATGGCCAGGCGGATTTCCGGGTAGGTGGGCATGGGCAGGGTGGTGAACTGGTCGGGAGAGACCACCTCCACCTCGTGCCCCATGGCGCGCAGTTCGGCGATGGTGCGGGTCAGGGTGCGGACGACCCCGTTGACCTGGGGCTCCCAGGCGTCTGTGGCGATCAGCACCCGCATCAACGCGCGCCCTCGCCCCGACGCGCCGTCGCGCGCGGGCCCCGCAACGGGAATAGACGAAACTGTTCGTTGAGCAGTCTGCGCACCCAGCGGTCATAGAGCCAATCTGCGGTCGAGGCGAGCGGTTTCCAGTATTCTAAACGCTGGCGTCCGGGGCAAGGGTCGATTATCTGCAGGGTTTCGCAGTGCAACACAAAGGCTGCAATGGCGAGCGAGCCCTTGAAAATTAAAGACCTTGCCCCGCGCGAGGTTCCCGACAGTCCCAAGAGCCGGCGTACACGGGCTCGAATTTTGGACGCCGCCATGCGGCTTTATGCCGACGGCGGCTACCAGGCGTCTGGCCATGCCCAGGTCGCGGAGGCGGCGACGCTGACCCGCGGCGCCATGCTCTATCACGTCCCCGATCGCGAGGCGCTGATGGAGGCGGTCGTGCCCCACATCCAGGCGGCGCGGGAGAAGCTGTTGCAGGCGGCGGTGGACCAGGCGCCCCGCGGGGCCGACCGCACCGACTACGCCATCGACAGCTATTGGCGACTGCTTCAGGAACCCCCCTTCGTCGCCTTCGCCGAGCTGGAGCGGGCGGCGCGCACGGACGCCCTGGTCCGCAAATATCTGGCGCCCGCCCAGGACGCCTTCGACCGGGCCGAAGTGGGAAGCCGCCTGTTCGATCTGGTGCAGGGCGGCCAGAGTCCCAGGCTCCAGGCCGGTCGCGACCTCGCCCGCTTCATGCTGGAGGGGCTTTCCCGCGCGCGCCTCGCCTACGACAGCGAGGGCCGCACCGAGCGTTTGTTGGCGGTGGTCAAGCGCGCGGCGCGCATGTTGAACCGCAAGGGCTCGGTGCAGGATCTTTGGCCCGACTGACCGCGCACGCATGGGGACGCAGGCCTACATCGGCGGGGCCTGGTCCTTTTCGCCGATCAGCACCCGATCCGCCGCCCAGCCGCCGTCTGGGGTCCTGATCGGCTGAATGAACAGGGACACGCCTGGCTTCAACATCATTCGGTCGCCCGCGCCGATCGCCACCACGGGCGCGGTCGGCGGCACCACGATATGGCGCGTTCCGGCGGGATAGCCGATCTCCAAGGCGCGGCCCCGGGGGGCCGCGGCCACGCGGATGACGGCGCCCCTGGTCATGCTGGCGCCAGGCTTCAGATCCCACGGATAGTGGCCCTGACTCGTCTTCGTCCCGGGGGGAAACAGGTGCGCTTCCAGGCACTGGCCGCCGCCGGAAGTTTCGATCTCGGCGACGCCGATGACGTCGCCCGGCTTGATGGCCCTGATGTCCAAAGGCCTGGTCACCGCCACGCTCCAGTCCTGAGAGAGGGTGACGATAGCGGTCCGGCCCTCGCGGGTGGCGACGGTCAGCCTGTCCCCCTCCAGCGCCCTGACCTTGCCGCGAATGTTTTCGGCGGGAATTTGCGCCAGGGCGGGAAGGGCGGTCAGCGTCGCCAGGACGGCGAGTTTCAGAGCGTGGCGCCTCATGATGGTGGCCTTCGTCCTCTGTTTGCGGGCGAAAGCTACAGCATATCTCCGCCCCGTCGAGAGATGTCGGGGCTTGGACGAGGGTTGGGCGATCCCTGCGTCCCCGGATCGGCTTCGCCCCACGAGTTCATGCTCCAAGAATGACTAGGCGTTCAAAACCCCCGCATGGTCGCGAACGCCTCGAACGGGTCGCGACGGGTGCGCAGGGTGTTGATGGGGGCGTCGGTGTCGCGCCAGCCCAGCGCCATGCCGCAGAACAGCATCTCGTGCGCCGGCAGGTTCAGCGCCGCGCTCACCGTCTGTGGCAGGCGGGCCCAGAATTCCTGAGCGCACGTGTCCAAGCCCGCCTCGACGGCCAAGAGCATGATGGTCTGCATGAACATGCCCACGTCCGCCCACTGAGGCCGTCCCACCTTGCGGTCGAGGGTGAAGAACAGGCCCACCGGCGCGCCGAACAGCTCGACGTTCTTGGCCAACTGGCGCAGGCGCGCCGGCTTGTCTTCGCGGGGCACGCCGATCGTGGCGTAGAGGTCCTCGCCGCACTCAAAGCGCCGGGTGCGCAGAGGCTCCCAGAGATTGGGCGGATAGACGTCGTATTCCGGCTCCTCGCTGCCCTCGGCCATCTTGGCCATGGCCGCGGCCTTCAGCGCCGTCAGGGGCTCGCCCGCCAGGGCGTGCACCCGCCAAGGCTGAAGATTTCCGCCCGAGGGCGCGCGCTGGGCGGCCTCCAGGATCGCCCGCACCGTTTCGGCGGGCACCGGATCGGGGCGGAAGGCGCGCACCGAGATGCGTTTGGCGACGGCTTCAGCGAGGTGCATGGGGTCTCTCACATCCAAAAGGGCGTGCGGGGCAAGACGGCGTGCTAGCATCGCCACCCAGGGTCAAGGCAAGGGCAAGTTGGCGTGAGCGACACCGAAGACGACATGCCGATCGCGACCGCAAGCCCAGACGAGACGCCGAATCTACCCGAACCGACGATGTGGCCGGAGCTTCCAGAGCTGGCGCCTGAGCCGACCCAAGCGCCGCCGGATGATTTGGCGACCGCCCCTGAACCGCCGCCGCCTTCGGAGTCCGCTGCGCCGGATCTCGGCCCAGAGCCTGAGCCCGCCGGCGCGCCGGCGCGCACCCTGCCTGCCGGGCGGTCGCCGATCGGATCGATCCTCTTGGCTATCATGCTCCTGCTCTTCGCCGCACCGCCGGCGCTGACGCTGATCTACAAGTGGCTCCCGCCCCCGATCACCCTGTTGATGGTCGAGCGGCTGGCGCAAGGCCAAGGCTTGGCCAAATCCTGGCGCGGCCTTGGCGATATCGCCCCGGCCCTGCCCCAGGCGGTGATCGCGGCGGAGGATGCGCGGTTCTGCACCCACCGCGGCTTTGACTTTCAGGCCATGCGCAAGGCGGCCATCCATAACGAGCGCCGCCCCGGCAAGGTGCGCGGCGGCTCCACGATCAGTCAGCAGACCGCGAAGAACGTCTTCCTGTGGCCCGGCCGGGACTATCTGAGGAAGGGGCTGGAGGCTGGCTTCACCGTCTTGGAGGAGGCGATCTGGGGCAAGCGCCGCATCCTGGAGGTCTATCTGAATGTGGTGGAATGGGGTCCTGGGACCTATGGCGCCGAGGCGGCGGCGCAGCGCTATTTCCACAAGGATGCTCGCGACCTATCTCCCGGCGAGGCGGCGCGCCTGGCCGCCATCCTGCCCAGTCCCTTAAAGTGGAAGGCGGTGGATCCCGGCGCCTATGTGCAGCGTCGTTCCGCCCGCATCGGGGCCGCCGCCGTCACCGTGCGCGAAGACGATCTGGCCGGATGTGTCAGGCGTTAGACCTGCGGAACGGATGGATCAGCTGGCCGATGAAATGGCCGGGCACTTCGGGGGCGCCATAGGCCAGGGGCTTTTCCCCCACTGGCATGTAGAAGCTGCCGAACATCAGGTCCCAGACGGGAAAGTTGGGCGCATAGTTGCGCGACTGGCTGCCCGCGACGATGGCGTGGTGCCAGCGATGGAACATCGGGCTGGAAATCACATAACGAAAGGGGCCGTAGGTCCAGTTGAGGTTGGCGTGAACCAGGCAGGCCATGACGAAATTGATCGGGGCGAGGACGGCGAAGGCCTCGGGCGAAAATCCCACCAGCAGCAAAAGGGCGGTGGGAGCGCCGACGCCGAGCAGAAAATTCAGCGGATGATTGCGGTTGCCGGTGAGGATGTCGATCTCCTCAGCGCTGTGATGCACCGCGTGATAGGGCCAGAACCAGGCGCCATGGAACCAGCGGTGCAGCCCATATTGCAGGCCGTCGTAGACCACCAGCAGCACGACCGCCTGCACCCAGAGGGGCCAGCGGCCGACGATGCGGACGGCGGCGGGCGGCGACACATGGGCGAACAGCCAGCCGAGGAACTGAGTGTAGACCAGGAGGCCGGCGAGGAAATAGATGGCGTCGAGGATGAAGTCGCGACGGATCAGAGGCTGATCTTGGCGATCGTGAAACGCGAACGACAGGGCGCCGAAAACGGCGAAGGCGACGATTTCCCAGAAGATGGCGCTGACCATGGGTGGAGTGTGGCGCCCGAGCGCAAACATCGGGTTAAAACCCGTGGTTCGCCTTCCATTGCATGGCGTGGAGCAGGCGGGCCTTGAGCGGCGGATGGTCGTAGAAGATCAACGTCTCAAGCGGCGATGGATCGACCTTGTCGGTCTGTTCGGTCGCCACTAGCCAACGGCAAAGCGCGTCCGGATCCTCGGTCAGCGCCATGGCGTAGTCGTCGGCGCGATAGTCGATCGCCTGATCGAAGCGATTGAACACCGGGACGGCGATCAAAAGCGACGCCCAAGCGATCAGTCCGACCACCGGCGGTCCTGATGCATCCAGCGCCCCGCTCGCCTCGCCTTGCCCGAACGCGCGGGCGATCGGGCGGCTGAGGAGGGCGACCGCCAGGAAAAATCCGGCGCCCATTAGCGACCACAAAAGGGCCATCGACCACAGGTCGCCGTGTCGGTAATGGCCGAGCAAATGCCCGATGGCCGCGTAGGTTTGGGCGCTCGGCGCGGCCAGGGCGGCGCGGCTGACGGCGGCATGGGCGCCGCTGTCGACCTTCGCGATGCCCCCCCATCCCTCCATATCTGCGGCGAGAGGGTCGGCGCTTTCGAAGGCGTAAAGGACATGGACGTCCAGCCCCCCTCGGCGAACGAAGGCGAGGATGGGCTGGGCCTGCGGGCCGGCGGCCACGACGTCGCCCCGTCCCTGGGGCGCCAGCAAGACGGGGGGAAGCAGCACGACGCAAAAGATGGCCAGGCTGGCGACGGCGCTCAGCCCCGCCCAGCCCCATCGAGGCCAACGCCCGATCACGCCGATGAGCAGCCAGAGGCCAAGCCCCTCATAGAGCAGCCGCCAGGGCGTCTCCAACAGCGCCGATCTTAGCTGCGACGCCAGATCGCCGCCGGCTGGCCAGGCCAGATCCGCTACGACGGCGGCGGAGAACCGCAGCATCTCCAAGACGATCACGAAGGCGAAGGCGCAGATCAGGCGAACGAGCCAGGCCCGCGTCGTCATCGCCGCCACGCGCTCACGCACCCGCACAAGCAGGCGGCTTTTCACAATGAGAAGCAGAGCGACGCCAGCGGCCGCCCAGCCAAATCCCAGACGCCAGTGATCGGCCGCGGTGCGGGCGGCGGCGAGCGCGCGGGCGGCCCTGGGGATCGCGTCGATATAGGCGGCGGCGATGGCGGGATCGAACGCGATGGGAACCTCTGGCGCTATCGGTCCCCCTTAAAGCAACTGCCGTTCCTGAACAGTTAAACCTCGGACAAAAAGCATGATGAATATTCGCTAACCGTTCTTTGTGAAGAGTTATTTACCGGAACCGTTCATTCTTGCGCTTCGTAGGCGGGATATCTCGGATTTTCTGCAAGAGGAATATTGGGCGATGGCGCTGGAGTGGACAAGGCGACTGTGGGCCGGCGCGCGGCTCTTCGGCCGGTCGCGTTCGGGCGCCATTGCGCCAATGTTCGGCCTCCTCGCCATTCCCATGGTGCTGGGTGTGGGCGTGGCCATCGATGTGGGACGCGCCACCACCAGCCGCAACAACCTGCAGGACGCCCTGGACGCCGCGGGCCTGGCCATCTCTCACATGTCCGCGAGCTCGACCACGGCCCAGATACAGACCGCCGTCAACGCCTGGATGAAGGCCAACATGCACGACGGCAGCATCGGCCCCAACTATACGGTGTCGGTCAGCACCTCGACCCAAGCCGTCGTTCTGACGGCCACCGCCTCGGTGACCACCACCATCGGCGGCCTGGCCGGGATTACCCAGGTGCCGATCACCGCCAACACCACGGTGAAGTGGGGGCTGAGCCATATCGAGCTGGCCCTGGTGCTCGACAACACCGGCTCCATGTCCCAAGACAACAAGCTGACCGATCTGACCAGCGCGGCGACCACCTTGGTGAACACCTTGTCCAGCCAGGTCTCCACCAGCGACCCGACGGCGCTGAAGATCGGCGTGGTGCCTTTCTCGATGGCGGTGAACGTGGGCTCGACCTATGCGAACGCCTCGTGGATCACCGGGACCCAGCCCAGCGCCTATGGGCCCGACATATTCACCAGCTCAACCGACCGCTTCACCCTGTTGAGCCAGATGGGCGTGACCTGGGGCGGCTGCGTGGAAGACCGGCCCATGCCCTACGACATTCAGGACACGGCGCCCAATCCGGCGGTGCCCGCCAGCATGTTCGTGCCCTTCTTCGCGCCGGATGAGCCGGACGACTATTCGATCAAGACGACATCCGGCTATGGCGGCGCCACGGCGACCAAAAATGGTAAGACCTACTACGATTTTTATAACAACTATGAGGCGGACGTAAGCACCAGCAGCACTTGGAGCACACGCCAGGGCTATCCTTCGAAGTACACCAAGGCTCCCGCGAGCGGCACCCACGGCTATTGGGGCGGCGCGATTGGCCCGAACGCGGGCTGCCAGACCGCGGCGCTGCTGCGTATGACCACGGACATGACAGCAGTGAAGACGGAACTGAAAGCGATGATCGCCAGCGGTGACACGGAAATTCCGGTGGGCCTAGTCTGGGGCTGGCACCTGTTGTCGCCCAACGCCCCGTTCGCCGACGGCGTCGCTTATGGCACGGTCGGCACCACCAAGATCGCCGTCCTGGTCACCGACGGCCAGAACACCTATGGCACCGGCGTCAACGGACAGGACGACTCCGCCTACACCGCCCTGGGCTATATCTGGCAGAACCGGATTTCCACGGACGCCGGCAGCTTCACCGATCCGGCCAGCGCCCTGAACGACCGCCTGGCCAAGCTCTGCACCAATATGAAGGCGCAGAACATCGTCATCTATACCGTGCCGGTGGAGGTGACCGATACGGGCATCAAGACGCTGTTGCAGAACTGCGCCTCGTCGGCCTCCAACTATATCGACGTCACCGCTTCCAGCCAGCTCGCCGCCGCCTTCGCCAACATCGCCGGCTCCATCGGCCACCTGCGCCTCGCCCAGTAGGGAGCGGTTCAGGCCAGCTTGATCTCGCGCAGGCGCCGATCGAGGTAGGCTTGGGCGGTGATCGGCTGCGGGTAGCGGTCGGGGCGCTCGGCCGACATGCAGCCGGGCAGGGTCTCGATCTCGAAGTCCGGGGCGAAGTGCAGGAAGAAGGGCATGGAGTAGCGGGCGACGCCCCGCCGCTCCGGCGCCGGATTGACCACCCGGTGGGTGGTCGAGGGCAGGACGTGGTTGGTCAGCCGCTGCAGCATGTCGCCGATATTGCAGACCACCGACCCCTCAGGCGGATCCACCGCCAGCCAGCGCCCGTCCCGGTCCTTTAACTCCAGTCCCGCCTCTTCCGCGCCGAGGAGCAGGGTGATGGCGTTGATGTCCTCATGGGCGCCAGCGCGCACGTTCGGCCCGTCGAAGGGCGCGGGCGGATAGTGCAACAGGCGAAGGATGCTGTTGCCGAGATGGGTGGGGGCGGCGAAATAGTCGTCCGCCAAACCCAGATGTCGGGCGATGGCGTGCAGCAGGCGGGCGCCCAGTCGGTCTAGACCGTCGTAGAGTCCCCCGACGGCGGCGTGAAAATCGGCGATCTCCACCGGCCAGACATTGCCCGGCATGACGCCGCCATAGGGGTGGCCGTCCGGCAGGTCCCGCCCGGCGTGCCAGAACTCCTTCAGATCGAAGTGCTCGGCCCCCTTGGCGGTCTCAATGCCGAACGGGGTGTAGCCCCGCTGCCCCCCGCCGCCAGGGATTTTGTAGTGCAGCTTGATCGCCTCGGGCAGGGCGAAGAAGGCCTTGGCCGCCGCCGCCGCCCGCGCGATCAGGGCCGGGTCGAGGTCGTGGTCGGCCACCACTGCAAAGCCGTAGCGTTCGAACGATTGGCCAAGATCGCGGGCGAAACCGTCGAAATCGCGCCCATAGGCGTGGAACGACACAGGTGCGATGGCCAAGGGCGGCTCCTATAAGCGGGCGGCTGACACCTACTCTGTCCCACGCGCCTCTTCCACCGAGGCGTAGCCGTCGGCGCGGAGCAGGTCAGCCAGGTCGCGCTTGATCCGCCCGATCAGCCCCGGCCCCTTGTAGACCAGGGCGCTATAGAGCTGCACCGCTGTCGCCCCGGCCTTGATCTTGGCGTAGGCGTCGTCGCCGGCCTCAACCCCGCCGGCGCCGATCAGGGTCAGGTCGGGCGCCGCTTCGCGAAATTTGCGCAGAATGTGGGTGGAGGGCGCCATCAGCGGCCGACCTGACAATCCGCCCACCTCGCCCCTGTCCCGCGAGATCAGACCCTCCGGCCTGGCCAGGGTGGTGTTGGAGACGATGATCCCGTTGAGGCCATGACGCCTCGTGGCCGAGGCGATGTCGGCGATCTCCCAGTCGTTCAGGTCCGGGGCTGCCTTCAGGAACATGGGCGCGGCCGGCAGGGGTGAGCGCGCCTCGGCCAGGCGGCCGAGCAGCTCGTCCAGGGCGTCCTTGGCCTGCAGGTCACGCAGCCCCGGCGTATTGGGGGACGAGACATTGACGGTGAAATAGTCGCAAAGGCCCGACAGCCGCCGCAGCCCCGCCACATAGTCTGCGGCCCGGTCGGTCGCGTCCTTGTTGGCGCCGAGATTGGCGCCCACCACGCCGGTGCGCGAGCGCCCGCTGAGCCGCGCGGCGAAAGCCTCCAGCCCCTGGTTGTTAAAGCCCATGCGGTTGATCACCGCCTGGTCGGCGGTCAGGCGGAACAGGCGCGGGCGCGGGTTGCCGGCTTGGGGCAGGGGGGTCACCGTCCCGCACTCCACAAAGCCGAAGCCGGCGGAGAGCATAGGATTGGCCACCTCGGCGTCCTTGTCGAATCCGGCGGCGAGTCCCAGGCAGTTGGGCAGGGGAAGCCCCGCCAGAGTGACAGCCAGCACCGGATCGTCGGGCCCTTGGTCATGGGGACCCAGCCCCGCCTTCAGCCCCCGGATCGCCCAGCTATGGGCGGTTTCGGGATCGAGATGGCGGAGCCCGGCGACGATCGCATCGGAGAGGTTCATGGGCGTTAGGCCTCGGCCGGGGGCAGACCGGGGTCGGGCCATCCCTCGGCGTTCAGGGGCAGGTCGCGCACGGCCTTTACGTCAGCGGTGGGCAAGGGGCCGTAAAGGTGGGGAAACAGCTGGCCGCCGCGCGAGGGCTCCCACCTGAGCGCTTCACCGAGCGCCTCAGCGTCGAGGGTCAGCAGCACCAGGCCGGCCTGGCCCTCAAAGTGCAGGCGCGCGGTATCGGCGGCCTGGGCGGCGGTGGAGAGGTGGATGTAGCCGTCTTGTCGGTCGACGGCGCTGCCGGTGAACTTGCCCGCCGCTTGAGCGGCCTGCCATTCCGCACGGGAGAGGATCTTGAACACCTCAGTCACGGCCGCCGCCGCCGTGGTCCTTGGGGCAGAAGACGCCCAGCGTCTTCACCCCGTCCGCAAGATCGAACACCGAGATGGCGGCGGTCGGGAATCCTTCGCTCAGCTTTTCCTGGATGGCGGCGTTTGCGCTCTCCTGCGCCAGCGAATCGGTCAGCTCCTGCATACCGGGGTTATGAGCGACGATCATCACCGTGTCGGCGGTTGCAGCGCGGGCGGCGCGCATCAGGTCTTTGGCGTCGGAATTATAAAGCGTGGGGCGAATGTCGCAGGCGACGCCCGGGAAGGCCGACTTGGCCGCCTGCCAGGTCTCCTGGGCGCGCGCGGCGCTGGAGACCAAGACCAGATCGGGGACGAAGCCGGCGTCGGCCAAGACCTTGCCCATCAGGTGGGAATCCTCTGTGCCTCGCACGGTGAGACGGCGGTCGAAATCGTCGCCCGACGGCGCGTGGCGCTCGGTCTTGCCGTGGCGAAACAGGATCAGTCGTTGCATAGGGCCTCCCCTCATCAGCTTCTAAGCCTGGCGGAGGAATTCGGCTACGGATTCGATGGCCTCCACCAGGCCCATGCGCTGCAGGGCCACCCCTTCGGGCAGGCTGGAGAAGAGGCGGGTGGGGGCGGCGGCGTCGAGCATGACGAACACCCCCTTGTCGTCGGCGCGGCGGATCAGCCGGCCGAAGGCCTGGGCGATGCGGGCCCTGGCTATGGCGTCGTCATAGCCCCGGCCGCCGAACCGCTCGCGCCGGGCTTTGTGCAGCAAATCCGGGCGCGGCCAGGGGATGCGGTCGAAGGCCAGGAGGCGGAGCGAACGGCCGGGCACGTCCACCCCGTCGCGAACGGCGTCGGTGCCTAAGAGACAGGCGTCCTCTTCGGCGCGGAAGATATCTACCAGGGCCCCGATCTCCAGCGGATCCACGTGCTGGGCGTAGAGGGCGAGGCCATTTTCCGCCAAGGGCGCTGTGATCTTGTCATAGACGGCGCGCAGCCGCTTGATGGCGGTGAACAGGCCGACGCCCCCGCCCCCGGCGGCCAAAAACAGCTCGCGCATGGCGGCGGCGACCTGGCGCGGATCGTCGCGGGCGATGTCGGTGACCACGATGGCGCGGGCGTTGGCGGCATAGTCGAAGGGCGAGGCCAGGCGCAGGGTCTTGGGCATTTCCGCCAGCCGCGCTGCGCCCGTCCGCATCTCCGCCAGGGCGAAGGGGCTGTCGTGGGACATGTCGGCCAGGGTGGCGCTGGTCACCAAGACCCCGTGTGCGGGGCGCAGCACCACCGCCTCAAGCGGCTCGGTGGGATCGACCCAGTGGCGGCGATAGGCGGCGTCGGCCACCCGGTTGTGGGCGAAGACCGCCTCGAACCAGTCCACATAGAGGGGATCGTTCGCCTCGTCCTGCAGGCCCTGCAGCATGGCGCGCCAGGCGGGCAGCTGCATCCGCGCGCGGCGGTCGAGCCCCCGAAGCGCGCCCTCGATCCGCGCCCGGTCGCCGGTGACCAACTCGTCGGCCTCGTCGTCGAGCAGGTCTTCCAGAGCGCGCGACAGGGCCAGAAGCGGCGTCTCCACCGCGTGCAGCGCCCGCGCGGCCTGGGCGGCGGCCTCCTTCGCCGCTTCCAGGGTGGGGCGGGCCGCGCACTCCATGCCGCTGTCGGTCTTGGCGTCGGCACGCGCCCGGCACTGGGCCAGCACGGCGGCCAGGAAGGCCTCCACCGGGCCGATGGGCTGGGGCGGCAGGTCATAACCGTCCATATCCGGCAGGGGGGAGATGCGCCCCGACCATCCCTCGCCCGGCAGGGCGGCGGCGGCGTGGATCACGCTGGTGAGGGCGGCGTAGGCGGTCTCGTTTTCTGACAACAGGTCGCCCAGGCGCTGATCCAGCCCCCGGCCGCGCCGCCGCCCTTCGGGCCCGCGGATCCAGCGGCGCAGCTCCGCCGCCTCCTGCCCCGAGAGACAGGCGGAGAAGGCGGAATCGGCGGCGTCGAACAGGTGGTGGCCTTCGTCGAAGACCAGCCGCTTCAGGCTGGCGGACTCCACGTCCGCCCCCTTGCCTCGCGCCGTGCGGGCGCCGTCGAAGGCGGCTTGGGTCAGCACCAGGGCGTGGTTGGCGATGACGATGTCGGCCTTGCGCGAGGCCCGGATCGCCTTTTCCACGAAACAGGTGCGATAGTGGGGGCAGGCGGCGTGCACGCACTCGCCCCGCCGGTCGATCAGGTTGATCGGCCCGGCCTGGGCGGCGGGGGCGATGGCAAAGAGGCTCGGCAGCCAGGCGGGGAAGTCGCCGCCGGTCATGTCCCCGTCGCGGGTGGCGCGCACCCAGCGGCCGACCAGGCCCGCGCCGATCAGGTCTCCAGCCCCGAGGCTCGCCCCCTGGGCCACGTCCTGCAGATTGAGCAGGCAGAGGTAGTTCTCCCGCCCCTTCCGCACCACCGCCTTCCTCGCCCGCACATCCGGATCGGGGAAGATGGCGTGGCTCTCGCGCTCGATCTGGCGCTGCAGGGCGCGAGTATAGGTGGATATCCACACCGATGGGCCATTAGCCTCGGCCCACAGGGATGCGGGCGCCAGATAGCCCAGGGTCTTGCCGACCCCCGTGCCGGCTTCGGCCAGCATCAGTCGCGGCGCACCTTCCCGCTCCCGCGGTTCGAAGGCGAAGGCGGCCTCGGCGGCGAAGGCGGCCTGGGTGGGGCGGGCCTCATCCAGGCCGGCGCGGACGAGGATCTCGGCCAGGCGGGTCTGGGCGGCCTCAGCGCTCACCGGCTCCGAGCCCGGCTCGCCCATGGGGGCGGACTCCTCCCATTCGGGCAGGCGCGACCAGACGTCCAGCCCATTGCCCCGCCAGGGCCGACCCAGGGGCTTTGAGCGCAGGGCGGTCAGGGTCAGCGGCCCCCACGCCCAGCCGGCCCGATCCAGGGTCTCGGCCAGGGCCAGGGCCTCGTCGCGGCTGGGCCAGGGACGATCGGCCAGTTCGGCCAAGAGGCTCTCGCAGACGCTGCGCAGGGTGGCGGCCTGGGCGGGGGCGCCTTTCGGTTCGGGCAGGCCCAGGGCTCGCGCCAACCCGACCGCCGATGGCGCGCTGAAGCGCGCCGGCCGCACGAAGGCGAAGAGCTCCAGGGCGTCGAATAGATTCTTCGACCGCGCCGGCGGGCTGAGGCCGAGCCGCCGGGCCGATAGGGAGGCGTGGGCGACGATCACCGGCGATTTCTGCATCAGCTGGCGGGCGGGGCCAGGCGCGAGGTCGTGCTCGCCCGCAGCGTCAGCAAGCCCCGCGCGCGGGCCCGGGACCACAGCCAGGGCGTGGGGCAGAGGCAGGTCGGCCGCCGCATCGCTGGGCGCCGCCGCTACGGCAGGAACTGAGTCGACCGACATCGGACTGTTGTACCGGGTCCAGCGTGAAACGAAATAGGAACGCCGGTGTGATCGGCGCCGCGGAAGCATTTGACGATGCAAGGCCCTGGCCGCAAGCTCGGGCCGCGCGATATGACGGAGGCGACGACGCCTTGTCTTCAGCGCCAGGCCCTTGGGGAGATGATAGATGGCGAATCCATTCGCGCGGGGCTTGGCCCGGACGACGCTCGCGCTCCTGGGCCTTAGCGCAGCATCCCCCGCCTCGGCTGAACCGGCGCAGCCCCTGGGGTTCGCCGGGCGCTGGTCGATGGTCGCGGCGCAATCGCACTTTGCCGAGGCGGTGACCGGCCCCGCCCCCAGCGCCGCCGACCTGGATGTGACCAAGGACGACGGCGCCGCCCTCGCCTGGACCCTAGTGGAGCGAGACGGCGCGACGGTGGAGGCCAGCGAGTTCGGCGACAGCCCCCTGGACGGCACGCCTTCGCGGATCGTCGTCGACGGGGTGTTCGCCCCGGTGACGGTGAAACGGACGGGCCCCCATGCGGTGGAGCTGATCTCCGTCCTCGGCGGCGGCGCCAGTCAGACCATCCACCTGCAACTGCGCGACACCGGCGCCCTCGCCATCGAGGAGACCCTGACCTCGCCCTCGGGCAAGTCGGTCGCGCAACACCTGGAGTTCGTTCGCGCGAAGAGTTGAGGGCGGGCGAAGACCTGAGGAAATCCGCAATCCGGGGCGCGCGAAGAACTGACGCATCGGCGCGGACGTTTCCCCCTTCTTAACTGTATCTGTTCATCAATGGCCGCCTTAGCATTCCTATGGTCACGCCCAGCTCCCATGTTGAAAGCGCCCACCTTCGCTAGACCGCCGGCGACGGCCGCAGCCGGCCCCGCGCCCGCTCCGGCGGCGTCCAATCCGTTGGCCCATCCTGCGGTCAGCGCGGGCGGGGCGGCCCTGCTGTTCCTGGTCGCCGGCGCCGTCTTGATCTCGGTCATCGGCGACCCCCACGCCGGCGCCCCCAAGGTTAAGATGTCGCTGGAGGCGCCTCACGGGCCCGGCAGTGTCTCGGGCGCCCTGCGCATCCGGCTGGGGCCGGACGGACAGCCCCTGACCCCCACCCTCGCCGCCCTGCCGCCCGGCCAGGACGTATCCATGCCCGGCGCGACGGACCCCTTGTCGGCGCAGATCGCCGGCGGCGCCGCCACGGGACAAGCCCCGTCCGGCCAAGCCATCATCACCCTGCCGCAAGGCGCGACCCTGGGCGCCGCCCAAGGGGTGTCCGCGTCGCCGCAAGGCCCGCCCATGGCGCCGCGCGCCAACGTATCCCCCCTGCCTCCCGCCCCCATCGCCGGCCTCTCGGCGCAAGGTCCCGGTGGACCGATCCCCGTCATCGGCAAGGATGGCAGGACGCCCTTCCAGGGCTACGCTCGGCCCTTCCATGACACTGGCAAGCCCAAGGTGGCGCTGGTGGTCGGCGGCCTCGGCCTGAACGCCGCCGCGACCCGCGCGGCCATCGAGCGTCTGCCGCCCGAAGTGACCTTAAGCTTCGTTCCCTACGCCGACGGCTTGCAGGGCTGGGTGGACCTGGCGCGGGCCGACGGCCACGAGGTGCTGCTGGAAATCCCCATGGAGCCCTTGGACTATCCCAACAACGATCCCGGTCCCTCCACCCTGATGGCCAACGCCTCGCGCGAAGAGACCACCAAGCGGCTGGAATGGCTGTTGTCCCGGGCCTCGGGCTATTTCGGCGTCACCAACTATCTGGGCGGGCGCTTCGTCACCTCCGATCCGGCCATGAACGTCTTCACCGGCGCCCTGAAGGCGCGGGGCCTCGGCTTCCTCGACGACGGGTCCGCGGCCCACAAGGGCATGACGGGCCTGCCCCGCGCCTCGGCGGACGCGGTGGTCGACGAGCAGCTGGCCGCCGATTCCATCGACCGTCAGCTCCTCGGGCTGGAGACCAGCGCCCTGCAACATGGTCAGGCCTTGGGTGCCGGCTTCGCCTATCCGGTCACCATCAATGAAGTGGTGCATTGGGCTCAAGGTTTGGCCGGACGGGGCTATCAACTGGCGCCGGCGTCCGCTATCGCGAGGCGATGACCGACATCTATCTCAACGCCAGGCGCTACCGGTTGAACGTCGGCGTCGTGGTGTTCAACGCCGAGGGCAAGGTGTGGCTGGGCCGGCGTGCAAACAGTAAAGGCCCGCAGATTTGGCAGTTCCCCCAAGGCGGCGTCGATAGCGGCGAGAACATATTGGTCGCCGCCCAGCGCGAACTCTTGGAAGAAACCGGCATCCGCTCGGCCAGTCTGATCGCCCGGGCGCCGGGTTGGATCACCTACGACTTTCCCGAGGGCTTCACTGGCTCCAAGGCCATGAAGGGGTTCGCCGGCCAGACCCAGGCCTGGTTCGCCTTTCGCTTTGAGGGGGAGGATAGCGAGATCGACCTCGCCGCCCACCACCAGATCGAGTTCGACGCCTGGCGTTGGGCCGACCTCGCCGAGGCGCCCGACCTGGTCGTGCCCTTCAAGCGCGAGGCCTATCTGAAGGTGGTCGAGGCTTTCGCCCCCATCGCCCGCGCCGACGCTCCGAGCCCGCCCGACAGCGTCAACCCGCGCGGCGGTATGCTGATGATCCATGGGTTCGGCGGCGCCGGCGACGGCTGGGCGCGCATGGCGGCCGATTTCCGCGGCCGCGGCTGGGCGGTGAGCGCCCCGACCCTGAAGGCCGACCTCAGGGTGAAAGACCGCCCGACGGCGGCTCTGGCCGCCTTGACCCTCCACGACTACGTGGATGAGGCGCAGGGCTGGGCGCGGGAGATCGAAGCCGCCACCGGCTTCCCGCCGGTGCTGATCGGCCACTCCATGGGCGGGCTGATCGTGCAAAAGCTCTTGGAGCACGGGATCGGCCGCGCTGGAGTCTTGCTCGCGCCCGCCGCGCCGGCCGGGGTGAAGGGAAGGGTCAAGCTCAGCGTGGCCTTCACCTTCGCCAACATCCTGCTCACGCCCAAGGCCCAAACCAAGCCGCACAAGGTCTGGCGAACCGGCTTCCATTGGGGGGTGCTCAATTGCGTGCCCAAGGTCCGGCGCGACGCCATCTACGCCGATGCGGTCTACGATTCCGGGCGGGTGTTTGAGGCCCTGGGCCGGCCCCACGCCGATCCCCAGCGCGCCACCTTCGTCGATGCAGGGCGGATCACCGTCCCGGTCCTGACCATCGCCGGCGGCCGGGATCGGGCCGCGCCCTTGGCCTGCGTCGCCGCCACCGCCGCCAAATATGCGGACGTTGGCGGCCAATATCTGCAGTATCCCGACCACGCCCACTGGATCATCGACGAGCCGGGGACGGAGGAGGTGATCGCCGACATCGACGCCTGGCTCGCCGCCACGCTCGGGTGAAACCTACCCTGATCATGATCCACGGCGCCTTTTGCGGCGGTTGGGCGTTCGATGCGTTTCGCCAGCCGTTCGAGGCGAACGGCTATCCTTGCCTGACCCCGACCCTGCGCGGCCACGGCGAGCGGTCGCGCGCGTCCGATGTGGCTGGCGCCTCGATGAGCGAATACGCATCCGATATCGCCGAACTGATCCGCGCAGAGGCCCAGCCGCCGGTGCTGATCGGCCATTCCCTGGGCGGCCTCGTGGCCCAGATGGCCGCCGCGAAAGCCCAAGTGGCCGCGCTCCTCCTCCTGGCGCCGTCCGCGCCCTGGGGCGTGGCGGGCGGAAGCCTGGAGGAGACTGCCGCCGCCTTCGGCCTCTACGCCCTCGGCCCCTTTTGGGCCCAGGCGGTGCAGCCCGACCAGGCCACAGCCCACCTCTACAGTCTCGACAAGATGGACGCGCCCGAGCGCGACGCCATCGCCCGCCGCATGACCGCTGAGAGCGGCCGGGCGCTGTTCGAGACCCTCAACTGGTGGCTCGACCCCTTCATGACCACCCAGGTGGACGCCGCCCGCATCCGCGGCCCGGTCTATGTCGCCACCGGGGCCAAGGACGCCGTCCATCCGCCCTTCACCGTGCGCCAGACCGCCGCCAAGCTGGACGCGGATGTGGCGGTGTTCGAAGGCATGAGCCATTGGCTGATCGGCGAACAGGGCTGGGAGGCGGTGGCCCAGGGCTGCCTCGACTGGCTGACCGTCAAGCTCGGATAGCAGAAACCGCGCCGGCGCCTTGCGAGCGGCGCGCGCCGGGTCTAGACCGCCCGCCAGCATTCCTTCCCCTTGGAGACCCTAGATGGCTCGTGCGAAAATCGCCCTGATCGGCGCCGGCATGATCGGCGGCACCCTGGCCCACATAGCCGCGCGCGAGGAGTTGGGCGACGTCGTCCTGTTCGACATCGCCGAGGGCGTCCCCCAGGGCAAGGCGCTGGACATCGCCCAATCCACCGCCGTCTACGGCTCGGACGTCGCCTTGAAGGGCGTCAACGACTACGCTGGCATCGCGGGCGCGGACGTCTGCATCGTCACCGCCGGCGTGCCGCGCAAGGCGGGCATGAGCCGGGATGACTTGCTGGGCATCAATCTGAAGGTCATGAAGGCCGTGGGCGAGGGCATCAAGACCCATGCGCCGAACGCCTTCGTCATCTGCATCACCAACCCGCTGGACGCCATGGTCTGGGCGCTGCAGGTGTTCTCGGGCCTCCCCAAGGCAAAGGTCGTCGGCATGGCTGGCGTGCTGGATTCCTCGCGCTTCGCCCTCTTCCTCGCCGAGCGCCTCGGCGTCTCGGTGCAGGACATCCACGCCTGGACCCTGGGCGGCCACGGTGACGACATGGTGCCCATGGTGCGCTATTCCACCGTCGGCGGCCTGCCCTTGGACGTACTGATCAAGCAAGGCGCCCTTTCCCAGGACGAGCTTGACGCCATCGTCAAGCGCACTCGCGGCGGCGGCGGCGAGATCGTCGGCCTCCTGAAGACCGGCTCGGCCTTCTACGCCCCGGCCGAAAGCGCCATCGCTATGGCGACCTCCTACCTGAAGGACAAGAAGCGCGTCCTGCCGGTGGCCGCGCACCTGGACGGCCAATATGGCCTCAAGGACATGTATGTGGGCGTGCCCGCGGTGATCGGCGCCGGCGGCGCCGAGCGGGTGATCGAATTCCCGCTGGACGAGGCGGAAAAGGCCATGTTCGCCAAGTCGGTGGACTCGGTGAAGGGCCTGGTGGAAGCCTGCAAGACCATCGAACCCAGCCTGGGTTGACCCTTCTGTCCCTCTCCCTTCCGGGGGAGAGGGGTTATTGGGCCCCCGTCAGCGGGCGGCGTAGAGGGCTATCACGTCGCGCCGGAGCGCCGCCTGACTGTCCGGCCGCGAGTAGAACATGTGGCCGCCGGGATAGACCTTCACCTGCAGCCGGCCAGGATCGCCCATGGAGGGGATCTGGGAGACCACCAGTTCCGAGCCGAAATAGGGGCAGGACAGGTCGTCGTAGCCGTGCACGATCAGGGCCCGCATCTTCGGGTCGATGGCCAGGGCCTGGCGCAGGTCCGAGGCGCTCTCGATGCTGGTGAACCAGTGCTTCTCCCAGTGCTGGTTCACTTCGTAGTTCAGGGGCTCGTAGTGGGCCTCGATCTTCCAGCCCACCTGGCGGGTGACGAAATCCACCATGGCCGAGGTGGTGGGCGCCAAGATCCCGTCCAGGATCGGATCGCCGGCGCGCTGCTCGGGCGACCAGGGGAAGGGATCGTAGGCGGTGACATTGCTGTCGTACCAGGAGCCGATCTTGCCCTCGTCGCGATAGAGGTCGCGCAGGAAGGCGCGGCTGTCGATCCGTCCGCCCATGTGGCGCACGTCCGTCTCGTTCAGCCCGGTATAGGCGGTCACTCGCTTGACCAGACGCTCCACCGCCGCCGGATCGCCTCGGCCGCGCATCAGGTCGACCGCGAAGTCGGTGCGGGCATAGGTCTCCACCTCGGCCATCTGAGTCGGGTTCAGGGCCTTGCCCTGGCGCTCGTAATTGGCCGCCGCCATGGAGGGCAGGGTGACCACCCAGGATAGGGGCGAGGTGTCCGGATCGGCGGCGTTGCGCCCGTCCAGCGCCGGGGAGACCATCACCACCCCCGACACCCCGACGCCCATCTGGGTCTGCAGGGCGTGGGCCAGGGCCGGGGCGCGATAGCCGCCATAGCTCTCGCCCACCACGAACTTGGGCGAGGCCATGCGGCCGTTCTTCTGCAGCCAGTCGTAGACGATGCGCGACAGATATTTGATGTCACTGTCGATGGTGAAGAATTGCTTGTCCGTCTCCTCCTGCTTCAGCAGCGAGCGGGAGAAGCCGGTGCCCACCGGGTCGATGAACACCAGGTCGGTGAAGTCGAGCCAGGTGCCGGGATTGTCGTGCAGGATCACGGGATCGGAGGCGCTGTCCCCCGCCGCGCCGAACTGGATGCGCTTGGGGCCGATGGCGCCCATGTTCAGATAGACCGAGGCGGCGCCCGGCCCGCCATTGAAGGCGAAGGTCACCGGCCGGCGCAGGTCGCGGGGCCCGTCCAGGGTGTAGGCGGTGAACACCACCTCGGCGATCTTCTTGCCGTCGCCGTCGCGCACCGGCAAGGAGCCGACGGTGGCGGTGTAGTTGACGGTCTTGCCGCCCACCACGGTGGACTGCTTGATCGAGGCGTCGGCGGGGAAGGGCGGCAGATCGGGCTTGTCGGGCTTGTCGGGCTTCTTGTCCTTGGACGCGGCGTCGGGCTTGGGATCGTCGGCGAGGGCGGCGTGGCCGAGGCTGCAAGAAGCCAGGATGGTCGCCAGCACGGCGGCCTTGAAGCGGTGACCCATGAACTCAATCCCCCGTCGCCCGCCCCTACATGGGCGGGTGCTGCTGGGAAGGTTAGAACATCGCGATCAGCTCTGGAAGATCGGCTCGCCGGCGTGAGGGGTCGCTCGGTCGCGGCTCCGGGCGAAGGGAGCCCCGTATCGACGCATCAGCTCTCGCGCGGGACGCTCCACCCCGTGGTGCAGGACCATGGCCGCCGGAATCACCCCCGCCAGCATGGGAATCCACAGGATGAGGGGCAGGCTGTCGCCTTGCAGGTGGAACAGCTTCTGGGAGCCGTTGTGGAAGACCAGCATCCAGGGAATGCAGACCATATAGATGGCGAAGCTGACCTCGCCCAGATAGACCCAGACCGGCGCGGTCAGGCGGCGGGATCCGGTGGCGGACATGGCGGCGAGACCGAGGATCATCACGCTGAACGCCGTGACGCTGGCCCAGTCTGGCGCGCCGAGCACTGCGAACAGCGCGGCGGCGAGAAGGCCGCCCAAGGCCGCCCCCGTGGCCGCCCTGACGCTCTTCAGCACCCCGGCCCGCCACAACAGATGGGCGGCGCACCCCAGCGCGAAGCAGGGCACGATGCGCAAGGCGCCCCAGGCGATGGTCGCCTCGGTCAGGGGGAAGCCCGCCAGGCGCTGGAAGCCTTCATAAAGCCCGATGAGCAGGGCGACGGCCGCGCCCATGGCCAGTCTCGGCCGGTCGCGCATCGCCCAGGCGGCGGCGGCGAACAGGGGAAAGCTCAGATAGGCGAACCATTCCGCCGAGATCGACCAGGAGGGGTGGTTCCAGCCGCCGCCGGGGGCGAAGCCCCACGCCTGCACCAGGAGCAGGTTAGGAATCAGGGAGGGCCAGATCAATAGCTTGCTCCCGGCCGAGGGGACGCCCGCCGCCGTTGCCGCCAAAGCCAGGGCGCCCAGGCCCAGAAGGGTGACCAGATGCATCGGATAGACCCGCGCCAGGCGGGCCCAGAGAAACTCGCGGTACTTGAACCCGCCCTGGCCGAAGCGCGCCAGATAGACGTGGCACAGGATAAAGCCCGAGAGGGTGAAGAACAGCTCCACCCCCAGATAGCCCTTGCCCACCAGCGCCGGCATGGCCGCGCCGAGGCTCGGCCAGAAATGATACAGCACCACCCACAGGGCCGCGAAAAAGCGCAGGGCGGTCAGCTGTTTCAGATCCTGTGGCACGATCGCGATCTCCTGCGGTCCCCCTCCGGGACGGTCATCCCGGTGAGAGCAGAATTCGCGCCAGAAGGGAGTTTGCCCCGAGGGGTCAGGGCATGGGCATGGCGCCCGCCATCGGCGCCGCCTCGACCACGAACACCGTCTTCACCGCCCCCGCCTTGGCGAAGTTGAGCACGGCGGGAACGCGGTCCCCGGCTTTCAGAGGGTGGGCCAGATGGATCAGCATCAGGTGATCGCCGTCGCCGGGCGCCAGCACCAGGGTCTGGCCGGGGGCGATGGGCAAGCCTGCCTCCACCCGCCGCATCCGCATGATCCCGCCCGTGGTCGACATGGAATGCACCTCCAGCGCCTGGGCCGCAGGCGTGGCGCCGCCCAGGAAGATGTCCGGCGTGGGGCCCGTATTTTTCAGGGTCAGATAGCCGGCCGCCGTCGGCGCGCCCACGGGCGGCGGCGCGATCCAGGCATGGACGATCTGCACGGCCGACGCCGGGCCTTGCGCTAGGGCGGGCGTCGCCAAAGCCAAGGCCGTCAGCAAGGCGGCGCGGAAAACCCTTCGACGGATCATGACCGGCCTCCCGCCGTCGACAACAGCGGTTCGACCAGGGCGGCCAGGCGCGCCTCGGTCAGCAGGCCCCCCTCGCCGCCGATCATCGCCCGCACCACTCCGTCCGGCCCGATCACCAGGGTCTGCGGCAAGGACCTGGGTGCGCCGAACCCGTTGACCGGGGCCGTGGCCAGGAGGGCGGCGGGATAGCTGAAGACGCTCATCACCCGCTGCACGTCGCCCAGATCGCGGGGCCGGTCGGCGCTGAGCCCGATCACCGCCACCCCCCGCGAGGCATAGCGGCGGGCGAAGGCGTCCAGGGCCGGCATTTCCTCCCGGCAAGGGGCGCACCAGGTGGCCCAGAGATTGACCACCGCCACCCCTCCGCGCAGGCTGGCCAGGTCCAGAGCGCGCCCGTCGAGGGTTCGGACCACCAGGGGCGGCGCCGGCTGTCCCACCGTGGGAGCGGCCGCCGCCGGGCTCCAGCCCATGGCGATGACGGCGGCGGCGAGCATGGGCGCCAGGGCGCGTGTGGCGAGCGTCATGGAAACTCTCATCAAAACCCCCGGCTGAGGATCAGCTTGAATAGCACGGGCGCCGTCAGCTGATCGCCATTGACGTGCTGATAGATGGGAAAGCCCACATCGCCATAGAGTTTCCACTCCCCGCTGCTGAGCTCCACCCCGGGGGAGATGAGCGTCCGGCTATAGCCGCTGCCGGTCGGATTGGCTTCGGGGCCCGTGTCGCGGGCGCGGGCCGAGGCGATCAGCTGCAGCACCGGGGAGATTTTCACCTGGCCGCCTGGAACCTCCACCCCGTTATAGTAGACGCCGAGAGAGGCGTTCACCTCCTGCCCCGGCTTATAGCCGCCCTGGCTGGCGACCGGATGGTCCCACATGCCTTGGGCGAAATAGGTGAAGGCGCGGTCGGCGGTGAGCGGGCCCAGGTGATAGCCGCCGAGCAGGAGGTCGGTGCTGCCCGTCCCGATCTGCGTATCCCGGTCGAAGTTGGCGGCCTTGAAATCCCCCGTGGGCAGCTTCAGGCCGAAGATCAGCCCGGTGGACATGTCGGCGGAGAAGCCGGTGTATGTCCCCGTCAACCGCACGTCGCCGAAGGCCGAGTGTTTGAAGGTTCCGACTCCTCCGCCGTCGTCGGTCTTGAAGGTGCGCGCCCAGTAGGGGGCGGAGACGGTGACGCCCCAGCTGCGGTTGAACATATATTGTCCGCCGACGGTGAAGAAGCTGGTCTCGATATCCTTGTCGTCGTTGTCGGCGGCGGGGGCCCTGGCGGTCCCGCTACGGTTGTCCTTCTGGTCCATGTAGTCGTATTCGACGAAGGCTTGGCCGCCGGAGCCCGAGGGCAGGAGCGAGGCGGTGCCGACGCCGAACACCCCACATCCGCAGGCGCAGGCCAGGGCGGACGAGGCCGCTGACAGGGTGGTGAGGGCGGTGGCGGCGAAGCAAAACGCGGCGGTCAGCCGGCGCGGTGGGGAAAAGGCTTTCATAGGGCGATCCTCGATCATCAAGGCCGCGCGGACGCGGCGGTGCCCGCCTGTGCCTAGGGCTCAGACGCGGGCGGCGGATTGATCAGAGGTCGATGGGCGGGGCGTGGGAGGGCGGCGGCGGCGCGGCGAGGCCGCGACCGGGAACCAAGTCCAGGGGGAGGGGCGATACGTCCGCCGCCTGCGCAAAGGCCGGGCGGGCGATGGGGAGGCCCGCCGCCGGCGTGGGGGGCGCCCCGTGGCCGGCGAAGGCGCAAGGAGCGTCGCTCCTGCTCTTGCTCTCGCCGCCCTTGGAGTCCTGTCCCAGCGGGGTGAGCGGACCATGGCCGGTGCAGATGACCAGGGGAAAGGCGCCGGGCGCGCCCGTGGCGGCGACCATGAAGCCGGGGGGCGCGGCCACCTTCATCACAAGCGCCAGGAAGGCGAGCGTCAGAAACGCCCCCCGCCACGCCGCTCGCCGATGGATCTTCGCCCCGAACATAGGGGCGTCCTAGCCGATCCGCCAAGCCCTGTCTCTCATCGGATCACTCCTGCGGCGGATTGCCCGCCTTGTGGCGTGTATCGTCTTCGTCCGGGGTTTCGGGGGTCGGCGGCGGGGCGGCCTCGGTGTGGGAAAGCAGATCGCCGATCGGGTCGCCATAGACGGCGCCTGCCGGCGCGGCGGGCCCTGCGGGAATTTTCTGCACCTGAAGATGCGGCAGGGCCGAGGCCATGTAGCTTTTCCACAGCTCCGCCGGGGCGCCGCCGCCGGTGACCTTCTTCATGGCGGTGTTGTCGTCCTTGCCGACCCAGACCACGGTGGTGAAGCCGCCGGTGAAGCCGCAGAACCAGGCGTCCTTATAGTCGGACGTGGTGCCGGTCTTGCCGGCCAGGTCGTAGCCGGGAATCGCCGCCTTGGTGCCGGTGCCGCCGGCGATCACCGCCCGCATCATCTGGTCCATATAGGTCAGCGGCGGGTTGCCGATCACATTCACCTTGGCGTCCGCCTTGTGCTGATAGAGCACCTGGCCATTGGTGGTGCGGATCTGCTCGATGCCATAGGCGGCGGCCAAATCCCCGCCGTTGCCAAAGGGCATGTAGGCCTGGGCCATCTCCAGCGGACTGACCTGGGTGGTGCCGAGCGCCATGGCCGGATCGGTGTTGACGGTCGACATGATGCCCAGGCGATGAGCCACGTGGGCGACGTTGTCCCGCCCGACCTCGTCGGCCAGGCGGGCGGCGACGGTGTTGATGGACTGAGCCAGGGCCTGCTGCAGGGTCATCGCGCCGAGGAACCTGTTGGTGTAATTGTGGGGCGACCAGTTGCCGATGGTCAGAGGCTCGTCCACCACCACCACATCCGGCGTGCGTCCCGCCTCCATGGCCGCCAGATAGACGAAGGGCTTCCACGATGAGCCGGCCTGGCGGCGCGCATCCACCGCCCGGTTGAACTGGCTCTCGCCGTAGTCCAGCCCGCCGATCAGCGCCCGCACCCGGCCGACCCCATCGACGGAGACGAGCGCCGCCTGCTGTACCCCCTGATTGTAGTCCTTGGCGATGGTGGCGCGCACGGCGTTGGCGGCGAGGCCGTCCAGGGGCAGGTCGAGGGTGGTCTCCACCACCAGGTCCTGCTGGGGCTGGCCCACGAGCTGGCGGGTCTGCCCGTCCACCCAGTCGACGAAATACTGGATATAGGCCGAGGCGAGGGTCTTGGAGACCTTCACCGGGTGGGCGAAGGCTTCGGCCCTTTGTTCCGGGGTGATGGCGTGGGTCTCCACCATCTTGTCGAGCACGATGGTGGCGCGGCTGGCGGAACGTTCGGCGTCGCCGACGGGGCTATAGTGGGTGGGGGATTTGAGCAGGCCCGCGAGCATGGCCGCCTCGCCCACCGAAAGCTGTGCCGCGGGCTTGTTGAAGAAGCGCTGGGCCGCCGCCTCGATCCCGTAAGCCCCGCCGCCGAAATAGACCCGGTTCAGATAGAGGGCGAGGATCTGCTTTTTGCTGTACTTATGCTCCAGCCAGACGGCGAGCATCACCTCCTGCACCTTGCGCTTGATGTTCTGGTCGGGGGTGAGGAAGAGGTTTCGCGCCAACTGCTGGGTGATGGTGGAGGCGCCCTCCACCGCGTGGCCGTGGCGCAGGTCGGCGCTCAGCGCCCGCATGATGCCCCAGGTGTCGAAACCCCAGTGGTGATAGAAGCGCCGGTCTTCGATAGCCACGAAAGCGGCGGGCACATAGACCGGCAGCTTGTCGATATCCACCGGCGGCGCGTACTGGCTGCCGCGCACGCCCAAGAGCGCGCCCGAGCGGTCCAGATAGGTGATCGAGGGCTGCTTGTGGATGTCGTAGAGCTTGGAGGTGTCCGGCAAATCGCGGGAAAATACGAACACCAGGCCGACGAAGAAGATCGCCACCCAAACAGCCGCCACCGCCGCCCAATAGAGGATGGTCATCAGCGTGCCGCGACCGCCCGGGCCGCCAAAATTGAAGCTGCCCCAGCCCCCTCCGCCCCGACGTTCGGCGTTCGTCATCAATCAAAGCTCCGAACCGCGCGCAACGTCGCTCGCCGACCTTAGGGCGTTACAGCCCAATGTAAGCGGCTTTTAGCCCGCCCTTCAACTTTTCGCGAGGGGCGAGAGGGGTCAGGCACAGGTTCGCGTTCTCTACGCTGGGCGCGCGAGGTGGAGAGGTGCGGAGCGCCGGGCCTTCGCCCGGAGTAGGGAAGTGGAAGTAACCGTTTTCGACAAAGGCAGACGCTCCGCGTGACCGTTCGGTGCGAGAGCGTCGGGCAGGCAGCGCTCTTAACGCTTACTCCGACACGCCCAAGGACGGCGGGGCGCCTCGGCGGAGGCGCGCCCCGGACCCGGCCGGTAACCCCCCGGCCGCTGACCCGTCTCAGTCACAGCCCCCTCGCGCAGGAACGCCGATCACGCGCCCTCTCCATGAGGAGGATGAGAGCATTATGGGGGTGTTTTTGCGGGGTTGGATAAGGGTGGGGAGAAGAGCGTGACGCTCCTATCCCCTCATCCTCCCACGCTGTCATCCCGGAAGCTGCGGAGCAGCTATCCGGGACCCAGCGCTTTACTTTGCGCCCTCAGCCTGGGTCCCGGATCGGCTGCGCCGTCCGGGATGACAGGGAGGGGAATGCGGGGATAGGCTGGGGGATAGCGGATGACGGATCACCGCCTCGGCTGATATTCCGAGACCGACCAGACCGCCCCGGAGCGCCCCATGACCCAAGCCCAATGGACCGCCGTCGACGCCTATTTCAACGGCCGGCTCAGCCCGCCCGACCCGGTGCTGGAGGCCGCCCTCGATGCCAGCGCCGCCGCCGGCCTGCCGGCCATCGCCGTGGCCGCCAACCAGGGCAAGCTCCTGATGCTGCTGGCCCAGACCCTGGGCGCGCGGCGCATTCTGGAGGTCGGGACGCTGGGCGGCTATTCCACCATCTGGCTGGCGCGGGCCCTGCCGGCCGACGGGCGGCTGATCTCCCTGGAGCTCGATCCCAAGCACGCGGAAGTGGCCCGGGCCAATCTGCAGCGCGCCGGCCTTTCCGCCATAGCCGAGGTGCGGGTGGGGCGGGGGATCGACAGCCTGCCGACTCTTGAGGCCGAAGGCGCCGGCCCGTTCGACCTGGTGTTCATCGACGCCGACAAGCCCTCCAACCCCGACTATTTCGCCTGGGCCCTGAAGCTGACCCGGCCGGGCGGCCTGATCGTCGTCGACAATGTGGCGCGCGGGGGCGCCGTCGCCGATCCCGACAGCGCCGACCTGAATGTGCTTGGCGTGCGCCGCCTGGCCGATCTGATCGCCCACGAGCCTCGGGTGGACGCCACGGCGATCCAGACCGTGGGCGACAAGGGCCATGACGGCTTCCTCATCGCCCGGGTGCGCTGAACCGGGTCAGACGCCCCGAGGCGGACCGCGGCGACCGCGATGGCGGGGGATCATGCGCTGGGCCTCGGTTTCCGGCAGGCCGGCCAGGGTCAGATAGCCCTTGTTGTCGGCGTCCAGCACGCGGAACCGCTGCTCGGCGCGGGTTTTGAAATCCGCCAGGGTGATCACCCCGGTCAGGCGAATATCCGCCCCCTGCACCGGCTCTGGATCGGCGAGCAGACCGAAGGCCGCGCCGCCTACCAGGGGCTGATCGTTCAAGCGCTTGCCGTCCGGCGCGGCCATGCCGTCGCCGCTGATCGACGGACTGCCGCCGCCCATGCCGCCCATTCCACCGCCGCCGCTCCCGCCATATTGGGCCAGCTGGAAATAGTTCGGCTGGCGAGGGGAGCGGCTGAGGGCCCCATACTGCTGGCCCAGCATTTCCGGCACCAGGGTATGCTCGTAATAATAGATCTCCCTGTGGTCGATCATCCCATCCTTGGTGATGTCGAGCACATGGAAGAAGCGTTCGGCGTCGGCCTGGAATTCCGCTAGGTCGAGCTTGCCGTCGCCGTCCTTGTCGGCCCCCTTGAACCACAGGTCCACCGGATAGGGGGCGGGGGGCTTGGCGCGGAAGGGCTCGCCCATGGGGCTGATGAACAGCATCTCGGGGCCCCCTTCATCGCCCGGGCCGCCGCCCCGGCCCCCTTCGCGACCGCCGTGGGACGGCGGGCCGTCCTCGCTCGCGCAGGCGGAAACAAGACTGGCCGCCCCGCCAATGAACAACAGGGAGAGTGCGCGGCGATCGATCATAGGCGTAGGTTCCGGAGACGAAGGGGTCGAACTGAAGCGTCGGCATACCGCAGGATTGCCGGCCGGTTTTCAAGGGCTGGCGTGATCGAACCCCCGCAGATGCTCGGCGCCAAGGGGATGGCTTGCCGCCCCGCCCGCGCAAATCCCGTCTCCTCGCCGCGCTTGAACCCCCGCCCCCATCGGTCTATCGTTCCCGCGTTCTCCGGGGCGTCCCTGCTGAGGGGCTGAGAGGCGGCAAAATGGCCGCAACCCGCCGAACCTGATCCGGGTCATGCCGGCGAAGGGAGAGGGACGCGGGCGCCACGATATCCCGGCGCCGCCCAACCCATCGCTGTCGTGATCCCCTGCAAAGAGGCTGAACGCGATGAACGCTCCCACGTCGAAACTGACCCCCATCCCCACGGGCGAGCTGCTCACCGGCGCCATTCCCGGCAGCCAGAAGATCTATGTGCCGGGGGTGCTCTTTCCCGACATCCGCGTGCCGTTCCGCGAAGTGGTGGTCCACCCGAGCGCCAAGGAGCCGCCGCTGACCATCTATGACCCCTCCGGCCCCTACACCGACCCCAAGGCCCAGATCGATATTGAGAAGGGCTTGCCCCGCCCGCGCGACGCCTGGGTGATGGCGCGCGGCGACGTGGAGCTGGTGACAACCCCCCGCGCCATCAAGCCGGAAGACAATGGCAACGTCGCCGCCGACTACCTGGTCCCGGAATTCCCCACCAAGCGCCCGGTGATGCGCGCCAAAGGGAACGCCTGCGTCACCCAGCTGGAATACGCCCGCAAAGGGATCATCACTCCGGAGATGGAATTCATCGCCATCCGCGAGAACCTCCGCCGCGAAACCATCCTCAATCCCGTGCGCGACGGCGAGGACTTCGGGGCCGAGATCCCCGAGTTCGTGACCCCAGAGTTCGTGATGAGCGAGGTCGCCCGCGGCCGCGCCATCATCCCCGCCAACATCAACCACGGCGAGCTGGAGCCGATGGCGATCGGGCGCAACTTCCTGGTCAAGATCAACGCCAACATCGGCAATTCCGCCGTCGCCTCCACCGTGGCCGAGGAGGTCGAGAAGATGGCCTTCGCCATCCGCTGGGGCGCCGACAATGTGATGGACCTGTCCACCGGCCGCAACATCCACAACATCCGCGAGTGGATCGTCAGGAACAGCCCTGTCCCCATCGGCACCGTGCCCATCTATCAGGCGCTGGAGAAGGTCGGCGGCGAGGCCGACAAGCTGGACTGGGAAGTCTTCAAGGACACCCTGATCGAGCAGGCCGAGCAGGGCGTTGATTACTTCACCATCCATGCCGGCGTGCGTCTGCCCTAT
>JAMFTA010000196.1 GCA_026225565.1 Caulobacter sp. | reverse complement strand
CGGCGCGAAAATCTACCTCAAGCGCGAAGAGCTGAACCACACCGGCTCGCACAAGATCAACAACTGCTCGGGCCAGATCCTGCTGGCCCGGCGCATGGGCAAGACCCGGATCATCGCCGAGACCGGCGCCGGCCAGCACGGCGTCGCCACCGCCACCGTCTGCGCCCGCTTCGGCCTGCCCTGCGTGATCTACATGGGCGCGGTGGATGTGGAGCGGCAAAAGCCCAACGTCTTCCGCATGAAGCTTTTGGGCGCCGAGGTGGTGCCGGTCACCGCCGGGGCGGGCACGCTCAAAGACGCCATGAACGAGGCCATGCGCGACTGGGTGACCAATGTGGCCGACACCTATTACATCATCGGCACCGCCGCCGGCCCCCACCCCTATCCGGCCATGGTGCGCGACTTCCAGGCGGTGATCGGCCGCGAGACCAAGGAGCAGATCATGGCCATGGAGGGGCGCCTGCCCGACGCCATCGTCGCCTGTATCGGCGGCGGCTCCAACGCCATCGGCGTCTTCCATCCCTTCCTCGGCGACGAGACCGTCAAGCTGATCGGCGTGGAAGCCTCGGGCCATGGCCTGGATACCGACAAGCACGCCGCCTCCATGGCCGGCGGCCGCCCCGGCGTGCTGCACGGCAACAAGACCTACCTCCTGCAGGACGCCGACGGCCAGATCCTGGAAGGCCACTCCATCTCCGCCGGCCTCGACTATCCGGGCGTCGGCCCCGAGCACGCCTGGCTGAAAGATTCGGGGCGGGCCGAATACCGCTCCTGCACCGACGACGAGGCTTTGGCCGCGTTCAAGCTCTGCGCCGAGCTGGAAGGCATCATCCCGGCCCTGGAGCCCGCCCACGCCATCGCCCGCCTACCGGAAATCGCTAAGGAGATCGGCAAGGACGGCATCGTGGTCCTGATGCTGTCGGGCCGCGGCGACAAGGACATCTTCACCGTCGCCGACGCCCTGGGTGACAAGCTTTGAGCCGTATCGAAGCCAAATTCGCCGCCCTGAAGGCCGCCGACCGCGCCGCCTTCATCGCCTATGTGATGGCCGGCGACCCCCACGCGGAAGCCACCCTCGATATCCTCAAGGGCCTGCCCGCCGCCGGCGCCGACATCATCGAGCTGGGCTTTCCCTTCTCCGACCCCATGGCCGAAGGCATCCCGATCCAGAAAGCCGCCCAGCGCGCCCTTCTCGGCGGCATGACCCTGCACAAGACCCTCGATCTAGTGCGCGCCTTCCGCGGAATCCCTTCCCCCTCGAAGGGGGAAGGGTCAGGGATGGGGGTGAACGCACCGCCTCCGTCGAATGAGGCGCACGAGGCTGAACCCCTCCTCGTCCACCATTCAGAACCCGTGCTGAAATCCCATTCAGAGCCCCTGCTGTCGAAGGACCGCAAGTCCCCCGCCGAGCCCTGGGCCGGGGACCAGACCACCCCGATCGTCCTGATGGGCTATCTGAACAACGTCCTCTCCTATGGCTACGAGGCCTTCGCCCGCGACGCCGCGCAAGCGGGCGTCGACGGCCTGATCGTGGTCGACTGTCCGCCCGAAGAAGCCGATCCCCTGGTCGACCAGTTGGACATCCACGGCGTCTCCCTGATCCGGCTGGCGACCCCCACCAGCGACGATGCGCGACTGAAGATCATCGCCCGCCGCACCTCGGGCTTTGTCTACTACGTCTCGGTCGCAGGCGTCACCGGCGCCAATTCCGCCGACGCATCCGTGGTCGCGCCGGCGGTTCAGCGGGTGCGCGCGGCCACCGGCCTGCCGGTCGCTGTGGGCTTCGGCATCAAGACGCCCGAGGCCGCCGCCGCCATCGCCCGCATCAGCGACGCCGCCGTGGTCGGCTCGGTCCTGGTGGACGAAGGCGCAGCGGCGCTGGAGGCGAACGAAGCCCCCGCCCCGCGCGTTCTGGCTAAGGCCAAGACCCTCGCCGACGCCGTTCACGCCGCCCGCATTCCGGCGAAGGTCTAGACGATGGCCCCCGAAAGCCCCGACAAATCCGGCAAGCCCAAGGGCGCAGGCTGGCTCTCCAAGCTCCGCCCAGGGGTGCGCAAGACCGAAGCCCCCCGCGCCGCCGAAACCCCCGACGACCTCTGGGTCAAGTGCCCGGACACCGGCGAGCTGATCTATCGCCCGGATCTGGAAGCGGCCCTCTGGGTCACGCCCTCGGGCTTTCACATGCGGATCGGTCCCGAGCAGCGCTTCCGCTACACCTTCGACGACGGGAATTTCGAGCGCATCGAGACCCCGGTCTCTCCCGACGATCCCTTGAAGTTCGTCGATCAGAAGCCCTATCCCGAACGTCTGGCCGCCGCCCGCAAGGCCACCGGCGCCACCGACGCCATGGCCATCGGCTATGGCAAGATCCGCACCGTTCCCGCCGTGCTGCTGGTGCAGGACTTCTCCTTCCTCGGCGGCTCCTTGGGCATGTCCGCCGGCGAGGGCTTCATCGCCGCCGCTCGAGAGGCCCTGAAGCGCGAGGCCCCCTTGGTGGCCGTCACCGCCTCTGGCGGCGCGCGTATGCAGGAGGGCACGCTCAGCCTGATGCAGATGGCTCGCACCACCCTGGCCATCCAGGAGCTGAAGGCGGCGGGCCTGCCCTATGTGGTCCTGCTGACCGACCCCACCACCGGCGGCGTCACCGCCTCCTACGCCATGCTGGGCGACATCCACCTGGCGGAGCCCGGCGCCCTGATCGGCTTCACGGGCCCGCGCATCATCGAGCAGACCATCCGCGAAACCCTGCCCCCCGGCTTTCAGCGCTCCGAATATCTGGAGGACAAGGGCATGGTCGACGCCGTCACCGCCAGGAAGGACATCCCCCAGCGCCTGGGTTCGATCCTGGGCGTCTTGATGGCCGGCCGGGCGAGCCGGAAGGCGGCTTAGCCGCAGCTCCCCGAGGAAGCGGCGCGGATCGCAAGAAGCGGGCGGCGCCCATTGAAAAGCGGCGCTATCATCGCCCTATGATGACCGAGCTCACCTCCCCAACCCTGACCCCGGCTGAGCGCCTCGCCGCCCAGTCCGCCGACTATCACCGGATGGCGCAGGCCCTGGACTGGCTGGCCGCCCGCTGGCGCCAGCGCCCGTCCCTGGACGAGGCCGCCGCCGCCGTGGGCCTCTCGCCCTTTCACTTCCAGCGCATCTTCACCCGCTGGGCCGGGGTCAGCCCTAAGACCTTCACGGCCGCCCTCACCCATGCCGAGGCCCGCGCCGCCATGGAGGATGGGGAAAGCGTCCTTGGCGCCGCCCTGGACTCCGGCCTTTCGGGCCCCTCGCGCCTGCACGACCTGTTCATCGCCCAGGAAGCCCTGACCCCCGGCCAGGCCCGGCGGCGGGGCGAAGGCGTGGACCTCAGCTGGGGTTTCGCCCCCACCCCCTTCGGCAATGGGCTGTTCGTCGAGACGGCGCTCGGCCTCTGCGGCCTGGCCTTCGCCGAGCCGGGGGAGGATGAGGCGGCGTTCGAGGACATGCGCCGCCGCTGGCCCGCAGCGCAATGGTCCCGCGACGACGCCCGCGCGCTCGCCACCGCCGCCAAGGTGTTTGGCGGCGAAGGAGTGGAGGTTCCCATCGTGCTGATGGGACCGCCGTTCCAGATCCAGGTGTGGAAGGCGCTCCTGCGCATTCCCGCCGGCCGCACCGCCACCTACGGGCAAGTCGCCCAGTGGGCCGGATCGCCGGGCGCCTTTCGCGCGGCGGGGGCGGCCATCGGCGCCAACCCCATCAGCCTGCTCATCCCCTGCCACCGGGCCATCGCCAAGGACGGGCGCCTGACCGGCTACCACTGGGGCCTGGCGAGGAAGGCCGCCATGCTGGGGACCGAAGCGGTGGCGGCATACGGGAGGCGGGCGGCTTAGACTTCCCCACGTCTGTCATCCTGGAAAGCGCGTAAGCGCTTATCCGGGACCCAGGACGCACCCAGAACTGGGTCCCGGCGCTCCGCTGCGCTACGGCCGGGATGACAGTTCGGGGCGTTAGCGCGCGCTCGCCGCTCCCGCCGCCGCCCCGTAGATCACCGCCGCCCAGCCGAGCAGCAGCAACACCCCCCCGATCGGCGTCACCGCCCCCAACACCCGCACCCCGGTGAGGGCCATCAGGTAGAGCGAGCCGCCGAACAGCAATCCGCCCAGACCGAACAGCCACCCCGCCCAAGCCGCCTGCCCGACCTCCGCGCGCAGCAAGGAAAAGCAGACCAACCCCGCCACCGCGTGCGTCAGTTGGTATTGGGCGCCGGTGCGCAGCCAGTCCTTGACCGCCGGATCGGAGACGCCGTGGGCGCCGAAGGCCCCGGCCGCCACCGCCATCAGGCCATTGATCCCGGCCAGGGCCAGCCACCATCGCGCACCGTCAATCATCCGCTGTCCTTAGCCGCCGCCGCTTTCGTCGAGTCCAGCCTACGCCAAAGCCGATCTCGCCGACCAGCCCTAAGGGATCTCCGCCGCGTCCGTTCAGGCGCAAGAACGGCGCATATGTCCACAAGGCGCGCCGCAAGACCGCTGGACCTGCCGCCCCTGCCCGCGCGATAAGCGGCGCCATGCGCGCGCCCCTTCTTGGACTGTCCCTCGCCGTCTGCCTCGCCTCGGCCCTGAGCGGTGGGGCGTTCGCCAAGCCGATCGCCACCGTGTTCGACCGCAAGGATTGGATCGGGGTCTGCGACAACACCTTGCGCTGCACCGCCATGGCCCTGGCCCCCGACGATGGGGACAGCCGCGCCTATCTGGCCATCGTGCGCGACGGCGACCCGGCCGCCGCCCCAATGTTGAAGATCGCCGTCTATTCGGACGCCAACATCCCCTCCGGGCCCCTCCACCTGCACGCCCAGGGCTTTGACGCCGACGTGGCCGGCCGCTGGGCCGATGGGGAGATCCTCGCCCAGTCCAAGGACCCGGCCCTGATCGCCGCCTTGGCGCGCGTCGGGACCAGCGAGGCCAGGACCCTGCAGATCTCCATCGGCAAGGTCAGCGTGCCCATCTCCTTGTCGGGGGCGGCGGCGGCCCTGACCTGGATCGACGACCGCCAGGGCCGGCTCGGCTCCATCACCGCCCTCACCCGCAAGGGCCCGCGTCCGATTTCCGAGATGCCGCCGGCGCCGCTGCTGCCGGTCTATGTGGCCGCCCTCAAGGGCTCGGCTGTCGAGATCAAGCCGGCGGTCTTCCCCAAAGCCCTCTTGGCCCGGCCCGAGTTGAAGGACTGCGACAAGGCGCAGCTGAATGAAGTCGATGAACGAGCATCCTGGCGGCTGGGGCCGGATCTGGTGCTCTGGTCGGTTCCCTGCACCCTGGGCGCCTACAATCTCGCCAGCGTCTTCTTGGTCAGCGACAGCCATGGGGGGGCGCTGCGCCCGGCGCCTATTCCCGCCCTCGCCACCCCGGACTCAAGCGATCCCGCCGCCAATCCGCCCTTTATGCTGATCAACGCCGACTTCGATCCCAAGACCATGATCCTGAATGCCTTCGAGAAGGCCCGCGGCTTGGGCGATTGCGGCAATCTCGACCGGTTCCTCTGGGACGGGCGGGTCTTCCAACCCCTGGAGATCGATGTGATGCCCGAATGCCGGGGGGTGACGCCGGAGGCCTGGCCCGCCCTCTATCGCGGCCGCGCCAAGTAGGTGGCCCGCCCGGCTGGCAGGGGATCGCCGATCCGGCTCGGCCTATTCTACGCGACCCTTTACGTCTCCCTGGGCGCCTCGGCCCCCTATATGGCGGTCTGGCTGAAGGCGGGGGGGCTCACAGGCGGCCAGATCGGCGCCGTCCTGGCCTTGCCGCTCCTGGCGCGGGTGGCGACGGGCCCGGCCCTGGCCGTCTGGGCGGACGGGTTTCATCTTCGGCGGACGGCGATCGCCCTGATGGCGGCGGCCTCCGCGGTGCTGTTCGCCGCCCTTCTGGCGGTGCAGGGGTTTTGGCCGTGGCTGGGCTTGTGGCTGATCGGAGCCACCCTGTTTGGGGCCTGCTCGCCGCTCGTGGACGTGATCGTCCTGAAGCGCGCGGCGCGGGACGGGTTCGACTTCGGCTTTGCCAGGGGCATAGGCTCGGTGGCCTATGTGGCCGCCAACGTCGGTTGCGGGGTTTTGCTGACCTGGTTTGGGCCCCAGCTGGTGGTGGTGTGGATCGCCGTGGCGGCGGCGGTCTCCGCCCTCCTCGCCAAGGCGCTGTTGCCGGCCGAGACGGTGTACGACGCCGACACGCCCCGCCCGGACCGTTTCGGCGGCGTGGGCGGCCTCATTCGCGACCCTTCCTTCATGTTGATGATCGGCTCGGTGGGGCTGATCCAGGCGGCGCACGGATTCTACTATAGCTTCTCCACCCTGGTCTGGCGGGCGCAGGGGCTGAGCTCCACGGTGATCGGCCTCCTATGGGGCGTGGGGGTGGGGACGGAGGTGGCCTTTCTGTGGTTCGGCGAGCCCTGGCGGCGGCGGCTCGGCCCCGAGCGCCTGTTGATCCTCGGCGGTGTGGCCGCCGTGGCGCGCTGGACCGCCTTCGCCTTCTCGCCGCCGGTGTGGCTGTTGTTTCCGCTGCAGACCCTGCACGCCTTAAGCTTCACCGCCACCTTCGTCGCCTCCCTGCAGCTGGTCGAGCGGATGAGCCCGCCCGAGAGCGCCTCGACCGCCCAGACCCTCAACGCGGCGCTCTATTCGGGCGTCTTGATCGGCCTGGCGACCATCGCCTCGGGCCCGCTATTCGACCGCTTTGGCGCCCTGGGGTATCTGGCCATGAGCGGTCTGGCGGTCATCGGGCTTTTGGGCGCGGTGGCGCTGAAGGCGCGCAGATCAGCCGTCCAATGACCGAGGATTGGCCCCGCCGTGTGGCGCAAAGCCCGGTCTGTTCGGTTCCGAAATGCAGATCGACCCAGTGGTCGTAGCGGCATTTCAGCCAAAACTTGATGTATTGGGCCTCGTCGTCCGACCTTAAAACCGGCTTCAGGTCGATGGTGTAGAAGGGGGTCATGTTGTCGACCGCCGACTCCCGATCATCGACGAGGCCGCAAATCTGGCCCGTCCGCGTGGCCCAGACCGCACCGACTTCCGGCGGCGTGGGCGGCGGCAGGCGGGCGGCCAACCGCCGATAGACCACAGCCCAGTTCGCGGTCGCCTGGGGCCGCGCGGCGGCGGTTTCGGCGGGGGTGGGCGGCCTTGGGGGCAGAAGGACGATCTGATCCCGGATCACGCCGACCGCCATCAGCAAGACCCATAGAACCGCCAGCCCTCGCACCAGCCCGTCGATGTAGCCGATGGATACGGGCTGGCCGCGCCGCGCCGGCGGGCTCTTGTCCAAGGGTTTCGCTGCAGCTTCCGACGCCATGCCCTTTGGATGCCCGTTCAGGCTGAGCATTAACGCCTTGCCCTCCAAAGTCTAGCGCCCAGCTTGGAGACCTGACAATCCGTCGATAGGCTCCTAACCTGCCCCATGATCCTGAAACCGGCAGCCGCTGGGGGAGACGCAGATGGACGATCGCGCCGCGCGCGCCGCGCTGGAGCGCCATTGGCAGGCTTCGGACGCCGGCGATTTCACCGTCGAGCACGACATCTACCACGAGGACGCCGTGCTCGATTACCCGCAATCGGGGGAGCGAATCCGTGGCCGGGGCAAGATCGAGGAGAGTCGCCGCCTCCAGCCCAACGCCAAACGCTTCACGGTCCGGCGGATGATCGGCGGCGGCGACCTCTGGGTCACCGAGTTCATCCTGACCTATGACGGCGCACCCTCCTACGCCGTCAGCATCATGGAATTTCGCGGCGGGCGGGTGGCTCACGAAACCCAATATTTCGCCGACCCGTTCGCCCCCGGCCCCTCGCGCGCCCACCTTGTCGAGCCCATGGGCGAGGCCCCGTCATCCACTGACCCTGGCCCCTAAGGCTCGGCCCTTAGCGACGAAATGTCGGTCGTATCGCCGAAGTTCACCTTCACCACCACGACGCCCGCCTCGTTGCGCACCTCCATTCGCCACAACCGATCCTGGAAATAGGCCCGCGCCCCACCCAGCAAGAGCGCCTTGGCCCGGGCGATGGCCTCGCGCCGCACCGCCGCCAGCCCGGGAAGCTCGGCGCCGACCTCGTCCACCACGGACAGATGCCCCCTCATATGGAAGAAGTAGCGGGACATGGCGCCTCCCCTCGCGATCCGAGCGCAGCGGCGGCGGTGTGGGCGTCCGTGCTGCGCGGTGTTCGGATGAAGTGTGTTTGCGTTGGGCGCCCTTGGCAAGCCCGCGCGGAATGCCGCCCGTTCGCCGTCATGCCTAAGCGGACATTTGCGACGATGGCTGTGGGTGGAGCCTGTGTGAAAACTCCCTGATCTGTTAGACTTCATGTGCTTCGCGGGAGGCTATGATGTCTGGATTTGTCGAAGG
>JAMFTA010000021.1 GCA_026225565.1 Caulobacter sp. | reverse complement strand
GTTTTACGCCGCCCGCAGCCGCATCACGCCGCCGCTCCAGTGGCCGACTTTCTCTCCGCCGCACACACGCCACTGCCGCCTGTAGCGGACCGCCCGCAACCCGAAGAGCGGTCCGCCGCCTCTTCCTAATCCAGGCGGCGGCAGACCCGCGTCTTTCGCCATGGGCCCGCTCCGTTGAGAGGCGGTGTGGACCTCGACATGGCGGGCTATTGGACGGTGACGTTGGGGGCTATTGGGGCCGCGTCATCAAGGCTCAGATCGGCGAGGCTGTGCAGGATGGGAAAAGCCTGATCGCGCTAGGCGCCGTCAAGACGATCTGAGCCATCGTTCGTCTCGGCCAGCGGCCAACATTTCTTGGTCGACGAGTGTTTTTAAACCGTCGTGATCCGGTTTGTAGAAGACGCGGACGAGATCCTCGCCGTGAGGGTTTTTTGCTTTTATGTCGAACAAGCCGTCCCTGATAATGACCGGTTGGGAGTATAATCTTCACGGTTTGAGACTCAAACTTCGGACAAAAGTTTGTGAGTGGGTACATTTGAGGGTATCGAAAATTAGAATGGCCAGAAGTCGAAGTTAGATCAATCACGTAGCGAAGATCTTCGAGTCTTCTCGACAAGGCTGATTCCGCCGGAGGCACATCGTGGCGGCAATTCGGGATCGCTCTCTGGGCGTTGCTGACGCACCGCGACCAACTTGAGGCAGTGAAAGCCGACCGCAGGTTGGTTGAAAATGCCATAGACGAGTCCATGCGTTGGAACGGAACGGAACGGTGCCGGTGTTCAATCGCTTGGTGCTTCAGGATACTGAGCTCGATGGAGTACACCTACCGATCGTGTCCCAACGTGTGGTGTAGCAGCGGCGGGGGGGCCACCGTGATTTCCGGCGAGGCCGGGCTGGTCAGACGGCCATGATGGGCAGGCTGACGATGGGATCATCGCTCAAAGGTCCCAGGGTTTCCAGCGTCATGTAACGGGAACGCTGGACGGCCCATTCGTCGTTCTGTTCGAGCAGGATGGCTCCGACCAGGCGGACGACGGCATCCTCGTTTGGGAAGATGCCGACGACGTCGGTGCGCCGCTTGATCTCGCCGTTGAGGCGCTCGATGGGGTTGGTGGAGTGGAGCTTGGCGCGGTGGGCGGCGGGGAAGCCCATATAGGCCAGGACGTCGGCCTCGGCCTCGTCGAGGAAGCCGGCGAGCTTTGGAACCTTGGGGCGCAGCTGGTCGGCGATCTTGCGCCATTGGGAGCTGGCGGCCTGGGCGTCATCCTGGGCGAAGGCGGTGGCGATGAAGGCGGAGACGACGCGCCGGCCGTTCTTTCCGGAATGGGCCATGACGTTCCTCATGAAGTGGACGCGGCAGCGCTGCCAGGTGGCGCTGAACACGCGGCTGACGGCGGCCTTGATGCCTTCGTGGGCGTCGGAGATCACCAGCTTCACGCCCCGCAGACCCCGGCGAGCCAGGGATCGCAGGAACTCGGTCCAGAACGTCTCCGCCTCCGAGAGGCCCACGGCCATGCCCAGGATCTCGCGCCGGCCATCGGCGTTGACGCCAATGGCGATGGTGGCGGCCACGGAGACGACATGGCTGTCCCGGCGCGCCTTGATGTAGGTGGCGTCGATCCAGATGTACGGCCAGTCGCCCTCGACCGGGCGGTTCAGGAAGGCTTGCACCCGCTCGTCGATCTGCTCGCAGAGCCTGGAGACCTCGCTCTTGGAGATGCCGGTCATGCCCATGGCCTTGGCCAGGTTGTCCACCGAACGGGTGGAGATGCCCTGAACGTAGGCCTCCTGGATCACGGCGGTCAGCGCCTTCTCCGCCAGCCGGCGCGGCTCCAGGAAGCCGGGGAAGTACGAACCCTTGCGAAGCTTGGGGATGCGCAGTTCCACCGTTCCGGCCCGCGTCTCCCAGTCCCGATCCCGATAGCCGTTGCGCTGGGCCAGCCGCTCGGCGCTCTTCTCACCGTGCCCGGCGCCGGTTCGCTCGCCCACCTCCAGCTCCATCAGGCGCTGGGCGGCAAAGCCGATCATCTCACGCAGAAAATCAGCGTCCGGGCTCTTCTCCATCAGCCCGCGCAGGTTCATCATCTCGTCAGTCATCGTGGGTTCCTCGGTCAGTGTGTGAGTGTCGCAACCCAAACCTAACCGAAAATCCGCGGTGGCTGCCCGCTACGCCGCTCGCTCGCTACAGCGCCATGTGGAGAGGCGCGCTTCGCGAGCGGCTTCGCTACCGCCCAGAGCTACACCACGTCCTGGGACACGACC
>JAMFTA010000195.1 GCA_026225565.1 Caulobacter sp. | reverse complement strand
ACGATCTCCTCGATCTGGCGCAGGCACCAGGGCTCGTAGGAACAGGCGGCGACGATCTCCTCGACCGTCAGCCCGTGGCGGAAGGCCTGGGCGATGGCCAGCATCCGGTCGGGGGTGGCGACGCCCAGGCGCCGCACCACGGCGGCCTTGGCCACAGCGGGGTCCTCGTCGTCGGCGCCGGGGATGATGACCTCGTCAAAGCCGGTCAGGCCGGTCTCCAGCCCGCGCAGGGCCTTCTGCACGCTCTCCTTGAAGGTGCGGCCGATGGCCATCACCTCGCCCACCGACTTCATCGAGGTGGTCAGGGTGGCTTCGGCGCCCGGATACTTCTCGAAGGCGAAGCGGGGGATCTTGGTGACCACATAGTCGATGGACGGCTCGAAGGCGGCCGGGGTGGCGCCGGTGATGTCGTTGTCGAGCTCGTCCAGGGTGTAGCCCACCGCCAGCTTGGCGGCGATCTTGGCGATGGGGAAGCCGGTGGCCTTGGACGCCAGGGCGGAGGAGCGCGACACCCTAGGGTTCATCTCGATCACCAGCAGCCGGCCGTCGGCGGGGTTCAGCGCGAACTGCACGTTTGAACCGCCGGTCTCCACGCCGATCTCGCGCAGCACGGCGATGGAGGCGGCGCGCATCCACTGGTATTCCTTGTCCGTCAGGGTCAGGGCCGGGGCGACGGTGATGGAGTCGCCGGTGTGGACGCCCATGGGATCGATGTTCTCGATCGAACAGACGATGATGCAGTTGTCGGCCTTGTCGCGCACCACCTCCATCTCGTATTCCTTCCAGCCGAGCACGCTCTCCTCGATCAACACCTCGGTGGTGGGCGACAGGTCCAGGCCCCGTTCCACGATCTCCTTCACCTCGGCCATGTTGAAGGCGATGCCGCCACCGGTTCCGGCCAGGGTGAAGGAAGGGCGGATCACGGCGGGCAGGCCGACGAAGGCGATGGCCTCGGCGGCTTCTTCCAGGAGGTGGATGGCGCGGGACTTGGGGCTTTCCAGCCCGATCTTGTCCATGGCGTCGCGGAATTTCTGCCGGTCTTCCGCCTTGTCGATCACCTCGGCCTTGGCGCCGATCATCTCCACATTGTATTTCTTAAGAACGCCCGAAGCGTCGAGCGCCAGGGCCGTGTTCAGCGCCGTCTGGCCACCCATGGTGGGAAGTAGGGCGTCCGGCCGCTCCTTGGCGATGATCTTCTCGACAAAATCAGGCGTGATGGGCTCGATGTAGGTGGCGTCGGCCACATCCGGGTCGGTCATGATGGTGGCGGGGTTGGAGTTGACCAGAACGATCCGATAGCCCTCGGCCCGAAGCGCCTTGCAGGCTTGCACGCCGGAATAGTCGAACTCGCAGGCCTGACCGATGACGATGGGGCCCGCGCCGATGATCAGGATGGATTTGATATCTGTGCGGGCGGGCATGAACGATTCTCGCGCGAAAGGGCCGCGCGCGGGAGGTTCGCGCTCGGGCGGCCGGGGGATAGGGGCTAAGCGGCGGGTTTAGAGGGGTAGGGCGGCGGGGGCAACCCGCGATCCGTTTCGGCCTTCCGGCTGCCGTCGCTGCGTCAAAGACGCCAGTTCGGCTGAATGTCGGTTAAAGCAACTGAATAATAACGTCGTTCAGCCACACTTCGGGTGTTCCAGGAGTATGCGATGATCGAAACCCTGCCGGAAAAGCCGACGCCCGCCGGTGTGCAAATGCCCACCGCCGTGGCCGCCGCCTTTAAGGCCTTCCGTCGGGGACTGCTCAGCCGCAGCCAGATCGTCTGGGGCGAGCATTGCTCGGAATGCGCCTATCCCTCCTGCTATTCCCATTGCGCCTTCTACACGCCCCGCTCCGATTTCAACTGCCGACGTTTCGAGGCGGGGCTGGAGCCCATCAAGGGCGACCGTGAACTTCATCGCGTCCGCTTCCGCAAATGGGGCAAGCTGGAAGGCAAGGGGCCGGTCGGACAGATTTCCATCGCCGCCGCCGACCATCGCGCGAAGCGGGACGCCCAAGTCACCGATCTGATCGCCAGTGCGCCCGTGCCGCATGTGGTCAAGCGTAAGCTCGCCTGGCGCTGGAACGCCCGTAAGACCAAACGCAATCCCGAGAGCGAGGCGGCCCCCGGCTGCGCCTTCGTGGTCGAAGTGTGGTCGAGCGATGGGGAGCGCCATCCCTTCACGATCACCTTTCTCAACACCGGCGATCACGGCGGGCGCATGTTCCAGGCCAGTTTTGAAGCGGACGGGGATTACCGACGCCTCACCTTGCCGACGGCGGAAATCGCCACTCAGGTGGATTTGACCGCTCCCTATCTGGTGCAGATCGAGCCCGTGGGCGAAGCCGCCGGGGTGCAGGTGGTGTTCGGCCTTTGCGATTTCGTCACCTGGCGCGAGCCGGCCGCCGCCGCGCCCGCCGCGCCGGCGAACGCGGATGGCTCCAAACCTGCCAAGGTGCTCGTCTGGGATCTGGACGAGACCCTTTGGACAGGCACCCTGGTTGAAGACGGCGTCGCTGGCGTGCGCCTACGCCCTGAAGCGGTCGCCGCCATCAGGCTTTTGGATGAACGGGGCGTCTTGCAATCCATCGCCAGCAAGAACAACAGCGCCGAAGCCATGGCGGCGCTGAAGGCGTTCGGTCTCGAAGAGTATTTCCTGCATCCGCAGATTCATTGGCGTCCCAAGAGCGACTCCATCGCCGCCCTTGCCAAAACCCTGAATCTTGGGCTCGACAGCTTCGTCTTCATCGACGATCAGCCGTTTGAACGGGCCGAGGTGGAGAGCGCCCATCCGAGTGTTCGCACGCTGCCCCACACCGCCGTCGCCGCGCTCGCGGATCACCCTTGGTTCGACCTGCCGGTTACCGCCGAAAGCCGCCAAAGGCGCGCGCTCTATCGCCAGGAAGCGCGCCGCACCGAAGCGTTTGAAGTCGCCGGCGCAGACTACGCCAGTTTTCTGCGAGGATCGGAGATCAAGCTTCGGGTCGATCCCCTCTCGGTCGCCGATGTGGAACGGGTCTATGAGCTCTCCCAGCGCACCAATCAGCTGAATTTCACCGGCCGCAAATACACCCGCGACATGGTGCAGATCCTGCTCACCTCCAAGGCCGGTGAGACGGGCCTGGTGCTGCGCTGCAGCGATCGGTTCGGCGATTACGGCCTGATCGGCTTTGCCGCGGTGAACACGTCCAAAGGCTTGATCGGCGAGCTTTTCATGAGCTGCAGGGTGCAGCGCAAGCGGGTGGAGCACGCCTTCATCGCCTGGCTGGGCCGGGAAATGGCGGAGCGAGGGGTAAAGACCTTGAACGTCGCCTATAGCCCCACCGGCCGCAACGGGGCGGCGGGCGAAATGCTGCAATCTCTAGGATTTACGCCGCGGGCGAGTGGAGAAGCAGGCGTCTGGCGGCGCCCAGCCGCCGCCCCGATAGAGCAATCGGACGTCGTCACTCTTCTCGCGGATCTGTCCGCGCGCGCGGCTTGAAAGATCATCCATGAGCTTTAAGGAGCGGTTGAACCGCCAGATCACCCAGCGCCTGCCGTTGAAGCCTGCCAGAAGCCGCCTGACATCTCCGGTCGCTTCGATCACATTCGATGACTTCCCCCGATCGTCCTGGACGCGCGGGGGCGATATTCTGGCTGCGCACAACACCAAGGCGACCTATTATGTCTCAGGCGGTTTTGTGGGTGGTATGCAGGACGGGCGCGAGCAATTCACCGAATCCGATCTGGTGGAGATCGTCGAGGCCGGTCACGAGATCGGCTGCCACACATTTTCCCACGAGGCTGGACCGACTATCGGCTCGGATTCCCTGATGGACGACGTGGAGCGAAACGCCGCCTTCGTCCAGGACATCCTCGGCGACTATGTGCTGTCGAGTTTCGCCTATCCCTACGGCGAGGCGTCGCCACGCACCAAGCGCCTCTTCGGGGATCGCTTCCCCACCAGCCGCGGCATCGCCAAGGGGGTCAACAAGGGGCTGATGGATCTGTCGCAGCTGAAAGCCATCGGCGTGGAACATTGGTGGTGGACGCCGGAGTATATCGAGGCGGCGGTGGACCGGGCCAAGCGCGAGAACGGCTGGTTGATTCTCTTCACCCACGACGTCAGCGACGATCCCAGCCCCTATGGCGCGACTCCCCGGATGCTTGAACACGCCCTGGGCGCCATCCGGCGGGCGGGGATCGACATCCTGCCGGTCAAGCACGCCCTTGCCCGAACCGTATTCGACGAGCCCTTGACCCCCTAGGCGGGTCGGGGCCACCTTGCCGCTCAGACGCGGTTCTGATAGCTCACCGCGTCTGAACGACGCACTGACGGCCTGGTGGCGGAGTGGTTACGTAGCGGACTGCAAATCCGCGCACCCGAGTTCGATTCTCGGCCAGGCCTCCAATGTCTCCTCCGTCCCTCTTGGGCGGCTAGATTTATTGTGACTTCAGTCATAATTCATTGATATATATTGATTTTTAGCCGTGGCTCACCCGAGCGCCAAGTGAACACTGGCTGTCGGGGCGTTGGACTGTAGCGTCTACGACCCGTTGTCGGAATTCGATGACACGGTGGCCTCGGCTGGCGTCGATGGGCTCAGATCTGAGATGCAACTATCGGCTGTTTGCGTTCGGCGTTGATGCAAAGCTTTAATTTCGGCATAGCGGCTAGAAAATCGGGTCGATCGGCTCGTTGTCTTCACTAAAAAGCCAGCGCCAAAAGCGGCGCAATTTTGACCATAATTTCATTTTGGATACATGCTGAACGCCGACTCTACAGTCAAGCTAGGAATCGATCAGGCGCCACTTTTTGGCGAATAAAGTCCCGCTTCGCGCATCGTGGGCTTTTCACCGAGTGGCGGTGGAATCTTCAATTCTGAGCGGCTGCACGTCCGTCTTTTGCACCTTCGAGTTAGCCCTTGGCGCACTCCAAGCGTTTGGCGACGCACGATTTTTTAAGCGTCATCCTGTAAGACTTGGCGTGTTTAAAGCGGACCGCATCGGCGCGGCCGTCCTGATCAGCGAGTCCCTATGGTCTTTGCAAAACGTTACACCGGCCGAAACCGCCGGATCTCCAAGCCATCGCCCGCGTTGATCGCCTTGGCCTTGCTCGGCGTCGCCGGCATCGCCTACGCCACCCTTTGCCCGATCGGCATGAGGCCGCATCTGGCGAGTGCGGATGAGGAGCGATTCGGGGCCTATTTCGTGCTTGGAATCGCCCTGGCCTTCGCAGCGCCTCGGCGCTGGATCGCGACGGGGACCTTTGTCGTGGTCCTGGCCCTGGGCCTAGAGGCGGCTCAGCTGCTGATTCCCGGACGAGACGCGGTCTTGCACGATGCGATCGTCAAGGCCGCGGGCGGTGTCTTGGGCAGTGCCATTGGCCATTCGGTTTTCGCCATCAGGCGCACCTTTGCCCGCATGACCGGACGCGCCAGGGCCGCCAAGGCCTCTGTCTCCCAACTCCCCATCGTCTAGAAGACCGCCGAACGGTAGTTTAAGCGCCTGGCGCCGGGACGAGAGCCGGGTCGGTCGCGGGAGCGGCTGGGGAGCAGCCCGCCGCCGCTTCGGCCCGCAACACGGCGGGAAGACCGCTCAGATCGAAGGTCGCCACCGACCTTGTGGGCTCTGGGCGAATATCCACGCGTTTGACGCCCGCAAGCGAGGTCAGGGGCAGCACGACCCGGCCTCCGGAGGGGTTGGAGAGACTGTCCGACGGACGAATGTAGGCGGAGACCTGCTCGGTGACGGGCAAGGCGTGAACGAATCGGGCCGGCCCCAGATCCAGCCGATAAAGAGCGTCCGAAGCATCCACCGACCGCCCCAGTTCGAAGGTGGCGACGGGCCCCTCCAGGTGGACTCCCCTCATGTGCGCCGAGCATGTGGTCGATCCGGTGAAACGATCGGCCCTGACGGCGACGGTCCAGGGGCTCACATGCACGAAGCGGGTCCGCACCGTGGAGGGCTGGGTCAAGCCGAATAGGGCCATGGCGATGAGGGATGGTGTAAGCATGGGGCGTCTCCGATGCCGTCGTCTTGCACCAAACGCAAAAAAACGAAACACCCCGCCGCAAAATTTGCGGACGACAGCGGCATCATCATCTCAGGTCGGTCTTGCGCCGATTGCGTTGGCGTCGGGGGCGGCTCTATAAGCGCGCTATGTTTTTCCTAAAGGCGGTGAGGCTATGACGCTCGATTTTGGCGCCGCGCGCTTGAACATGGTTGAAAACCAGGTGCGCACCAACGACGTCCCGGATCTCGACATCCAGGACGCCATGCGCGTGGTCGAGCGTGAACAGTTCTGCTCGCCCGAAAAGCGTTATCTGGCCTACGCTCAGGCGCCCGTGGAATATGCGCCAGGCTGGTTTTTGATGGAGCCGCGCGATGTCTCCAAGCTGTTGCAGGCGATCGCCCCACGGCCGGGAGAGCGCGCCCTGGCCATCGCCGCCCCCTACGCCGCCGCCGTGCTGCGCAAGATCGGTCTTGCGGTCACCGAGTTGAAGGCGGGCGACGACCTGAAGGCCGCCGTCCCCGGCGAGCCCTATCCGGTGATCGTCTGTGAAATGGGGGTCGCCGAGACCCCGCAGACTTGGAAGGACAGCCTGGCCGTCGGCGGGCGCCTCGGGGTGGTTGAGCGGCGCGGGCCTGTCGGCAAGGCTAAGCTCTTTACGCGGGGCGAGGACGCCTTGGTGGCCTGCCGGGAGATTTTCGATTCGACGCCGCCGATCATGCCGGGGTTCCAAGCGGCTCTCAGCTTCGCCTTTTAGGACCCGGCCCGGTTGGCCCAAAGGCGGGGTCACGAGCCTGATCTGCGCAAATCGCAGAAGGGAAATTGCGTGATCCGACGCGGACGCTTAGGGTGCCGCGGAACAGCTTCGCAGCAAACGGCTCCCCATGTCAGATCCCACCGCCCAAGAACCGACGATGGAAGAAATTCTGGCTTCCATCCGCCGGATTATTTCCGAGGACGACGCGCCCGCAGCCGAGCCGCCGGCTCCGGCGCCAGAGCCTGAACCTGAAGCACCGCCCCCGCCGGTGGCCGCCGCCCCGCCGCCTGAGCCTGAAGCGCCCGAGGAAGACGAAGACGAGGTGCTCGAGCTGACCGAGCCGGTTCCGGAACCCACCGAAACCCATGGGGACATCGACGTGTTCGCGCCCCCATCCCCGACCCCGCCCGCGCCAGAACCCGTCAGCGCCGCGCCGGAGCCCGCCTATGCGCCGTCGTTCGACCCCGAACCCGACCATGACGGTCTGCTCAGCGGCGGCGCCCAGGACAAGGCGGCGATGCATTTTGGCAAGCTGTCCCAATCCATCGCCATGCCGGATATGGGCCGCACCTTGGAGGACGTGGTGCGCGAACTCCTGCGGCCTCTGCTGAAGGAGTGGCTCGACGAGAACCTCCCGGGCATCGTCGAGGAAAAGGTGCAGGCCGAGGTCGAACGCATCTCGCGTCGCCGCGTATAAACGGCGATCATAGCGGATACGTCCGCACCGACGCCCCTGACCTCCATTGAAAAGTCCAGGCGGCGCTAGCCCTCTTCCGGTCCTGGCGTCGCCCACCATGCCCATGCTTGAAAAAACCTTCGATCCCAAAGCCGTCGAACCCCGCCTCTATGCCGCGTGGGAGGCGTCCGGCGGCTTCTCGCCGGATAAGACGCTAGCCCGCAATCCCGATGCGGAGCCCTTCTGCATGGTGATCCCGCCGCCCAACGTGACAGGCTCCCTGCACGTCGGCCACGCCCTGAACGACACCTTGCAGGACGTGCTGGCGCGCTTCTACCGGATGCGGGGCAGGGCGGTGCTGTGGCTGCCCGGCACCGACCACGCAGGCATCGCCACCCAGATGGTGGTGGAGCGCCAGCTTGCCGAGGAAGGCAACATCCGCCGTCGCGAGATGGGACGGGAAGCCTTCGTCGAACGCGTCTGGGCGTGGAAGGCGGAATCGGGCGGTAATATCACCCGGCAGATGCGCCGGCTCGGCTGTTCCTGCGACTGGCAGCGCGAGCGCTTCACCCTGGATGACGGCCTCTCCGCCGCCGTCCGCAAGGTGTTCGTGAAGCTCCACAAGGACGGGCTGATCTATCGCGATAAGCGGCTGGTGAACTGGCATCCGGAGCTGCAGACGGCGATCAGCGACCTCGAAGTCGAGAACGTCGAGACCAAGGGATCCATGTGGCGCTTCCGCTATCCCATGGAGGCGGGCCTTACCTATCAGCATCCCGTCGCCTTCGACGATGAGGGCAAGCCGACCGAATGGGAGACGCGCGACTATATCGTGGTCGCCACCACCCGGCCGGAAACCATGCTGGGCGACGCCGCCGTGGCCGTGCATCCGGGCGATGAGCGCTATGCGGGGCTGGTGGGCAAGAGCGTGGTTCTGCCGCTGGTGGGTCGCCTGATCCCGATCATCGCCGACGACTACGCCGATCCGAGCAAGGGTACGGGCGCGGTGAAGATCACGCCGGCTCACGACTTCAACGATTTCCAGGTGGGCAAGCGGCATGGTCTGCCCGCCACCAACATTTTCACCCCCGACGCCAAGCTGAACGACGTCGTGCCGGAGATCTATCGGGGGCTGGACCGCTTCGTGGCCCGCAAGCGGGTCGTCGCGGACCTGGAGGCGCTGGGTCTGCTGGACGGCGTCGATCCCCACAGCCTCGCCGTGCCCATGGACGAGAAGTCCAAGTCGGTGGTGATCGAGCCCTATCTGACCGACCAGTGGTACGTGGACGCGGCCGTGCTGACCAAGCCGGCGCTGAAGGCCGTGCAGGACGGCAAGACCACCTTCGAGCCCAAGCACTGGGACAAGACCTATTACCACTGGCTGGAGAATATCGAGCCCTGGTGCATCTCGCGCCAGCTGTGGTGGGGGCATCGGATTCCGGCGTGGTACGGGCCCGTTAAAAAGGAGGATATTTCTAGCTCAGATTTGCGAAATGTTGTTGTAGGGAACAACAGCTTTGTTTCGGGACCCGACGAAAGCAAAATTTTCGTTGCTGAAACCGAAGATGATGCGTTGAAGATGGCGGCTGAATACTATGGCCGGCCTGTGGGCGCGACATCAGACCGAGCCAAGGCCTTTGGACTGGATATTCCTGCATCGGAAGCCGCCAAAGCCATTTTCATCGACATCAAGCGTTCAGGCGACGAAGGGGTTTTGATTTATAGGGACGAAGACGTCCTCGACACCTGGTTCTCCTCGGCGCTCTGGCCCTTCTCCACCCTGGGCTGGCCGGAAAGCACCGCCGATCTGAAGCGCTTCTATCCCACCAACGTCCTGATCACCTCGTTCGACATCATCTTCTTCTGGGTCGCCCGGATGATGATGATGGGCCTGCACTTCATGGACGACGTGCCCTTCGACAAGGTCTTCATCAACGCCCTGGTCCTGGACGACAAGGGACAGAAGATGTCCAAGACCAAGGGCAATGTGATCGATCCTCTGGAGCTGGTGGACGAATACGGGGCGGACGCCCTGCGTTTCACCCTCACCGCCATGTCCGGCCCGGCGCGCAACATCCGCCTGTCGAAACAGCGGGTGGAGGGCTATCGCAACTTCGGCACCAAGCTCTGGAACGCCGCGCGCTTCTGCCAGATGAACGAGTGCGTGGTCGCCGAGGGCTTCGACCCCGGCGCCGTGAAGGGGCCCTTGAACCGCTGGCTGCGCGGCGAGCTGGCCAAGACCTCCGAGACTGTCACCGGGGCGCTTGAGCGTTTCGCCTTCGACGAGGCGGCGGCGGCCCTTTACCGCTTTATCTGGAACACCTTCTGCGACTGGCACCTGGAGCTGGCCAAGCCGATCCTCAACGGCGACGACGAGACGGCCAAGGCCGAGACCCGCTGCACCACCGCCTGGGCCTTGGACCAAACCTTGAAGCTCCTGCACCCCGTCGCCCCCTTCATCACCGAGGAGTTGTGGGCCGCCACCGCCGAGTTCGGGCCGCGTCCCGAGGGTCTTTTGATGGGCGTCGCCTGGCCGCAGTTCCCGGCCGAGTACCTGGACCTGGAGGCGGAGGCCGATATCGGCTGGCTGGTCGATCTGGTGTCAGAGGTGCGTTCGATCCGTTCGGAAATGAACGTGCCGCCCTCCGCCCGCCCGCCCCTGACCCTGGTGGGCGCTAGCGACGCGACCCGCCAGCGCGTGGCCCGCCACCGCGCCAGCCTGTTTGCGCTCGGCCGCCTCGACGCGGTGAGCTTTGCGGACGCCATCCCCTCCGGCGCCGCCAGCTTCCCTTCGGGCGAGGCCACTGCCGCCCTCTCCATCGCTGGCTTCATCGACGTGGCGGCGGAAAAGGCTCGGCTGAAGAAGGCCATCGGCGTCGCCATCAGCGATGCGGATCGGGTGAATAAGAAGCTCGGCAACGCCGACTTCATGGCCCGTGCCCCCGAAGCCGTGGTCGCCGAGAACCGGGAAAAGCTGGCCGAGGCCGAAACCACCAAGGCCAAGCTGCAAGCCGCGTTCGTGCGCCTAGAGAGCCTCGACTAATCGGGCGCGGCCGGATGGGGACGCACTGATGAAAGGTTTTCGCCGAGCCGGCTGCATGATCGGCTAAAGGAAGGCATGTCCACGCCGCCCGTCTCCGCCACGCCGCCCACCGCCGAAACCCTTAAGCCTCCGCGAGAGGTGTTGATCGACCACGTCGGCTTTCAGGGCGACGGCATTGGCGAGGAGGCGGGGCAGGACAAACAGCTGTTCGTGCCGCTGACCTTGCCGGGAGAGCGGGTGTTGGCGCGGGGCGGCGGCGAGCGCTGCGAGCTGACCGAGGTGCTCATCCCGAGCCCGCAGCGGGTGGCGCCGCCTTGCCCCTATTTCGGCCGTTGCGGCGGCTGCGCCCTACAGCACTGGGACCATGCACCCTATCTCGCCTGGAAGGTCGAGCAGATCGCGCTCGCCCTTTCGCGCGAATGGATCGAGACCGAGTTCGCCCCCGCCTTTGCAGCGCGTCCCGGCGAGCGCCGGCGGGTGGCGCTGCACGCCCGCAAGGGTAGTCGCGACGCCGCATTGCTGGGCTTTAAGGGCAGGCGCTCCTGGGCGGTGGTGGATATCGACAGCTGCGTGATCGCCGATCCGCGCATTGTCGTCGCGTTGCCGGCGCTTCGCCGCTTCGCCGCACCGTTCTTGCAGCATCCCAAGTCCGCGCCGATCCTGCACGTCACCGTCACCGAAACGGGGCTCGACGTAGATGTCACTGGGGTCGAGGCCAAGAGCGGCGGCCTTTCCGCCGACGCGCGCGTCCGCATCGCCGACCGCGCCGCCGAGGGCGGGCTCGCGCGGGCGACGCTGGATGGCGAGATGCTTTATCAGGCAAGGACGCCGATGGTGCGCTTTGGCCGGGCGCACGTGGTCTTGCCGCCCGGCGGGTTCTTGCAGGCTGTGGCCCGGGCGGAGGACGTCATGGCCGATGTCGCCATCGCGGCCTTTGACGGCGCGGACAAGGTGGCGGACCTCTTCTGCGGCTCGGGCGCCTTCACCTTCCGCCTGGCCGAGACGGCGGCGGTGCTGGCGCTGGATTCTGAGGCCGCCGCCATCGCCGCCTTGACCGGCGGGCGCGGCGCGACGGTCAATCTGAAGGCTGTCACGACCGAGGCGCGCGACCTCTTCCGCCGGCCCTTGCTGGCCGCGGACATGAAGAAGCTCGACGGGGTCTTGTTCGATCCGCCCCGCGCCGGGTCGCCAGAGCAGGCGGGAGAGATCGCCCGCTCCAAGGTCTCCGCCGTCGTCGGCGTCTCCTGCAATCCCTCAACCTTCGCCCGCGACGCCGCCATCCTGATCGGCGGCGGCTTTAAGCTGGAAAAGGTGACGCCAGTGGATCAGTTCCTCTGGTCTCCCCATATGGAGTTGGTGGGCGTCTTTCGGCGCTAGCCCCAGAAGCACTAAGGGAGGCAGGAAAGCGAACATGGCCGCCACCGACCGCAAGGCTTTCACTGCCGAGGCGCGCAGCCTCTCCGCCCTCGCCGTGGGCAAGGCGGCGTGGTGGGCGGCCAACGGCGCCCTGGCCCGGCGCGTCGCTCAGCCGAACAAGGACGAGGCCGCCACGCGCTTCACCCCCAAATCCCCCCCGCCGCCCAGCCGATTCCTGCGCGAGGCCTGGCTGGAGGCTTTTCGGAAGGATGCTCGCGACGTCGCCGCGGGTCTCTATCCCGTGCGCGAGGCTCGGCCCGCCACCTTGACCGCCCCTATCCGGCAAGCGCTGGATTTCCTCAGCGACGCACGCGCCGTCGACGCGCGTCGGCGGCGGGGGGATGGGACGCAGGCCCGGGGCGAGGCGGGTAGCGAAGCCTATCCCAGCTATTACCGACAGAACTTCCACTATCAGTCTGGCGGCTGGTTCACCGAAGAGAGCGCCCGGCGCTATGAGGCCCAGGTGGAGGCCCTGTTTTCTGGCGCGGCGGGTCCGATGCGGCGGCGGGCCTTGTCGCTCTTGGCCAAGGCGTGGCGCGGGCGCGACCAGCGCGGCTTGAAGCTGCTCGATCTCGCTTGCGGTTCCGGTTCCTTCCTGGTGGATCTCGTTGTCGCCTTTCCTCGCGCCCAGGTGATCGGGCTCGACCTCTCTCCCGCCTATCTCAAGGAGGCGGGGCGGCGATCGGGCGCCGGGCGGGTGCAGGGTCTGGCTGAGCGCCTGCCTTTCGCTGACCAGAGTCTGGACGGCGTCACCTGCGTCTATCTTTTCCACGAACTGCCGCCGCGCATCCGCCCCCCGGTCGCGGCCGAGATCGCCCGGGTGCTGAAGCCCGGCGGCGTCTTCGCCTTCGCCGATTCGGTGCAGGCGGACGACGCGCCGCAGATCGCGCGTCTGTTGGAAGCATTTCCGGCCTTCTTCCACGAGCCATTTTACAGCGCCTATCAGTCGACCGACCTGGTCGCCCTGTTCGAGGGCGCGGGACTGACCTTCCAAGATAAGGATCAAGCCTTTCTGACCAAGGCCCTGCTGTTCAAAAAGCCCTGAGTAGGCGGACCGGTTCATCCGAACAGCTCCATCTGACTGTCCAGCCTCTGCGGTGGGCGGAACAGGTCGAGGCGCGGCGACGTGCGGGTTCTGTTCAGACCCAGCCGATCGCACGCCAAGGCGAAGCGGCGGCTCATCAGCTCGGCGATCGGCCCCTGGCCACGCATCCGCGAGCCCCATTGGGCGTCGTAGTCCAGCCCCCCGCGCATCTGGCGCACCAGCGACATCACCCGCCGGGCCCGGTCCGGCCGCGCCGCCTCCAGCCATTCGCGAAACAGGTCCTTGATCTCCAACGGAAGGCGCAGCGTCACATAGGCGGCCGCCTTGACGCCGACGCTCGCGGCCCGCTCCAGCACCGCCTCCATCTCGTGGTCGTTCAGACCGGGGATCGAGGGGGCGAAACTGATCCCCGTCGCCACCCCCGCCGCCGCCAGCTGTTGCAGCGCCCAGAGCCGCCGCTCCGGCGTCGCAGCGCGTGGCTCCATGGCCCGGGCCAGGGCCCGATCCAGGGTGGTCACCGAGACGAACACGCGGGCGAGACCCCGCTCAGCCATCGGCGCGATGATGTCGAGGTCGCGCACCACCAGGGCCGACTTGGTGATCAGGCTGAAGGGATGGTTGAAGGCGTCCAGCACCTTGAGCACGTCGCGGGTGATCCGGTGGGTCTTCTCCGCCGGCTGATAAGGATCGGTGTTGCCGCCGATGTGCACGCTGGCGGGTCTATAGGTGGGCTTGGAAAGTTCGCGTTCCAAAAGTTTTGCGGCGTCGGGTTTGAAGAACAACTTGGTCTCGAAATCCAGCCCTGGTGACAGGCCCATATAGGCGTGGGCGGGGCGGGCGTAGCAGTAGGTGCATCCGTGCTCGCAGCCCCGATAGGGATTGATCGAGCGGTCGAAGCCGATGTCTGGGCTGTCGTTGCGGGTTAGAATGGTGCGGGCGCGCTCGATCTGCAGAGTGGTGCGCACCTTGGCGGGGCCGTCTTCGTCGGGCGCCCATCCGTCGTCGAACGCCTCTTCGCTCAGGCGCTCGAACCGGCCCGAGGCGTTGCTGACCGCGCCGCGGCCGCGCACTGAAACACCGGCAGGATGAGGAGCCTGGACCATGGACCGAACCTAGCCTCATGATGTGAACAAAACAAGAACTAATGCGCGTTTTGTTCCGCTCCGATCGGCGCGAGCGAGGGCGCGCTCGCCGGTGCATCGGCGCTGGGCTGAGGGGCGGTGAGGGCTGAGGCGGTCTGGTCCCAGGCGGCGAGGATGACCTTGGCGCCGGCGGCGGTTTCGTCGAGCGTCGGAGAGGGCTGGTGGAACAGCTGACGATAGATCCAGTAGTTGGACATCACATGCTGGACGAAGTCCCGCGTCTCGCCCCCCGCTAGGCTCTCGATCAGGAGCAGGCTGTCGGCGTCGGGCAGGGCGGCGGCCAGCTTGCTGATGCCGCGCGGGCCGGCGTTGTAGGCGGCGACGGCGCGCAGGATGTCCCCCTGGGTCTGGACCAGGAGCCGCGCCACATAGTCCTGCCCCAGGCGCATATTGGTGCCGGGATCCAGCAGCAGGGAGGAGTCGATCGAGCTGGGCGAGACGCCGGCGTTGTAGGCCGCCGTGGCCGGGGTCATCTGCATCAGGCCATAGGCGCCGGCGGCGCTGGCAGCGGCGGGGTTGAAGCGGCTTTCCTGGCGAATGATGGCGTAGACCAGAGCTCTTTCCAGGGTGTAGCCGCCCACGGGGGAGAGATCGGGGATAGGATAGTTGCTGGTGTCGAAGGCGGCGCGGCGACGTTCGGGCGCCGCTCCGCCCAGGGGCGAGCCGAGCACGTCGGCCAGGGTGCGCCACCGGCGGCGGTCCGGGTCTGACCCGGCGGAAAACAAGGCGAGGCGCAACTCGCCATTGGCTTCGTTGCGTTGGCCGATCTGCATATAGGCGACGGCGCGTTTGGCCCGCTTGTCCGTCTTGACGAACTTGGCCAGAGCCTTTGGGGATAGGGGTTGGCTGGGCGCACGGCGGATCAGCACCGGACCGGCCTCCTCGCCCCCCATGTCCAACCCATCGGCCTGCACGGCTGGGTCTAACCCCAGCTGCCGCTCAGCGATCAGGCCGTAGAAGGTGTAGGGGGTCTTGGCTGCCCGCTGCAGATAGGCGAGCGCGTTCTGGGGCTGGCCGGCGGCGATGGAGGCGCGGGCCGCCCAATAGGACGCCCCCGAGCGGACCCACTCGTTCTGCGTCTGATCCGTGGAGAGGGTGTCGAAACGCTCCACCGCCGTGGAATAGCGGCCCAGGCGATAGGCGGCCATGCCGCCGACCCACCGCTCGCCGGACTTGGTGGCCAAGGCATAGGCGGTCGCCACATCGCCATTGTTGTAGAAGGCCTCGCGGGCGGCCTGTATCTTGGGATCGACGGAGGATTTGGGCTTGGCTAGGCTTTCGTCGGCCGTGGGCGCCAGGGCCATTCCGGTGGGCGCGTCGCCGCCGGGTTCGAGCGGCTCCAGCCCCGACCCTGGGTGGCGCTTCTTGGCCAGGGCGTAGACCTTGTCGGCGTCAGGTTGATCCCGATATTTGGTCAGCCAGGCTTTCAGCTCGTCATACTCGGCGTGGTAGTCCGGATGCATCAGCTTCAGATAGGTCAGCCGGCCGATCAGGCAGCTATCGGAGACTTGGCGCCTGATGTCGTCCAAGGCGCCGAAATCCCCCTGACGCACCGCGGTGAAGGCGATCGCATAGGCGGCGGTGTCCTTGGCGGAGAGCGCTTTGGGCGGCGGCTGGGCGAAGGCTGCCGAGCAGATGGCTAGCCCCGCAACGACCGCCGCCGCAAGACTTGCGAGCCCCATTTTGGCTGCGCGCCTTGTCACGAAAGTTCAACCAGCTTTGCATGGAGGGTCAACAGGTCCGCCCAGGCCTTTTTCTTGGCCATGGGTTGGCGCAGCAGGAAGGCGGGATGCAGCATGGGTAGGGCGGGAAGGGTGGTCTCGCCGTCTTCAGAGCGCCAGTCCGACCAGCGGCCGCGAAGGGCGAGGATGCCTTCGGTGGTGTTCAACATGGATTTGGCCGAGGCGCCCCCGGCCAGCAGCAGCAGCTTCGGCTTGGCCAGGGCGATAGCCCGCTCCACGAAGGGGCGGCAGATCGCCTGTTCGGCCAGGGTTGGGGTGCGGTTGCCCGGCGGGCGCCAGAAGACGGTGTTGGTGATGAACACCTGGTCGCTCAGCCCCGACGCCGCCAGCATCCGGTCGAGCAGCTTGCCGGCGCGGCCGACGAAGGGTTGACCCTGGCGGTCCTCGTCGGCGCCAGGCCCTTCGCCGATGATCATGATCGGCGCGTCGGCGCGGCCGCGGGCGAAGACGGCGCGGCTGGCCCCGGTCTTTAGGGTGCAGCCGTCGAAGGCGGCGATGGCGGCTTCCAGGGCGGTCAGATCGGGCGCGGCGTCGGCCAGGCGTCGGGCATCCTGGACGGCGGCGGCGATATCCAAGTCCAGGCGTTGCGCAGGTGCGGCTGCCGATTCGGGGGCGATCTGGGTCGTGACGGGCGGACGTGGCGCGCGGGGCGGCAGCGCTTTCAGCCGATCCTGCGCCTCCAGTTCAAAGGCAACATCCACGCCGGCCTCTGTCCAGAAAGACAGGAAGCTGACGATCTCAGGATCGGCAAGGTGGGTCGGCGGCGGGCTCACGACCCTTGATAACGCCCGCGGCGGGCTTTGTCCGCCCGATTGTCCCCTACTGCGGCCCAAATGCCCTTGACCGCCGTCGTGGGAGCTTCAGATAAGTCACTAAGGAATACGGGGCAGGAGACGCGCGTGGCTGAAGAAGTCGTCGATCAAATGGGCGCGGATGCGCCGGACGAGCCGCGCGAGGCGATGGAGTACGATGTGGTGATCGTCGGCGGCGGTCCCGCCGGCCTCGCCGCCGCCATCCGCTTCAAGCAACTCGCCGCAGAGGCGGGGAGTGAGATCAGTGTCGCCCTGCTGGAAAAAGGCTCCGAGGTCGGGGCGCACATCCTGTCGGGCGCCGTGATCGACCCCAAGGGGCTGGCCGAGCTCTTCCCCAACTGGAAGGCCATGGGCGCGCCGCTGGAGACCGCGGTGACCAAGGACAAGATCCTGTTCCTGGGGCCAATGGGCTCGGTGGACCTGTCGTGGCTGCCCATGCCGTCGTTCATGAAGAACCACGGCTGCTATATCGCCTCCCTGGGCAACCTCTGCCGCTGGCTGGCGGAACAGGCCGAGGGGCTGGGGGTCGAGATCTATCCCGGCATGGCCGCCTCGGACGTGGTGTTCGACGATCAGGGAGCGGTGAAGGGCGTGGTCGCCGGCGTGTTCGGCATGGGCAAGGACGGGGTGAAGAAGCCCGACTATCAGCCGGGCATCGAACTGCACGGCAAATATGTGATGTTCGGCGAGGGGTGCCGCGGCTCCCTGACCAAGATCGTCATGGAGCGCTTTGGCCTGAACGACGGCCGAGATCCGCAAAAGTACGGCATCGGGCTGAAGGAGATTTGGCAGGTCCCCGACGACGTGTTCCAGCCGGGCTTGGTGCAGCACACCCTGGGCTGGCCGCTGGACGATCAGACCGGCGGCGGCTCCTGGATGTACCACTTTGGCGACAATTACATCTCCATCGGCCTCGTCGTCGATCTCAGCTACGCCAACCCTTATCTGTCGCCGTTCGATGAGTTCCAGCGCTTCAAGCATCACCCGGAGGTGTCCAAGTTCCTCAAGGGCGGTAAGCGCATCGCCTATGGCGCTCGCGCCATCGTCAAGGGCGGGGTGCAGTCCCTGCCCAAGCTCGCCTTCCCCGGCGGCGTTCTGATCGGCGACTCAGCGGGCTTTGTGAATCAGGCCCGGATCAAGGGCAGCCACAACGCCATCAAGACCGGCATGTTGGGCGCCGAGGCTCTGTTCGCCGCCGTCGCCGCCGGACGGTCGGGCGACGAGGTGGCCGAGTATGAAGCGTCATACAAAAAATCCTGGGTCGCCAAGGAGTTGAAGCTTGTCCGCAACAACAAGCCGCTCGGGGCCAAGTTCGGCACCGCCCTGGGCTCGATCCTGTTCGGCGGCGTCGACCTGACCATCACCAACCTCACCGGCGGCTGGTCGCCCTTCGGCACCCTGAAGCACAAGAAGTCCGATGCGGCGGCCACTGGCCTCGCCAAGGACCACATGGTGTTGAAATACCCCAAGCCCGACGGAGTGCTGTCCTTCGACAAGCTCTCTTCAGTGTTCATCTCAAACACCAATCACGACGAGGATCAGCCCTCGCACCTGAAGCTTCGCGACGCCTCGATCCCCATTGCGGTGAACCTGCCCAAATATGGCGAGCCGGCCCGGCTCTACTGTCCGGCCGGGGTCTATGAGGTGGTTTATAATGACGCAGGCCAGGATCCCCGTTTCCAGATCAACGCCCAGAACTGCGTCCACTGCAAAACCTGCGACATCAAGGACCCGTCGCAGAACATCGTCTGGACCACGCCGGAGGGAGGCGGCGGCCCCAACTATCCCAACATGTAGGGCCAACCTGAGGGGAAGCTGGGGTTGAGGCTTGCGGGCGTGGGGGAAAGCTAGGATTGTCCGGCCGATGGCCCATACCCGTTCTCCCTTGCGTCTGATCAGTCTCGCCGCTCTCGCCGCGTCGTGCCTTACCGCCTGCGCCTCCGCGCCGGTCAACCCGAGCCTGCAGCCGATGACTCAGAGGGCGGCGCAGGACCGCGATTTAGGCGACGCTTCGGTGTTCGGCCTCTATTTGGCGGGCGAAGCGGCGATCGATCGCGGCTCCAGCCGGGACGCCGCCTTTTATTTCGCCAAGGCCAGCGCCCTGGACCCAGGGTCGGAGGCCATCCGCAACCGCGCCTTCACCTCGGCGCTGGTGGCCGGCGACGTCAACGCCGCGGCGGACATCGCAGCCGATATCCCGGCTGGCGTCGAGCCCGTGCAGGGGCTGGTGCGTCTGACCCGCGCGGTAAACGCCCTGGCCTCCGACCGGGCGAAAGAGGCCTTGGCCATCCTGTCCGGACCGGCCTTTCCCCCAGCCCACGCCGGTGCAGCGGCCCTGCTGAAACCTTGGGCGGCGGCGGCGGCGGGAGATTGGGCCCTGGCCCAGACCGTGCCCGCCACCGGCGGCAACGCCATACTGGCGACCGTGGCCGCCCTTGGCGCCTCGGAGCTATTGGAGCGGAACGGCGCCTTCGCCGAAGCTGAAAAAGGTTATAGGAGCCGCACCAATGGCAAGAACGGCCTGTTCGTTCTGGGCTATGGCGCATTTCTGGAACGCCGGGGCCGCTATCCCGAGGCCCTCGCCTTCTACGATAAGGCGATAGCAGCCAAACCCACCGACACCGCCTTCATCCGCGCACGGGCCCGCGCCAGCCGCCACGAGACGCCGCCGCCCTTGGTGACGGTGCAGGAGGGGGCGGCCGAGGCGTTGATCGCTCCGGCTGTACTGATGCTGGCGCAGCACCAGGGGGATTCTGGCCTCGGATACCTGCGTCTCGCCTTGCGACTGGATGGAAATCTGGATGAGGCCTGGGTGCTGGTGGGCGACGCCATGGGCTCAGCCGGCGATCCCACCGCCGCCCACGAAGCCTATGATCACGTCAAGCCTGGCTCTGAGCAGTATGGGGTGGCGCGGGGAGATCTGGCTCTGGCGTTGCAGAAGGCGGGGGACAAGGATGGGGCCTTGGCGCTCGCCCAAGAGACGATGAAGGCCTCCCGGAACGATCCACGCGCTCTCACCCTCTATGCCGATCTTTTGAGCGAAGACGAACGCTACGACGAGGCGACGGCGGCCTTGAACAAAGCCATCGCCGCCACCGGCGAGGCCAATGCCGGATGGTCGCTCTTCTATCTACGCGGCGCCGCCGAGGAGCAGTCGGGCCATTGGCCGGCGGCGGAGGCGGATCTGTCGCGAGCCTTGAAATTGAACCCTGACGAGCCCGAGGTGATGAACTATCTTGGCTATGCCTGGGTCGATCGTGGGGTGCATCTGCCCGAAGCGGTGAAGTTGCTGGAGAAGGCGGAGGCGCGCCAGCCAGACTCGGGCGCCATCGTCGATTCTCTGGGCTGGGCGCGCTATCGCACCGGCGACTACGTCAGCGCCATCCTCGATCTGGAGCGGGCGATTCAGCTCGATCCGTCCGATCCGGAGGTGAACGATCATCTGGGCGATGTCTATTGGCGGGTCGGCCGGCGGTTGGAGGCTCAATATCAGTGGCGGCGCGTCCTGTCCTTGACCCCGGCGCCTAAAATGCGGGCGTCTGTGGAGACCAAGCTGAAGGACGGGCTCGGCCCGATTCAGGAGGCGAACGTCGTTTCCGCCCATCCCAGCGACCCAGCGGCTGCGCGCCCGTGATGCTCAGCGCCTTTGCGCCAGCGAAAATCAACCTGTTCTTGCATGTGGCGGCATTGGGAGAGGACGGATTTCATCCCCTCTGCAGCCTGATGACCTTCGCCGACGTGGGCGACCGACTCTCGATCTCCGCCGCCGATCATCCTGGCTTTGAGATCGATGGGCCCTTTGCGGCAGGCTTGGCGTTCGACCCAGACAGCAATTTGGTGATGCGGGCGGCGCGCGCCTTGCTGGCCAGGGCGGGGGGACCGCACCCGCCGTTTCGGCTGCTCCTGACCAAGGCGCTGCCGCTGGCGGCGGGCCTCGGCGGCGGATCGAGCGATGCGGGGGCCGCCTTGCGACTGGTGCGGGGCGCCCTGCAGTTGCCGGTCAGCGACTACGCCTTGATGGCCATCGCGGCGGAGCTGGGCGCTGACGGCGCAGCCTGTTTCGCCGCACGGCCCATGATGGCCGAAGGGCGGGGGGAGTGCTTGTCGCCGGCACCCCAGACGCCGCCCCTCGACGCTGTGCTGGTGAATGCCGGCGCGCCCTGTCCCACAGGCGCGGTCTACCGCGCCTATGACGCGATCGGGGTGGGGACGGCCGATCGACCGCCGATGCCGGACAGGTTCGAGAATGCGGAGGACGCGGCGGCCTTTTTATCCTTTTGCCGCAACGATCTGGAGGCGCCGGCGGCGTCGCTCGTGCCCGAGGTAGCAGAGACCTTGGCCTTGCTGCGCGGCGAGCCCGAAACCCTGTTGGCCCGGCTGTCGGGATCGGGGGCCACCTGCTTCGCCCTCTGCGCGGGGGACATCGAAGCGGAGGGGCTGGCGGCGCGGGTATCTTCGCTTCGCCCCGACTGGTGGGTCAAATGCTGCCGTCTGGGCGGGCCCTGGCCGGATTAGGGCTCAAGGCTGGCGATCGCCTCGCCGGACCATGACCGGCAAACGAAAAGGGCGGGACCGAGGTCCCGCCCTTCCGCCTTGTAGAATGGTTGAGCTTAGTGCTCGTGCAGCGCTTCCCCGTGCAGCGCCATATCGAGCCCTTCCAGTTCTTCTTCTTCGGTGACCCGCAGCCCCGTGGTGTATTTGCACACCATCAGGATGACGAAGGTCATGACGCCCGACCAGACGATGGTCGCCAAGCAACCCTCGGCCTGGATCAGCACTTGGCCGATGCCCGCCTTGGAGAGGGTGTTGATCGAAGCGTCGGCGAAGACGCCGGTCAAAAGGGCGCCGATCAAGCCGCCGATCCCGTGCACGCCGAAGGCGTCAAGGCTGTCGTCGTACTTGAAGATGCGCTTCAGCCAGACCGACGAACCATAGCAGCCGGCGCCGGCGATGAGGCCGATCCACAGCGCTCCGGTTGGGTTCACAAAGCCCGAGGCGGGGGTGATGGCCACAAGGCCGGCCACCGCGCCGGACGCCATGCCCAGCATGGTCGGCTTCTTGGAGATGATCCACTCGACGGTCATCCAGGAGAGGGCCGCCGCGCCGGTGGCGATCTGGGTGGCGGCCATGGCCGCGCCCGCTTGAGCGCCCGAGGTGAGGGCGGAGCCAGCGTTGAAGCCGAACCAGCCCACCCACAGAAGGCTAGCGCCGATCATGGTGTAGACGAGGTTGTTGGGGGCCATGTTGTCGGTCCCGTAGCCAACGCGCTTTCCGAGCACGAGGGCGCAGACAAGACCCGCGACCCCGGCGTTGATGTGCACCACGGTGCCGCCGGCGAAGTCGAGCACGCCCAAGGTGCCGAGGAAGCCGCCGCCCCAGACCCAGTGAGCGATCGGGCCATAAACGAACACCGACCAGAGCACGTTGAACAAAATCAGCGCGGAGAACTTGAACCGCTCAGCAAAGGCGCCGCAGATCAAACCTGGCGTGATGATCGCAAAGGTCATCTGGAACATCATGAAGACGTATTCGGGAATGGTGTTGGCCGCCCCGGCGATGGTGTAGGGCTGGGTGGTCACCACTGGGCTGATGCCCTTCAGAAGCACCTGCCCGAACCCGCCGAAATACTTGTTCATATTGGCGTTGGGATTGGTGCCAAAGGCGATGGAATATTCCAGCACGTACCAGACCACGGTCACGATGGCGGTGATGGCGAACGACTGCGCCACCGTGGCGATGACGTTCTTCTTGCGCACCATGCCGCCGTAGAAGAGCGCCAGGCCCGGGATGGTCATCAGAAGGACCAGGGCGGTGGAGGTCAGCATCCAGGCGGTGTCGCCGCTGTTGGGGGCCCACGGCGCGGCTTTGGCGATCCGATCCATGGAGGCGCTCAGCGCCAGTTCGTCCTTGGTGAGGGGCGCGGGCGTGGTTGAGGCCGGAGCCGGAGCTGCAGCCGGAGCAGCGGCGGCCGGCGCCGCGGCGAGGGTGTTGTCTTGGGCGTGGGCGATTCCGCCGATCGCTGGACCGAATAGAGCAGCGGCGATTGCGAGACTGGCGAGCCTTTTGACCCACCTGGATGCTGACATGAGTATTCTCCCCGGATAGTTGAAGCCGAACCCCAGATTTGTTCAGCCAGAGGTAGACGCTAAGGGCAGGACCGCTCGCCGTGACCGCCAAGCAGCTAAGCTATTAAGGTTTTCGTCATGACGCCTATTTTTTAGGCGTTTGTGGTCCAGGGCGATTAATGCGACGGCATTTAGCCTTGGCGGGGCCCCGCCCGATAGGCTGCGTTCACGAAGCCGTGATGCGGGGCAACCTTTGACCCGGTCACCGGTAGATGTCTGCCGTTTGTTCAGCTCTGATGAGGATATCCATGCCTAGACCTATCGCGTTGGCTGTCGCCGCTTCCTTGGCATTGGCGTCTGCGCCCGCCTTCGCCCAAACCGCCCCCGCGGCGCCGGCCACGGACTCCATGGCCGGCATGGCCATGTCGGCGGCCCCGGCGGCTGTGGTGATCGCGCCCAACCCCTCGGCCGACATCGTCGCCAATCTGAAGGCGGCCGGTCAATTCACCGTTCTTCTGAAAGCTTTGGACGGTTCGGGCCTGACGCCCCTCTTGGACAAGCCCGGCGCCCTGACCGTCTTCGCCCCCACCGACGCGGCTTTCGCCGCTTTGCCAGCGGATAGGTTGGCAAGCCTGATGAAGCCAGAAAACGCCGCCCAGCTTCAAGCGGTGATCGCCTATCACGTCGTCAACACCAGGATTCCCGCCGACCAGGTGACGGGCCACGCCGCCACGCCGGTGCCCAGCGTGATCAATAAGCCGATCGTCATCGACGGCACTGCCTCGCCCATCAAGGTGAACGACGCCAATGTGATCCAGCCGGCGGCGCCGGCGTCGAACGGCGTCATCTATGTGATCGATAAGGTGCTGACGGCGCCGCAATAAGCGCCGCCTCACATTGATCGGGAAGGCGGCGGGTCCTATGGTCCCGCCGTTCTTTTCGAGGCCTCCGCCCGCCCATGTCGTCTTCTGAACCCCGTCTGGGGCCGTCGTCGTTTCAGGATCTGATCCTCACCCTCCATAGCTATTGGAGCAAGCAGGGGTGCCTGATCCTGCAGCCCTATGACGTGGAAGTGGGCGCCGGCACTCTGCACCCGGCCACGGTGCTGCGGGCGCTCGGTCCCAAGTCTTGGCGCGCCGCCTATGTGCAGCCCTCGCGCCGCCCGTCCGACGGCCGCTATGGCGAGAACCCCAATCGCCTCCAGCACTATTACCAGTACCAGGTGATCCTGAAGCCCAATCCGGAGGACATGCAGGCCCTCTATCTGGGCTCGCTCGCCGCCATTGGCCTCGACCCCACCGTACACGACATCCGCTTTGTGGAGGACGACTGGGAGAACCCCACGGTTGGGGCCTGGGGCCTTGGCTGGGAGGTCTGGTGCGACGGGATGGAGGTCAGCCAGTACACCTACTTCCAGCAGGTCGGCGGGATCGATGTGGAGGTGGTGGCCGGCGAGCTGACTTACGGCCTGGAGCGCCTGGCCATGTATGTGTTCGGCGTTGATAACGTTTACGATTTACCCTTCAACGATCCGGCGAGCCCGGCGCCCAAGAGCTATGGCGATGTGTTCCTTGAAAACGAGCGCGAGCAGTCCCAGGCCAATTTCCACGGCTATGACGTGGCCATGCTGAAGCGCCAGTTCGAGGATATGGAGAAGGAGGTCCCGAGCCTCCTGGCCATGACCGGTCCGCAAGGCCAGGCCCTGGTGCTGCCGGCCTACGACCGGGTGCTGAAGGCGAGCCACCTGTTCAACCTGATGGACGCGCGCGGGGCCATCGCCGTGGCCGAACGGCAGAGCTATATCGGCAGAATCCGTGATTTAACAAAAGCTTGCGCCCAGGCCTGGGTGGAGATCGAGGCCGCCTGATGCCCCAGTTCCTGCTTGAACTCTTCTCCGAAGAAATCCCCGCGCGTATGCAGAGCCAGGCGGCGCGGGACCTCTCGCGCATGGCTGAGGAGCGGCTGAAGGCCGCCGGCCTGCCGTTTGAGAGTCTGAAAACCTACGCCGGCCCGCGCCGCCTGACCCTGGTGATCGAGGGCCTGCCGGCCGCTCAAGAAGACCGCAGCGAGGAGGTCAAGGGACCCCGCGCCAACGCCCCAGAGCAAGCCCTGCAAGGGTTTCTGCGCAAAACCGGCCTTGCCCGCGCCGATCTCTTCGAGCGGGACGGGGTGTTTTTCGCCACCCTCAGCCAGAAGGGCCGCCCGTCGCCGGAGATCCTCGCGGAGATGGTCGAGGCGATCCTGAAGGGCTTTCCCTGGCCCAAATCGATGCGCTGGGGGACGGGGACGTTCCGCTGGGTGCGGCCGCTGAAGCGGATCCTCGCCCTGTTCGACGGGGCCGTGGTGCCGGTCGAAATCGCGGGCATCATGTCGGGCGATCTGACCGAGGGGCACCGTTTCATAGGTGTCTCACATGACCCGTTCAAAATCTCTCACTTCGCTCACTACCAGACCTCTCTTTTCTCTCACTTCGTGATTCTCGATCAGATCGATCGCAAGCGCCTGATCCTCGACGGCGCCCGCGCCGCCTGCGCCGCCAAAGGGCTGGAGTTGGTCGAGGACGAGGGGCTTTTGGAAGAGGTTTCGGGCCTCGCCGAATGGCCGGTCCCGGTGCTGGGCGAGATGGACCCCGCCTTCCTGGATTTGCCGCCCGAGGTGATCCGCACCTCCATGCGCACCCACCAGAAATATTTCGCGGTGCGGCGCCCCTCCGCTCATGGAGCAGGCGAGGTGGGGCTGGCCCCCAACTTTGTCGTGGTGGCTAATATTGCGGCGCCCGACGGCGGGGCGATCCTGGCCGCCGGTAACGCCAAGGTGTTGTCGGCGCGGCTCTCGGACGCGCAGTTCTTCTGGAGCGAGGACCGCAAGGTTTCGCTGGAAGACCGGCGGGAGAAGCTCGCCGGCGTCACCTTCCACGCCAAGCTCGGCGCCATGCTGGAGCGGGCGGAGCGGATCGAAGCCCTGGCGCGGGAGATCGCGCCATTGGTGGGCGCCGATCCGGAACTGGCCGCCAAGGCCGCACGCCTCAGCAAGGCGGACCTCGCCACCGGCATGGTTGGGGAGTTCCCGGAGCTCCAGGGGATCATGGGCGGGTACTATGCCAGACTTGAACCCTTCTCCCTCGAAGGGGGAAGGGCAGGGATGGGGGCGCCGGGCGCTGATGGGGCGGTGAACGGCGCGGGCGGCGCCTCTAGCGATCTATCCACGACGGTCGGTGCGAGCACCCCCATCCCCGACCCTTCCCCCTTCGAGGGAGAAGGGGGT
>JAMFTA010000194.1 GCA_026225565.1 Caulobacter sp. | reverse complement strand
CTCACGGCCCAAGCGACGACTGGTCATAGGCCTGGGTGGCCGTGACCAGCATCTCGCCGGTGACCACGGCGCGGCGCTGCAGCACGTAGACCGGGGCATATTTGTCGTCTGACGGCAGGACGATGTCTTCGGGGGGCACATGGCCGGCGGCGATGTCGGCTTGCGGGACGTTGTCGTCCACCATCTGGAAGGTCAGCTTGGCGGTCTTGCCGATGATGTCCTTCAGCTTTTGCGGATCTGAAAGCCCCGCCGCCTCGATGACGATGCGGTTGGTCCCCTGGCGGGTGATCGAGGGCTCGCGGGTGCCCAGGGCGTCGATGCGACGGCGGATGATCTCGATGGTCTGGTCCACCGCCTTCACCGTCGCCGCCACGCCGGCCTGTTGGGACTGGGCAAGCTGGATGGTCTGGTCGGGGCCGCGGGTTAGGATCAGGTCCTTGGCCACGGTGTTGGGGATGGGCTGGGCCAGCTTGGAAAGCTCGGTGAAGGCGGCGTCGAGCTTGGCGGCATCGGTGATGCGGACGATGACGCCGGCGCCGTTCTGACCAAGGCCGGAGAATTGGATCTGGCTCGCCTGCAGGGACGTGCGCGCCTCCTCCACCAGATTGCCCATCTGCTCCTTCTTCAGAGCGTCGGTGTCCACCTCATAGAGGAGGTAGGAGCCGCCTTGCAGATCGAGACCCAGGTTCAGCCGCTGGCCCGGCAAAAAGCCAGGCAGGCTCCCGGCCGGAACCAGGTTCGGCAAGGTGAACAGAATGCCGAACAGGAGCGCGACCGCGACCAGCACGATCTTCCAGGGCCGAAGTTGAATCATGGCTTGGCCTTCCGCCGGGCGTTTTGGCTTTAAGCCTTGGCGTCGTTGGCGACGGCGGGGGCGGTGCGAGACTTCACGTCTGAGATCATCGACTTGACCACCTTCACCTCGACCTTGGGGGTGGTGGAGATTTCCAGCGTCACTTCGGTGTCGCCGACGCTGGTCACCTTGCCCATGACGCCCGAGCTCAGCACCACATTATCGCCGCGCTTCACGCCCTGGACTTCCTCGGCGTGCTTCTTGGCCCGCTGCTGCTGGGGGCGGATCAAGAGGAAGTAGAACAGCACGAACAGGACGGCGAGCGGCGCGACCTGCAGCAGCATATCCTGAGGCCCGCCACCGGCGGCGCCCGCCGCATGAGCCGTTGATCCGAACATGAAATCTCCCACCGAAAGGCGCGAATAGAGGCAAACCCGGCGCGAAGGATTCGCCCGGGTCGAAGGGGCGGGAAGCTATGCGCTGGAGCCCCAATTTGCAATGCGGGGATTTTAGCGCCCTGTCATCCCGGTTCCTGGGTCCCGGATAAGCCCTGCCGGGCTTTCCGGGATGACAGGGGGGATGCGGGCTTTGGCTTCGCCGTCCGTCGGTTCCGGGATGACAGGTGGAGGGATGACAGGGGTGGGTGGGCTGATTAGAAGCCGCCTTCATGACCGACGCCCCGACCCAAGCCCTCCTCGCCCGCATCGCCGACGCCCTGGAGCGCCTGGCCCCGCCGCCGCGCCCCGCCCCGGACTTCACCGCCGCCAAGCTCTTCCACTATGAGGCCGACATCGGCGGCTTTAACCCCGCCCCCGACTACCGCCTGCCTCTGGACCTGCTGCTGGGCATCGACCGGCAAAAGAAGCAGTTGGTGGAGACCCTGCGCAGGTTTTCCGCCGGCCTGCCCTCCAACCACGCCCTGCTCTGGGGGGTGCGCGGCACGGGCAAGAGCTCGGTGGTCAAGGCCGTGGCTATGGCTCAGGCGGCGATCACGCCCGCGCTCAAGCTGGTGGAGATCGACCGCGATCACATCGCCGCCCTGCCCGCCCTGTTCGAGCGTCTGCGGGGGTGCCCCGAGCGCTTCGTGGTCTTCTGCGACGACCTGTCGTTCGACGAGGGCGCGGCGGCGGCCAAGTCCTTGAAGTCGGCCCTGGAGGGCGGGGTCTTGGGCCCGCCGGAGAACCTCCTCTTCATGGCCACCTCCAACCGCCGGCATCTGGCGCCCCAGACCCACGACGAGGCCAAGGGCATGTTGGCGGCGGCCGAGCAGGCGGAGGAGACCGTCTCCGTTTCCGACCGTTTTGGCCTGTGGATCGGTTTTCCGGGCATGGACCAGCCGACCTATCTGACGGTGATCAACGCCTACGCCGAGCGCTTCGGCCTCGCCGCCCCCGACCTCGACCGGCGCGCCCTGCAATGGGCGCAGCTGCGCGGCGGGCGGTCAGGCCGGGTGGCCTTCCAGTTCATCCGCGACCTCGCCGGCGAACAGGGCAAGGCGCTGCCGGTTTAGGGGAACCGCCGCACTAAGACCTACGGCAACAGCCCCGCGGGATCGTAGGGCTTGGCCTTGTCGCGGGGGTTTTGGGTGTAGCGGATCTCGAAATGCACCTGGGGCCGGTCCACGGCGCCCGAGACCCCCGCCGTGCCGATCTCCTGGCCCTGGGCGACGGCGGCGTTGTTCTTCACGGAGATCTTGCCGAGATTGCCATAGAGGCTAGCCCAGCCGTTCGGATGCTTGACCAGGACCAGGTTGCCGAAGGCGGGAATGGAATTGCCCGCATAGACCACCACGCCCGAGGCGGCGGCCTTGACACTGTCGCCGTTGCTGGCGGCGATGTTCACCCCATCGTTGCGCTGGCCCGCGCCCTTGGGCCCGAAGCTGGAGAGGATTTCCCCCTTCACCGGCCAGGCGAACTTGCCCTTGCCCAGGGCGACCACCTGGGCGTCGGACACCGGCGCGACCTCCGGGCGAGCGGCCGGCAGATCGGCGGCGGCGTGCTCGCCGGCGGCCGTGGCCGCGCCCGCGGCATAGGGCGCGGCGGCGCTCGCACCGGCCGATTTATAGGGAATGCGCGCCGCAGCGGTCGCCACAGCCACGGCGCTGGCCGCCGCCAGCCCCTCGGGCCGACCGCCCCGCGCCTTGGGATTGGGCCCCCGATCCTGCACCAGGGACGGCAAGGCCAGCCGCTGGCCAGCCTTAAGGCGCGTCTCCAGGGGAATGTCGTTGAGGTTGGCCAGGGAGCGCGGATCGATGCTGAAGCGGCGCGAAACCCCGAACAGGTTGTCGCCCTCGGCCACCGTATAGACCACCGGCGGCGGGATGCGCAGCATCATGCCGGGCGTCAGGGTGTAGGGCGGACGAAGCCCGTTCAGCTCGACGATGGCGCGGATCGGCGTCCGCACCCGCTCGGCCACGTCGTAGACGGTTTCGAACGGCTGCACCTGCACCTCATGGGGCACCTCCAGCGCGGGCATGGGCAAGGGGCGCGGCGGCGGCGGACCGACGCTTTGGCGGCCCCGCAGGTCGGCGTCGGCGTCGGACTGCGCCGAAGAGGGCTCGGGCGGATAGGGGCGCGACGACGGAGGCGGGGGGGGCGGGGG
>JAMFTA010000193.1 GCA_026225565.1 Caulobacter sp. | reverse complement strand
GGACTTCATCAGGGCCCGCGATCACATGATCGCACCACGAGGCCGTACACATGACTGCAAATGACCTGCTCGTTGTTACCAACCGCCAATTACGCCTTGCGGAGCAGGGGTCGTCCACACATGCGCTTCGGACCGGGCCCTCCCTCTCCCCGTAGGGGCGAGGGGTTTAGAAGATTGATCGCGCCTCGCTTTTGCCGGGATCGGCGCTAAACTACACCCATGGATATGGTCTTCTCCCTCTCCGTCTATTTCGTCATCTGGTGGACGGTGCTGTTCGCCGTTCTGCCGCTGGGGGTGAAGAGCCACCACGAGGCGGGGATCGAGGTGCCGGGCGGGGGCGAGCCGGGATCGCCGGTGGACCCCAAGCTCTTGAAGAAATTCCTCACCACCACGTGGATCTCGGCCATCGTCTTCGCGGTGATCTGGGTCTGTTTCACCTATCATCTGGTGAAGTTGCCGCAGTTGCCGGCGCCGACCCACGGTTAGTCTGGGCGCATTGCCACCCGGGGCGCTGGGCGGCTAAGAAGCGCACTCATCCCCGTCCCCGGAGCGTCCATGCGCCTGTCGCGCTTTCTTCTGCCCGTTTTGAAAGAAACCCCGGCCGAGGCGCAGATCGTCTCCCACCGGCTGATGCTGCGCGCCGGCATGATCCGGCAAGAGGCCGCCGGCATCTACGCTTGGCTGCCGCTGGGCTTTCGCGTGCTGAAGAAGATCGAACAGATCGTTCGCGAGGAGATGGACCGGGCCGGCGGGGTGGAGATGCTGATGCCCACCCTGCAGCTGGCCGACCTCTGGCGGGAATCAGGCCGCTACGACGCCTATGGCCCCGAAATGCTGCGTCTGAAGGACCGACACGAGCGGGAACTGCTCTACGGCCCCACCAACGAGGAGATGATCACCGAGATCTTCCGCGCCTATGTGAAGAGCTATAAGAGCCTGCCGTTGAACCTCTATCACATGCAATGGAAGTTCCGCGACGAGCAGCGCCCGCGCTTTGGCGTGATGCGCGGCCGCGAGTTCTTGATGAAGGACGCCTATTCCTTCGACGTGGACGAAGCGGCGGCCAAGCGCACCTATCAGCGCATGTTTGTGGCCTATCTGCGCATCTATTCCCGCATGGGCCTGCGGGCCATTCCCATGCGGGCGGAGACCGGGCCGATCGGCGGCGACCTGTCCCACGAACTGATCGTCCTGGCCGAAACCGGCGAGTCTGTAGTGTTCTGCGACAAGCGGGTGCTGGATCTGCCGATCCCGGACGCGGATGTGGACTATCAGGGCGACCTGACCCCGATTATCGACCAGTGGACCTCGGTCTACGCCGCCACCGAGGATGTGCACGACGCCGCCCGCTATGAGGCGGAAGTCGCGGAAGGCGACCGCACCGAAACGCGCGGCATCGAGGTCGGCCAGCTGTTCTTCTTCGGCGACAAATATTCCGCGCCGATGAAGGCCACGATCACCGGCCCCGACGGCGTGGATCGCCCGGCGCAGATGGGCTCCTACGGCGTGGGCGTCTCGCGGCTCCTGGGCGCCATCATCGAGGCCAGCCACGACGAGGCGGGGATCGTCTGGCCGGAGGCCGTGGCCCCGTTCGGCGTCGGCATCATCAACCTGCGCCAAGGCGACGCCGAGTGCGACGCGGCTTGCGAAACTGCCTACGCAGCCCTCGCCAAGGCCGGCCGCGACCCCCTCTATGACGACACCGACGAGCGGGGCGGCGGCAAGTTCGCCAAGATGGACCTGATCGGCCTGCCCTGGCAGCTGATCATCGGCCCCAAGGGCCTCAAGGACGGGGTGGTGGAGCTGAAGCACCGGGGGAGCGGTGAGCGGGAAACCCTGCCGCTGGGCGAGGCCCTGACCAAGCTCGGCCCGGGCCGCCCATAATGAGCCAGGGCGTCGCGCCGCCGTTCTCGGCCTGGGAGCGCACCCTGGCGCTCCGGTATCTGCGCGCCAAGCGCAAGGAAGGCGGGGTGGCGCTGATTGCGCTCCTCTCCTTCCTCGGCATCTCCATCGCCGTGGCCGCCCTGATCATCGTCATGAGCGTGATGAACGGCTTTCGGGTGGAGCTGCTCTCCAAGATGCTGGGCTTCAACGGCGACGTCTTCGTGCAGGGGCCGGCGATCAACGGCCCAGAGCGCGAAGGGGTGATCTCGCGCCTGCGCGCCGTCCCTGGGGTGACCGAAGCCCTGCCGCTGATCGAGGCGCAAGGCCTGGCCATGGGGCCCAACCAGGTGGCCTTCGCTATCGTGCGCGGCGAGCGTCCCGCAGACGTCGCCGCCCAGAAGCTCATCTCGGGCAACATCAAGTCCGGCGCCCTGAAGGGCTTTGGCGACGGCGACTATGGCGGCGACCTTGTTCTGGTCGGGCAAAAGCTCGCCGACACCATCGGCGTCAAGGCCGGAGACACCATCACCCTATTGTCGCCCTCAGGCGGCGCCACCGCCTTTGGCACAGCGCCCCGGCGCAAGGACTACACCGTTGGCGGGATCTTCAGCGTCGGCGTCTCCGACTATGACGCGGCCTATATCTATATGCCGCTGGAGCAGGCCCAGCTGTTCTTCGGCCGCGACCAAGCCATCGACCGGGTGGAGATGAAGGTCGACAACGCCGACCGCATCGACGCCTACAAGGGCGACATCGTGCGCGCCGCCGGTCCCGCCACCCTGGTCACCGACTGGCGCGACTCAAACCAGGCCTTCTTCAACGCCTTGCAGGTGGAGCGGAGCGTGATGCGGCTGATCCTGATGATCGTGGTCATCATCGCCGCCCTCAACATCATCTCCGGCCTGGTCATGCTGGTGAAGAACAAGGGGCGGGACATCGCCATCCTCCGCACCATGGGCGCCAGCCAGGCGGCGGTGCTTCGGGTCTTCTTCATGTCCGGCGCGGCCATCGGCGTGGCGGCCACCCTCACTGGATTTGTGATCGGCTCCTTGTTCTGCATCTTCATCAGCCAGATCCAGGCGGTGGTGGAGAAGGTGACAGGGGTCAGCGTTTTTTCCGCCGACGTCTACCACCTGTCGCGCATCCCGGCGGTGATCGACTGGAGCGAGGTCCTGGTGATCGTGATCTTCTCCCTCATCGTCAGCTTCATCATGACCCTGCCGCCGGCATGGAGCGCGGCCAGACTCGATCCGGTGGAGGCGCTCCGCAATGAGTGACGGGGCAATGAGTGACGCCATGGCCGAACCGGTCCTGTCCCTGCGGGGCGTCAGTCGCACCTATAGGATGGGCGCGGGCGCGCTTGAGGTGCTGAAGGGCGTCGATCTGGACGTGCGGCCGGGCGAGATCGTCGGCCTGATCGGGCCTTCAGGCTCGGGCAAGTCGTCGCTCCTGCACGCGGCGGGTCTCTTGGAGCGGCCGAACGGCGGGCAGGTGATCGTCGGCGGGGTGGATTGCAGCACCCTGAAGGACGTGGCCCGCACCCGGCTGCGGCTGGGGTCGATCGGCTTCGTGTACCAGTTCCACCACCTGCTTCCCGAGTTCTCGGCCATAGACAATGTCGCCCTGCCGATGATGATCGCCGGCGAGCGAAAGGCGGCGGCGCGGACGCGGGCGGGGGAGATGCTGACCCGTCTGGGCCTCGGCGACCGCCTGGACCATCAGCCGGCGCAGCTTTCGGGCGGGGAGCAGCAGCGGGTGGCCATCGCCCGGGCCCTGGCCAATCGGCCCAAGCTCGTCCTCGCCGACGAACCCACCGGCAATCTAGACCCCACCACCTCGGGGGCGGTGTTTCAGAGCCTATTCGACCTCGCCCGCATCCAGGGCGTTGCCACCCTGATCGCCACCCACAATATGGAGCTGGCCGGCTATATGGACCGGGTGTTCGCCCTCAAAGACGGGCACCTGGTGGAGCGCACGGGCGCCTGAACCCGCGCACTCCGCTCGGATCAGCCCTTGTGGCTGTCCTTCCAGGCCTTGACGGCGGCCAGGGTGTTGGCCACGTGCTGATCGGCGGCCATAGCGCTGAAAACGTAGGTAATTTTTCCGTCCGGCGCGATCACGAACGAGGTGCGGTTGGAGATCGGCAAGAGGCCCAACGGCACGTCGTAGGCCTTGACGATGGCGCCGTCCTTGTCGGACGCCACCGGGAACTTCGAAGCGCAGACTTGGGTCGAGAACTTATCCAAGGTGGCGATGTCGTCACGGGATACGCCGATCACCGTAGCGCCCATGGCCTTGAACTGGTCGGTGGCCTCGGCGAATTCGTGGGCTTCCAGAGAGCAGCCCTTGGTGAAGGCCTTGGGATAGAAATACACCACCACCGGACCCTTTTTCAGGGCGTCGGCCAGCTTGTAGCTGAATTCCTTGCCGTCCATGGCGGCGGGGGCGGTGAAGTCTGGGGCCGTGGCGCCGGTGGTCAGGGCGGCGTGGGCGAGGGGCGCGGCGAGCAGGGCGGCGGCGAGGCCGAGCATCAGACGCTTCATAGGGTACTCTCCGAAAAGGCGGCGTCGGGCCGCGGCCCAAATCTAGCAGGTTCGCAGCCCGCTCCAAGCCAGACGCGGGCTGCGGACTTTACGGGTGGGTGATTAGATAGGTCTTGATAGTGCTTTCTGGCAGGGCACGGGTTGGAGCGGGGATGTCGAACAATAGTTCGACTGACGGTCTGTTGAACGGCGGTCGGTCGGAAAGCAGAGCCGAGGCAAGCGCGGTTCGACCCTCCGCGCCCTGGACGCGATCGACGTTAGGAGTCGAGGGGTTCTCCAATCCAGAATGGCGGTTGGTCACGAGGCACCACTTATATGCTCGCATTTGTTCCAGGGCCGCGAGTATCTGAACGTTCGAAAGGTGTTGAAAAACTTCTCTGACGAGACAGAGGTCACCTTCGGGCAGGACATCGAGGCTAATATCCTTCCTGATGAATTCTATGTTTTCGCTGGCGTAGTGCTTGTTATTGTAGTCGATCACCATATCGACAACATCCACTCCGATATATTTGAATGGATGTTGCGCGATCAGTTGCCCAACGCGAAAGTCGCCGCAGCCCAGATCGACCAGGGTTCGCACTTGGTTCTTCAGGGCGAACCGCCTAACCGCCAGGGCGTAGGGGGCGCCGAATTCGGGATTGGAGCCAGGCACGGAATAAAGCTCTCGGTCCGTCGTCGGGTGAATCCAGGCCTTGCGCAGATAGACGTCGGTGAACACCTCGCGAGCGCTTGGCGTCTGCGTTGAGACCGGGTGCGGCTCATCACTGGGCGGAAGGCGGTTCGCCACGATTTAGCGATCCATTGAACATCGTTGATCGGCACGGGCGCCGATGCGGGATTGTATTGCCATAAGCCGATAGCCGTCGCGACCGACAATCCTCAAGGATCTCTTCTAAGCTTTCGAGCGCACCTTTACATAGCTTCCCGGCGCATCTTCCAACGGGGGCAGCGGCCCGTTGGACGGGTCGCGCGCGGCGACCTGGCCGCCCGAGCGCTCCGCCAGCCAGGCGCGCCAGTCAGGCCACCACGAGCCGGGCGCCTCCGCCGCGCCAGCCTGCCAGTCCTCCACCGTGGCGGGGAGGCCGGGGTTAGTCCAGTACTGGTACTTCTTGGCGTTCGGATGGTTGATCACCCCGGCGATGTGGCCCGAGCCCGCCATGATGAAGCGCACCGGCCCGCCGAACAGCTGGGCGCCCCGATAGACCGACCGCAAGGGCGCGATGTGATCGTCCTTGGAGGACTGCACATAGACGGGGGTCTTCACCGCACCGAGGTCCAGGATAGCCCCGTCCAGCGCCAGTTCGCCCTTGGCCAGGCGGTTGGATTGATAGAAGTCGCTGAGATAGCGCAGGTGCAGGGCCTTGGGCATACGCGTCTGGTCGGAATTCCAGAACAACAGGTCGAAGGGCGCCGGCGCCTTGCCCATGAGATAGTTGTTGACGAAAAACGACCAGATCAGGTCGTTGGCGCGCAGGGCGTTGAAGGTGTCGGCCATGGCGGCCGAGGGCGAGACCCCCCCCGCCGCATCGATCCGCCCCTCCAGGTCCTTGACCCAGGCGTCGTCGGTGAACAGCGTCAGATCGCCGGCCTCGGCGAAGTCCTGCTGGGCGGCGAAGAAGGTGGCCGAGGCGACGCGCCTGTCCTTCTTGGCCGCCATGTGGGCCAGGGCGCAGGACAGCAGGGTGCCGCCGATGCAGTAGCCGACGGTGTTCACCGTCTTGGCGCCGGTCTGTTTCAGCACCTGTTCGATCGCCGCATAGATCCCATCGAACAGGTAATGCTCCAGCGTCCGGTCGGCCAAGGCTCCGTCAGGGTTGACCCAGGAGGTGACGAAGACGGTGAAGCCCTGGTCGGTCAGCCAGCGGATCATCGAATTCTCGGGGCGCAGATCCAGGATGTAGTATTTGTTGATCCAGGGCGGAAAGATCAGCAGCGGGATCTCGAACACCGTCTCAGTGCTCGGGCTGAATTGCAACAGTTCGAACAGATCGCCCCGATAGACCACCTTGCCGGGGGCGGTGGCCACATTCTCCCCCACCTTGAAGGCGTCGAGATCGGTCTGGCTGATGGCGAGCTGGCCGCCGCCGCGCTGCAGATCGGCGGCGAAGTTGGCCGCCCCCTTCACCAGGCTTTCCCCTTGCGACGCCATGGCTTCGCGTAGGGCCGCGGGATTGGAGGCGAGGAAGTTGGAGGGAGAAAAGGCGTCGGTGAGCATCTTGGTGAAGAAGGCGGCGCGCCGCTGGCTGGAAGGGTCCACGTCCGCCACATCGGCCACCAGGTCGTTCAACCAGTTGGAGGTGAGGAGGTAGGACTGTTTCATCATGTCGAACATGGGATTGGCGCTCCAATCCGGATCGCTGAAGCGCTTGTCGCCCTTGGCCGGCGCCGCCACCGGCTCGGCCGATTCGCCGGCGGCGCGGCGGGCGGACTGGGTCCACAGATCCATGTAGCGCTCAAACAGGTCCGTCTGGGCCCGCATCACGCGGTCGGGCTGGGAGGCGAGCTTGCCCATGACCTCGGCCATGGCCGAACCGACGTGGAAGGGATCGGCTCCGCCGCCATCGTTGCGTTTCAGAAGGGCGCCGGCGAGGGCGCCCTGAGCGGTGAGCGAGGCCTTGGCCAGATTGAGCGACAGAGTCTCGAACGCCTGCCGTTGATCGGGTTTCAGCATCGCCAGGGGCTCGGGCGATGGCGCGGTCTGGGGCGCTTTCGCCTTGACCGGTTCCGCCGATGCTGGTGCGGGCGTTTCAACCTTCGGCCCTATGGGCGCCTTGGCGCGAGGCTTGCGCACAGCGGCGGTCGGCGCCGTTTCCGGCGCCGTCTTGGCGGGCGCGGCGGGTTGGGGCGAAGGTTTACGCGCCATGCACAGCTTCCTCGATAGACGGGCGATCTCAACCGCGCCCTTTCTTCTCTGCGCCGATCATCGCATAAGAGCGGCGATTTAACGACCCAACGAATGGACTCTCCATGCGCATCGCGCCCGGCGCAAACCCCGTCGCCCAGCTGAAACGGGGATCGGCCGCCGCCGTCGCCGCCGTCCTGGCCTGCGGCCTGATCGGCTGTGCGCAGATCCACGAGGCGACGGCTCTGGAGCCGCCGCCGATCAATCCCTCATCGCCGATCGCCGACTATGCCGATCATGTCTCGCACCAGACCTTCCCAACGCCGACCTTCGCCCAGGTGCCGCCAAAGCCCGCCGGCGTGCGCTCGCCTGCCGAATACAAGCTCGCCATCACGCAGGAGGTGCAGATGCGGCGCGATCTGGCCGCCTGGCGTGCGACCCATCCACAACTGACGTCCGATACCGACGCCTGGGCGGATCTGCAGCGCCACCGCATTCCCCCAATCGCCTCGGCCCAGGTCGCCGCCACCCACGATGCAGAGTCCGAAGCCTTCGCCAAGCGGCTGCGCGAAGAGGCGGGCAAGCCCCAGCCGCAACAGTGATCTGATATTATGATGACCGATTTTCACCGCATCCGGCGGCTCCCGCCCTACGTGTTCGAGGAAGTGAACCGGCTCAAAGCGCGCCTGCGCGCCGAGGGCGTGGACATCATCGACTTCGGCATGGGCAATCCGGACATGCCCACCCCCAAACACATCGTCGACAAGCTGATCGAGACGGCGCGCGACCCCAAGTCCGGGCGCTACTCGGCCTCCAAGGGCATTCCGGGCCTGCGCAGGGCCATGGCCGGCTATTACGACCGCCGCTTTGGGGTAAAGCTTAACCCGGACACCGAGGTGATCTCCACCCTCGGCTCCAAGGAGGGCTTCGCCAACCTGGCCCAGGCCCTCACCGCGCCCGGCGATGTGATCATCTGCCCAAACCCCGCCTATCCGATCCACGCCTACGGCTTCATCATGGCCGGGGGGGTGATCCGCCACGTGCCGGCCCTCTCGCCAGAGGACTACCTTTCGGGCATCAGCCGGGCGATGAAGCATTCGGCCCCGCCGCCCAGCGTCGTGATCGTCAGCTACCCGTCCAACCCCACCGCCCAATGGGTGGATCTGGATTTCTACAAGGATGTGGTGGCCCTGGCCAAGAAGCACGATTTGCTGGTGCTCTCCGACATCGCCTATTCGGAAATCTATTTCGACAACAACCCGCCGCCCTCGATCCTGCAGGTGGAGGGGGCCAAGGATATCGCCGTGGAGGTCAACTCCCTGTCGAAAACCTACGCCATGGCCGGCTGGCGGGTGGGCATGGTGGTGGGCAACGCCCGCATCTGCGCCGCCCTGGCCCGGGTGAAGTCCTACCTCGACTATGGCGCCTTCACCCCCATTCAGGTGGCGGCGGCGGCGGCGCTGAACGGCCCGCAGGATTGTGTGGACGACATCCGCGCCATCTATAAGTCGCGCCGAGACGTCCTGATCTCCTCGATGAAGCGGGCGGGGTGGGACATACCCTCGCCCCCCGCCTCCATGTTCGCCTGGACGCCTCTGCCTGAGCAATACAAAGAGGCCGGCTCGATGGTCTTCGCCAAACTGCTGATCGAACAGGCGGGGGTGGCGGTGTCGCCCGGCGTCGGCTTTGGCGAATATGGCGAGGGCTATGTGCGTATCGGCCTGGTGGAGAACGAGCATCGCATTCGCCAGGCGGCCCGCAATGTGAAGAAGTTCCTCGACCAATCGGGTCAGATCCTCAGCGCCCACCGCGATCTTCTGGCCGAGGGCGCTCAGTGAACGGGCGCGCCGCCGTTCGAGGCCCCTGGCGGATCGGCCTCGCCGGTCTTGGCGTGGTGGGCGGCGCCTTGTTGAAATTCCTGGCCGAGCAGCCGGACTTCGCCCCCTCGGGCGAGCGCGCGGCGATCGCCGGCGTATCGGCCCGCAGCCAGAAGGATCGCGGCGTCGATCTGTCGGCGGCGGCCTGGTTCGACGATCCTGTCGCCCTGGCGGGGTCCCCCGACATCGACGTCTTTGTCGAGCTGATCGGCGGCAGCGAAGGTCCCGCCCGCGCGGCGGTGACTGCGGCGCTCAAGGCCGGGAAACCGGTGATCACCGCCAACAAGGCCTTGATCGCCACTCATGGCCTGGAGCTGGCGAAGCTGGCCGAAGCCCAGGGCGTGGCGCTCTTTTATGAAGCGGCGGTGATGGGCGGCGTGCCGGCGGTGAAGCTGCTGCGCGAGGGCCTGGTCGGCGAACACGTGCAAAGCGTGGTCGGCATCCTCAACGGCACCTGCAACTTCATCCTCTCGGAGATGGAGCGCAGCGAGCGCGGCTTCGCCGAGGTGCTGGCCGAGGCGCAAAAGCTCGGCTACGCCGAGGCCGACCCGACCACCGACGTGGGCGGCTTCGACGCGGCCCACAAGATCGTCATCCTGGCCGCCCTGGCCTTTGGCGGCGCGCCCAACCTTGGCGCCGCCGAGATCGAGGGCATCGCCGCCGTCGATCTGATCGACATCAAGCTGGCCAGGGAGCTCGGCTATCGCATCAAGCTGATCGCCTCGGCTGAGCGCGAAGGGACCGGCGCCAGCATCCGGGTCAATCCCGCATTGGTGCCGCTGGGCCATCCCCTGGCCCAGGCGGGCGGGGCCCTGAACGCCCTCTTCATCGAAGGTCGCCGCATCGGCCGCTTCTATATGCAGGGGCCTGGCGCGGGGGGGGCGGCCACCGCCGCCGCCGTGGCCGCCGACATCGCTGACGTGATCGCCGGCGCCCGCCGCCCCGTGTTTCAGCGCCCCGCCGGCGACCTCGCGCCGCTCAAGGGCGCCGACCGGGCCGGCCACCGCGACAAGGCCTTCCTGCGGCTGATGGTGCGCGACCGCCCCGGCGTGATCGCGGCGGTGTCCGAGGCCCTGGCCAAGGCGGAGGTCTCCATCGACAGCTTCTTGCAAAAACCGGTGGAGGATTCCGGCCACGTGCCCATCGTCCTGATCACCCACCCGGCCTCGGCGGCCGCCATCGCTGAGGCGGTCGATCACATAGGCGCCTTGGAAGCGGTGGTAGAGCGACCCAGACGCATCCGGGTGGCGCGAATTTAGGCCTTAGGACGAAATCCATCGACATCCGCACGACGGTGGCGCTCTTTTTGAAGTGTGCTGCCAGGTTGAGACGAATCAGAACATCATGGCAGACAAGATTGGGCTACAAATGACCTCTACCGAAAACGGCGTGAAGCTGGACCGCAACCTCGCGCTCGATGCGGGCCGGGTGGCCGAAGCGGCGGCGATCGCCTCGTGGAAATTCATCGGTCGCGGCGACGAAAAGGCCGCCGACCAAGCCGCCGTCGACGCCATGCGCACGGCCCTGAACGAGATGCAGATCGATGGCAAGATCGTCATCGGCGAAGGCGAGCGCGACGAAGCGCCCATGCTCTACATCGGTGAAAAGGTCGGCTCCGGCAAGGGCCAGCGGGTGGACATCGCCCTGGACCCCCTGGAAGGCACCACCCTGACCGCCAAGGCCATGGCCAACGCCCTGACCGTCATCGCCTTCGCCCCCGAGGGCGGCATGTTGCACGCCCCCGACACCTATATGGACAAGATCGCCATCGGCCCCGGCTATAAGGACGGGCTGATCGATCTGGACGCCTCGCCCGCCGACAACGTCAAGGCCCTGGCCAAGGCCAAGGGCGTCACCCCGTCCGACATCACCGTCTGCATCCTTGATCGCCCCCGCCATGCCGATATCATCGCCAGCGTGCGTTCGGTGGATGCGCGGGTGCTCTTGATCACCGACGGCGACGTGGCCGGGGTGATCTTCACCACCGATCCGACCACCGAGGTCGATCTCTACATCGGCCAGGGCGGCGCGCCCGAGGGCGTTCTGGCCTGCGCCGCCTTGAAGTGCGTCGGCGGCCAGTTCCAGGGGCGCCTGGTTTTCCGCAACGACGACGAGAAGACCCGCGCCCGGCGCCTGGGCCTGAAGGACGACCAGTTCAACCGCAAATACACCCTCAATGAACTGGTGCCCGGCGACGCGGTGTTCGCCGCCACCGGCGTCACCGACGGCGCCTTGCTGGATGGGGTGAAGTATCACGACGGCTATGTGCATACCCATACCCTGGTGATGACCTCGGCCAGCCACACGGTGCGCGAAATGCGCATGAAGCGACCCGTCTGATATGGCGGACGGCGCCCACGGCCCAGGCCTTCGAGAGGGGGAGTTAGGGCAGGGGGCGCCGTTCCTCGGCGTGGTTAAATCCCTCAGCGGCCGCGCCTGGCGCCTGCGCGCTGCCGATACGGCCATGGTGCGGGCTCTGCAGCAGGAGTTCGGTCTGTCCGAACCCATCGCGCGCTCCCTGGCCGCGCGGGGCGTGGCCCAGGCGGACGCCGCCGCCCACCTGAACCCGACGCTTCGGGCCCTGTTTCCCGATCCCTCCGGCTTCAAGGATATGGACAAGGCCGCGCGCCTCTTGGTGGACGCGGTGGCCGATGGCCGCCCCACCGTGGTATTCGCCGATTACGACGTGGACGGGGCCACCAGCGCCGCCTTGCTGGTGCGCTGGTTCCGGGCCATGGGGCGGGAGCTGTCCATCTATGTGCCCGACCGGGTTAAGGAGGGCTATGGCCCCAGCGTCGCCGCCTTCGAGCGGCTGAAGCGCGAGGGCGCGCAGCTAGTGGTCACCGTCGACTGCGGCGCCGCCGCCCACGACGCCCTGGAGGCCGCCGCAGCCATGGACCTTAGCGTGGTGGTGATCGACCACCACATGATGCGCGACGGGGAGGCCCCGCCCTGCGCCGCCCTGGTCAATCCCAATCAGCCAACTTGCACCGCCGAGCAGGGGGTGCTGGCCGCCGCCGGCGTCACCTTCGTGCTTCTGGCCGCCCTTAACCGCGAAGCCCGCGCCCGGGGGCTGTTCGAGGGCCGCCCCGAGCCCGACATCCGCCAGTGGCTGGATCTGGCCGCCATGGGCGCCATCTGCGACGT
>JAMFTA010000020.1 GCA_026225565.1 Caulobacter sp. | reverse complement strand
TCCAGTGGCCGACTTTCTCTCCGCCGCACACACGAGCACTCGATGCATTGATGAACAGCCGAGCGCTTGGCCAGATCGATACCGCTTTAGAGCAACTCTTGGTCCTTGGGGACGCGGACTCGCAGCGCCTTGCCTTCGAGCTGTTGATACAGAAGGGCTTGAACGTAGTTCCCGCATCATTGGCGGTCGCCATCGTGTTTGCACACGCAGGCTTGTCCGTCTCCCCGATCACCGGTTCGGCTCGCGAACTCGCGTTTCACATTCCTCGAGATTTGTTCGAGGCGCTGAGCGGCCCTGAGCTCAAAGCTTTTATGGATGAGTATGCCACATGGGCGGCTGTGCTTGTCGGAGGAGACGGTCATTCGCCAGATGACGGCGTTGAGGGCGATGAAGACGTCGGCGCCGCCCAGGATGCGGCGAGCGCGGCGCTATCCCGCTACCTTCTCCAGACCCTTCAACCGCGACTGCGCTAGCTCCCAGCCCTTTCAGACCGGCGCTGCCGCAGGTGTGCGATTTGCCGGGCAAGCGCTGCGGACCATTGCCGAAAGAGCGCTGCGGCGGTTCGGGACAACAGGGGCAGGGGGCACACGCCCAAGCGAGGAGGGGCAGGACCCTCTAATCGCTCAGCGAACAGGGAGAGCGTGGATGCGCATTGCGGCAAGTTGATGGAGAACGAAAGGCCCTCGGCACGAGCATCCAAGGCAAACAAGCGGCTGTGCAACACGTCGTGGTTCATACCATACCATAGCAGGGCAGCGTCGCCGAGCGATCGAAGGCCAAACGCGGCGAGCGCCGGTCGGCTATCGCACAGATTCAAGCAAGCTCGCCTGGCGGGGCCCTAATGCTCTGCCGGTATGTCAGCGCCGTCCGAGAGCCGTTGACCTTCAACAGCGCCGGGTGGTTCTCCTATGCTGAGAGAGGGCAACTTGGGAAAGCCAAAACGAAGACGCTGCCATCCGTTTGGGGGGAATAAATCAGGCACCCTATAATCATGGATCTTGAAGAAAATTTGGTGGGGGTAGTTTTGGGGGTATCGAAATATCCGCCTGCAAAAAAGTACCTCTAGATCAAAATGGTACGGGCCTTCTTCGATTCCTCTCGACCGCACCATCTGACATTCCTCGTGTCAGAGCCCAATATCCTGATGGCGGCGATCTTGCGACGAACGAAGAAGTTCGTCGTCGCCGTCTCAGGTTGGGTCACATGAAGTTGCATCCTCGCGTCAGCGCCCAGGCCGTTGAGCTTGTCAAACGGTTCGAGGGCTTGCGCCGCACCGCCGCAGAACTGCCTGACGGCGGCTGGACTGTCGGCTATGGCCACACCCGATCCGCCCGGGAAGGGGCGGTGGTCACCGCCGCCGACGCCGAGGCGCTGCTCTACTACGATCTTTCCGAGGTGGCCCAGAAGATCGACGCCTGGACCTTCACCCCGCTCAATCAGAATCAGTTCGAGGCATTGGTCGCCTTCGCCTTCAATATCGGCCTGGACAACTTTCGCCGCTCCACCGTGCTGAAGCGGGTCAATGAGGGACAGCACCTCTTGGCCGCCGCGGCCTTTGAGCTATGGCGCAAGGCGGATTTCAACGGCGAGAACCTGGTCATCGACGCCCTGGTGCGCCGTCGCGCCGCCGAGAAGTCCCACTATCTGACGCCGCCAGAGGGCTATCGGCCCTCGCCCAGCCCCGTGCTGCGCCCGACCTTCGACCACTCGGTGATCGAGGCCGCCGCCAATGCCCGCGCTTGCCGCGCCGCCACCGTGGTCGACGCGCCGCTGGAGGGCGACGCCACGCCGATGGCCGAGCCGCTCCCGGTGGCGGCGCCTGTCGCCCCGGCCGCGCCAGAGCCGGCCAGCGTCGCCGCAGACGGCCCAGAGACGGCGGAGGTCATCGTCCCCGCCGCCGCGTCGATGGCGGCCAGCGTCAGCACCGCGCGCCTGCTGCAGCTGTTCCCCGATCGGTTCGCCGAGCGGATGGGCGCCGCGGCGCCGGAACGCGCGCCCGAGCCCTTCCCCCCCGTCGAACCCTTCTCTCTGAGCGGCGATCATGGGGCGCAGGAGCCGCACCCGGCGATGAACGATGTCTCCTCCGAAATGGAGGCCGAGGCCGTGGTCGAGCCCGCGCCGCAAGCCCGGCCGCCGCTGGAGGTTCCCCCGGCGCCCAAATCCGACCCCGGCCGCTTCGCCGTGGGCTTTGGCGCCTTTGAGCCGCCGCCGGTGCGCCGCTTCGCCGCTCCGCCGCCCTTCCCCGCCGCCGAACCGCCGCCGGTTTCCGACACCTTCCCAGACGTTGAGCCCGCCTCCCTGTTCGACGCCCCGTCGGCCCGCGCGCCCTTTCCGGCCGCCGAAAGCTTCGAGGCCCATCGCTTTGAGCACGATCCGTTTACACCGTCGTCCGCGCCGGAGCCCATTCGCCATGTCATCCTCAACGACGCAGAGGTCTTGAACACGCCGACCGGCCCCCTGCACGATCGTTCGATGATCTACTTCGCCGTGGGTCTGCTGGGCGTCGCCCTTTTCGCAGCGGCGCTCTTCTCCATGTTCAGCGGCAAGGCCAGCCCGGTGAACCTGGTGATCGGACTGATGGGCATCCTCCTGATCACGCCGGCGGGAGGTTATTTCTTGCTGCGCTTCCTGAATAGGCGCGACGAGGTCGTCCAATTTTGAGCCTTTAGAGGTCCAATGCTCCCCTTGGCGCGCGGGGCGTGCTAGGGCGAGGGATGAGCTCCAGCCCCCCCATGATGGATTTCGGCCTCGGCGAGACCGCCGACGCCATCCGCGAGGCCACCCAGCGCTTCGCCGCCGATCGCATCGCACCCCTCGCGGCCGAGATCGACGTCTCCAACGCCTTTCCCCGCCACCTTTGGCCCCAGATGGGCGAGCTTGGCCTGCACGGGATCACCGTGGAAGAGGAATGGGGCGGCCTGGGCCTCGGCTATCTGGAGCATGTGGTGGCTATGGAGGAGGTGTCGCGCGCCTCCGCCTCGGTGGGGCTCAGCTACGGCGCCCACTCCAACCTCTGCGTCAACCAGATCCGCCGCTGGGGCAGCGGTGAGCAAAAGGCGCGCTATCTGCCCAAGCTCATCTCCGGCGAGCACGTGGGCGCCCTGGCCATGAGCGAGGCGGGAGCGGGGTCCGACGTGATCGGCATGACCTTGCGCGCCGACCGTCGCGGCGACCGCTATGTGCTGAACGGGACCAAGTTCTGGATCACC
>JAMFTA010000192.1 GCA_026225565.1 Caulobacter sp. | reverse complement strand
TGGCGCCCCCGGCCTTGGCCAAGGTGATCGTGATCGCCGCCGTCAACGTCGTCTTGCCATGGTCCACGTGACCGATCGTGCCGATGTTGCAATGCGGCTTATTGCGCTCGAATTTTTCCTTGGCCATGGGTCGCTCCGGAGATCACTTTCAAGTTGATTAGCCAACAGGCGGTTGATTGTTTGGAGCGGGTAGTCGGAATCGAACCGGCATCCTCAGCTTGGAAGGCTGCTGCACTACCGTTGTGCTATACCCGCAAGAGAAAGGTCGTTTGCACGACCGGCTGTGAAATCTTCCTTTGCCGGCCGGCGATGGTGGAGGGGGTTGGATTCGAACCAACGTAGACATTCGTCGGCAGATTTACAGTCTGCTGCCATTGACCGCTCGGCCACCCCTCCACATCACCGGCGAACCGGCTGTATGGAGCGCTAAAGCATCGCGCCCCATCCATTTCTCCTCTTCAAATGAAAAGACCTCCGACCGTGGCCTTGCGTTGAAAACGCACCGCCACGATACGGAGACCTGGAACATTCCAAATCGGAGGCCGTCTTATAGTGAGCTCGCATCGGGAACGCAACGACCGCAGCAAACCCTTTCGCGGTCCTCGTCGCGGCGGCGATTCCCGGTCTTCCAGCAGCGATCCCTCCGGCTGGATCTGGGGCTGGCACGCGGTGGAGGCGGCGCTGGCCAACCCCGACCGAGAGCCGCCGGCCCTGGTGCTGGCCACCACCGACCGCGCGGAAAAGCTGGCGATAACCCACCCCCGCTTGAAGATCGAGCTTTTCGAGAACGGTCAGATCGCCCAGCGCCTGCCGCCGGGCGCCGCCCACCAGGGGGTGGCGATCCAGACCCCGGCGCTGGAGGGCGTCTCCCTGGAAGAACTGGCCAACCCTGCCTCTGGCTTCCTGATCATGCTCGATCAGCTGACCGATCCGCAGAACGTCGGCGCGATTTTTCGCTCCGCCGCGGCCTTTGGCGCGCGGGGCGTGATTCTGCAGGACCGCCATGCGCCGCAACTCGGCGGGGCTCTGGCCAAGGCGGCTGCGGGGGGAATCGAGAAGGTGGCGGCGGCGCGGGTGGTCAATCTGTCGCGGGCGCTGGAGACCCTCTCGGACTATGGCTGGAATATCGTGGGCTTGTCCGGGGGCAGCGATACGCCGCTGGAGCAGGCGCTGGATCATCGGCCGGCCGTGCTGGTGATGGGCTCGGAAGGGGAGGGGATGCGTCGCCTGGTTGGCGAGCATTGCGACGTCCTGGCCCGCATTCCCATGCCAGGCGGATTTGAGAGCCTCAACGTCTCGGCGGCTGCGGCGATCGCGCTCTACGAAGCCAGCCGCAAGATCGCACGCGTCACAGGCGAACGGGGTTGATTGTCGAAGAGGCTTAAGGCTTTGCTAAATGTAACGGTTGTGCGCGCTGGGGGCGTCCACCGAACATGATCGGGAGCGGGCGTATAATGTCTATGCAGCATCGGTTTGCGGCAGGCGCGGCGATGGCGATTTCGATTGCCGGCGTTGCGGTTCTCTCCGGGTGCGAGGAACGACCCTATCCCTCGCCCACTCATGGGGAGGCTCCGGCCGCCCCGCCGCCGGCCGATCTAATGGGCGCGCCCGACCACGGTTTGCCCTACACTACGCCGCCGGTGGTGGATGCTCCCGCCTACCAGCCCCCGGCAGCTGTCTATGCCGCGCCGCCCGCCTATGACGGCGGCTCGGTGATCGCCATGGCCCCTATCCCCAACCCCGGCGATCCGGGCTCGGAAGGCTATTACGGCGGCTATCGCGGCCGTCATCATCATGCCTATGCGGCGGAGTCCATCGGGCCGATAGCCGAAAACACTGTTCGGTCGCCCTACGGCGAGGGCCATCCCGCTCCTGGCCGCCATCCGACCTATAGCTATTCCGCGCCGGCGCCCGTGTACGACAGACCGGCCCCGGCGTTGACGCCTAAGGCGGCGCATGGCCCCGTTTCCGCCAAGGCGACGGTCTCCACTGTCACCAAGACCACAAAGACCATCACGACGATCACCCGGCCAAAGCTCCCCCCTGTGGTGGCCTTGGACTCCAAGTCCATCGTCCACAAGAGCGTAAGCGTGGCCGCTGCAGCCGGCGCCGCCGCTGGCGCGGTGGCGCATGACGCCAAACAGGCGACCACGGCTGCGGTGCAGTCCTATAAGGCGCCGCCCGGGATCGGTCCCGCCGCGCCGGTGGGCGACCGCACCAGCCGGCTGGCCGCCCTGCAGACCATGTTGACCGACGCGGTCGGCAAGTCCGCCATGCTCTCCGCGCCCGGCAGCTTCACCGCCAACCAGCCGGCCGATGTCTCCCTGACCTTGCCGGCCGACTTCGCCGACACGCTTAAGGGCGAAGCGCAGAAGGACGGGCTCGGCGACGCCGCCGCCTCGGTCAATATGAACGCCATCCTCTCCGGCGACGGCTTTGCGGTGACCCCCGACGACACCCAGTCCGCGCCGTTGACCGTGGGCCAGCCGACCCAGTTCCACTGGACGGTGACCGCCCAGCCCGGCGCCAAGGGCCCCTTGCACGCCGATGTGGGCGCCGACCTTCTGGGCGGCGGTTCCGACAAGCTGGCCTTGGGCTCGGTGCAGAAGTCCGCCGGCATGGGCGTGAAGCTGACGCCCCGGGTGATCGGCGCCTCGCTCCTGGTGCTGATCGCGGCCTTGGTGGTGGCGTGGCTGGCGCGGGGTCGGGGGCCGACCCGCTCCGCCGCCGCCCGCCGCGCCTCACGCCGCGCCGTTCGGGGCGGCCGGCCGCTGGATATGTCGGCCGAAGGGCCTAGCACGACCTAGCGCTTCGGTGAGCTGAAGATGACTTAAGGCCCTGGGGCGACCCCAGGGCCTTTTGCGTTTTGGGCTTAGGTTTCGGCCCCGCCAAAGCGGGCGGTCCAATCGGCCACGTCGGCGTCTTCGATCTTCTTGAAGAGGACCGGCGGTGCGGCGACCGGGCGGCCAGGCTCCAGGCGATTCAGCTCGGCGCGGCCATCGGCTGACGGCCAGACACCGGCCTCGCTTTCGCCTACCGCGCTGGCGATGACCTCGGCGGTGAAGGGGATGAAGGGACCGGCCAGGCGGGCGAACAGGGCCACCAGGTTCAGCCCCGTCCGCACGATCACCGCCGCCCGGTCCCGGTCGGTCTTCAGGGCGGTCCAAGGGGCGGCCTCGGTGAGGTATTCATTGCCGAGCACCCAGATGGAGCGAAGCGCCAGGGCGCTCTTGCGGATTTCAATGGCTTCCATCTGCTGGGTGAGGTCGGCGAGGCGCGTGGAGAGTTCGGCGTAGAGCTTCAGCTCCAGTTCGCCCGGCAGCCCACCGGCCGGCACGGCTCCATCGAAGCGGGTCTCGGCGAACTTGACGATGCGGTTGACGAAGTTGCCGAGCACGTCGGCCAGATCCTTGTTCACCAGGTTCTGGAACTGCTCCCAGGTGAAGGCCGAATCGGCGCTTTCAGGGGCGTTGGCCGTCAGATACCAGCGCCAGACGTCCGGCGGCTGGATCTCCAGCGCCGCATCCATAAAGACCCCGCGCTTGCCGCTGGTGGAGAATTTGCCGCCGTACCAGTTCAGCCAGTTCAGGCTTTTCAGCTGATCCACCAGCTTCCAGGGGGCGTTCTTGGTGACCGTCCAGGCGCCGTCCGCCCGCTGCTCCTCATTCACCCCGATCAGGGTGGCGGGGAAGCTGACGGTGTGGAAGGCGACGTTGTCCTTGCCCATGAACTCCACATAGCGAACATCCGCCGCCTCGGCCCCTCGCCACCAGCGGGCCCAATCGCGGCCAGGGGCGGCGCTAGCCCATTCCTGGGTGGCGGCGATATATTCGATAGGGGCGTCGAACCAGACGTAGAAGACCTTGTTCTCGAAACCCGGACGCGGCTTGCCATCCCGCGCCACCGGCACGCCCCAGGCCAGGTCGCGGGTGATGCCTCGGTCGATCAAGCCCTCGTCCAGGTGCTTGAGCGCGATGGAGCGGGTGAGGGCGGGAAAGTCGGTGCGGCTGTCGACCCAGGCGCGGATCTTGTCGGCGAGCTTGGTTTGCAGGAGGTAGAGGTGGCGGGTGTCTCGCACCTCAAGGTCTGTCGAGCCGGAGATGGCGGAATAGGGCTCGATCAGGTCGATGGGGTCGAGCAGGGAGCCGCAGTTGTCGCACTGATCGCCCCGCGCCGGGCGATGGCTGCAGACCGGGCAGGTGCCCTCCACATAACGGTCGGGCAGGAAGCGCCGGTCGGCGTTGGAATAGATCATCCGATCCACCCGCTCCTCGATCAGGCCGTGATCCTCCAAGACCTCGGCGAATTCCTGGGTCAGGGCGCGGTTCTCGGGGGATGAGGAACGGCCGAACCAGTCCCACGACAGGCCGAACTTTTCGCCCACGTCCCGCTGCAGAGCGTGCTGCTCGTCGCAATAGGCGCGCACGTCCTGGCCGGCGGCGGCGGCGGCCAGCTCGGCGGGGGTGCCGTGCTCGTCGGTGGCGCAGATCAGCATGACCTCATCGCCCCGCGCGCGGTGGAAGCGGGCGTAGACGTCTGCGGGCAACTGCGAGCCGGCCAAATTGCCGAGGTGCTTGATGCCGTTGATGTAGGGCAGGGCGGAGGTGATGAGGATGCGGGCCATGGGCTGTCGTCTAATAGGCGCGACGCCAGATGGACAGCCCTCAGCCCGATGCAGGCTCAGCTTCTCTTCCATTTGATGACGCCGGGCCGTTGCCGCCGAGCCGTTTGATCGGCATAACGCCCATCGGGCCGGCTTAGCTCAGTTGGTAGAGCAGTGCTTTTGTAAAGCGAAGGTCGCGGGTTCGAGTCCTGCAGCCGGCACCAGTCGAACCCCTAGTGTCACAAGGGCTTCTCCGTCCCGTCCGCCGGCCCAGAAATTTGTGTGGAAAGACTGCGGATCGCGGTCGGGCGTTAAGATGTCTCAGCGCGGTCGGCCGTCGCGGCCTTCGCCGCCGCGATGGCGCGGCGCAGCGGTCCCACCACAGTGGCTCCGGAGAGGTGGCTCTGGGCATACTCATAGCCCTCCTTCTTCAGCCGGTTCGAAATATCGGTGATCCGGTCATAGTCGCCAGATTGGGCGAGTTGAAAGGCGCGCTCGACGGTGGTAGGGCGCAGGTTCATGAAAACACCGAGTGCAATTCCGAGCAGGGTTGTTTTATTTCGACGCCGCTCCGCCCATCTCCAGTTTTTAGGACAGTATATCCGGATCTTCTCAACTTTAGATGAGCGTGGTGTGCGGGTTCATTTATACTCTTGAAGAATTTATTTTCCCTTGTCGGAGTTTTGTCCGACTCTATTGCCTTGAAGAGAGGGAATGAAATCATGTCAGCCATCGCTGTCCATAAGCAGATCGCCGAGGTCATTGGCGATGGTCTCATATGCAGTCCAGGCGCCACCTTGAGACGAATTGTAACAAACTGTCTGTAGTGTTCACGACAGACAAAGAAATGTTTTAACACGCGTTGCTTTATCTAACCGGCGCGGGAAGGTTTATGTCTCGTTGGCGTCGATATTGGGCCGCGGTCTTTGGGCGTACCGGTCGGCTGCGCATCGCTGTCGCGACGCTAAATTCGAGAGATTGCTCATTCGATGGCACAAGATCGTCGGACGCGCGTTATCACCAACGCAAAGCTTGTAGTGGCCACCCCGATCACGCCTCGATCGTCAGCGGCCGCCCTCGGCGATGCGTCGTTTCAGCTAAGATGGCAGCTATGGCCCATCGACTCGTCCCTCAGGAGACTACTATGCGCACATTGATCGTTCTTCTCGTCGCCTCCGCCGCTCTCAGCATGGCCGCTTGCAACACCATCGCCGGCGCGGGCAAGGACACCAGCGCGGTCGGCCACGCCGTGACCAACACCGCCAACGACGCTAAATAATTCGCGACGCGACCTCTTCCGCGGCTTCGGCTAGGAAGAGGTCGTGACCGTTCCTCCGATCCCGACCTTCTATATCGACGCCGACGCCTGTCCGGTTAAGGACGAGGTCTATCGGGTCGCAGCCCGGTACAGGGCTCCGGTGAAGGTGGTTTCCAACAGCTATATGATGGTTCCCTCCGACCCCTTGATCGAGCGGGTGGTGGTGGACGCCGGCGCCGACGTCGCCGACGACTGGATCGCCGAGCGGGCGGGTCCGGGCGACATCGTCATCACCGCAGACATTCCCCTCGCTGATCGCTGCATCAAGGCCGGCGCGCAAGCGATCGGCCCGCGCGGCGATCCCTTCACCGCCGACTCCATCGGATCGGCCCTGGCCGGCCGCATGGTGGCCGAGCATATGCGCTCCATGGGCGAGATCACCGGCGGCCCCAAGCCCTTCCAGCCCGGAGACCGCTCGCGCTTTCTGCAGGCGCTGGATGCGGCCGTGCAAAAGGCGCGGCGGCCGGCGGTTCGTCCGCCCCCGCCTCGTCCGCGATCTCCGCCTAGCGCCTAGCGCCTAGCGCCTAGTGCCTAGTGCCTAGTGATCGTCCGATCCCGGCCGACCCCGCAGCCCCTTGACCCCCGAGCGCCGGGTTTTCGAATCCAGCCGCCTCAGCTTCGAGGAATAGGTCGGCTTGGTCGGGCGGCGGGTCTTGGGCCGAATCGCCGCCTGACGCATCAACTGCACCAGCCGGTCGCGCGCCTCCTGCCGGTTCATCTCCTGGGAGCGGAAACCCTGGGCGAAGAGGATCAAGACCCCGTCCTGGGTCAGGCGACTGCCGGCCAGCCGCTCCAGCCGGATCTTCACATCCTCGGGCAGGGAAGGGGAGCCGCGCACATCGAAGCGCAGTTCGATAGCCGTCGAGGTCTTGTTGACGTGCTGACCCCCCGGCCCGCTGGCCCGCGCCGCCGTCTCGGATATCTCCTCCTGGGCGGCGAGCAGCCATGACGGGTCGGTGGTCACAGACGATTCTCCGGCGGCGCGCGCCCAGTTTATAGCAAAGCCGCCGCCAAGGTCGAAAACCGCACCTCCCGCCGCCGTCGCTGGCGCGGCAAACCCTTTTTATCCGCCGCGGCTTTGGCTAGGGTCGGTCGATAATTGGGGACAGGCATGAAGCGCGCGACTTTGACGATGCTGGCGACCGCCGGCCTTTTGGCGGCGTGCGGGCAAGGGGGCGGCCAGGGGGGCGGATCGGCCTCACAGAGCCCAGCCGCCGTGCCGGCGGAGTCCAAGGCGCTGCTCGATCAATTGCCCGCGCCCTACAGGGACGCGGACCTGGAGAATGGCGCGGCCCACTTCAGCCTCTGCCGCTCGTGCCACACCATCACCAAGGACGGCGCCAATATGACCGGGCCGAACCTCTACGGCGTGTTTGGGAGCAAGGCCGCCGGCAAGGCCGACTATAGCTATTCCAACGCCCTGAAGGCCAAGGCCCCCACCTGGGACGCGGCGACCCTGAACCAGTGGTTGGCCGGCCCGCAAGCCTTTGCGCCGGGGACCAAGATGTCGTTCGTCGGCCTGAAGGACGACACGGACCGGCGCGACGTTATCGGCTATCTGAAAGTGGCTTCCAGCGGCGGTCCGACGTGATCCCTAAGGCGGTGCTTTAAGATGACCGCGAATTAAGCTGTGGACGCGGCGCGATGAGCCTAGGTTCTCGTCAACAGTATTTCGAGGCGATGATGTTGGTCCGTACTTTAACCGTGGCGCTCCTGGGCGCAGGTCTCGCCGCCGCACCGGCTTTGGCCGATCCCCTGTTTCGGGTCGATCATGCGGCCGCCCGCATGATCGTCATTCCCGAAGCGCGTGGCGACGTGGCCTATACCGTTCAACAGGGCCGAGCGGGGCTGCCGCCCCTGAAGCTTCGCCAGGATGGCGGGGTCAGTGTGCTGGACGGCGGCCTCAGCGGCGGGTTCGGCCCGTTCGGCATCCATATGGGACTGAATTGCCAGGGAGCGGGGGATCACGCGCGGGTGCGCATTCCTGGCCACGGGGAGGTGTCGCTGCAGGATCTCCCGGTGGTCACGGCACGCGTACCTCTAAATGTGCATCTGGCGGTGGGCGAGGCGGTGTTCGGCGAGATCGGCCCGAGCCAGAGCCTGGAATTCAGCAACTCCGGTTGCGGCGATTGGCGGGTCGGCGAGGTGCGCGGGCCGATCACTGTCTCCACCTCCGGCTCAGGCGACGTTCGCGCCGACAACGTGGGACCGGCGACGGTGCGGATCTCCGGATCGAGCGACGTCTATCTCGGCCGGGTGTCCGGGCCGCTGGAGGCCCGCATTTCCGGCTCCGGCGATGTGCACGCCATCATGCTCGCCGGTCCGCTGATGGCCAAGATAACCGGCTCAGGGGACGTGACCGTCGATGGCGGCCGGGCGCCGACAGTGATGGCCTCCATCGCCGGATCGGGGGATGTGAAGTTTCGCGGAGTGGCGGGCGACCTTTCCGCCTCGATCGCCGGCTCGGGAGATGTGGACGTGGCGCGGGTGACCGGCGTGGTGAGCAAGCACGTGGTTGGGTCGGGCGAGGTCAACGTCGGTCATTGAAGGCGAAAGGCTGGGGGCGGCGAAGGGCCGGGGAAGGCGAATGACCGCGCCCGGAGATTCTTCTGGCTACCGCCCTTTGGAATGCTTGACCTTCCGGCGACTCGCAGGTATTCACCACCTCTCTGCTGAATCGGCCGTGTCCTGAAGCTCTTGAGCGCCAGGGCAGACGCGGTTCGCGAAACGACCTGAACATATCGCCTCGCTCATTCAGCGCTGCGACGTTAGGGGAGGGCCTCGTGGCTTCCAAGCCGCGCTGGCCCTTATTGTTTTGCGTGTTTCGTCGGTTCGATTGGGCGGCGCCTGATTGAGAGCGGCCGAGAACGCAAATGGCTCGATGGTCCCGCAAGGGATTTGAGGGTCTCGGTCTTTGAACTGTAAAGCGTGGAAGCCGCGAGGAACGTCGGAACTATGGATCGTCAGAATATTCGCATAAGGCTCCGCGCCTTCGATCACCGGGTGCTCGATCACTCAACCCGAGAGATCGTTCAGACCGCCAAGCGCACTGGCGCCACCGTCCGCGGGCCCATCCCGCTGCCGACCATGATAGAGAAGTTCACCGTCAACCGCTCGCCCCACGTCGACAAGAAGTCGCGCGAGCAGTTCGAAATCCGCACGCATAAGCGCGTGCTCGACATCGTCGATCCGACCCCGCAGACCGTTGACGCGCTGATGAAGCTCGAGCTGTCGGCCGGCGTCGATGTCGAAATCAAGCTTTAAGGAGGCGATGATGCGAACCGGCGTAATCGCCAAGAAACTCGGCATGACCCGCTTCTTCGATGAAGCCGGGACCCACGTGCCGGTCACGGTGCTGTCCCTGGACGGCTGCCAGGTGACCGCCCAGCGCACCCTGGACCGCGACGGCTATGTCGCTCTCCAGCTCGGCGCGGGCGCCAAGAAGGTCAAGAACACCTCGCAAGCCGAGCGCGGTCACTTCGCCAAGGCTCTGGTCGAGCCCAAGCGCGAAGTCACCGAGTTCCGCGTGACCGAAGACATGCTGATCGACGTGGGCGCGGAATTCACCGCCGACCACTTCGTTCCCGGCCAGAAGGTCGACATTCAGGGCGTGACCATCGGCAAGGGCTTCGCCGGCGGTATGAAGCGCTGGAACTTCGGCGGCCTTCGCGCCACCCACGGCGTTTCGCTTTCTCACCGCTCGCTCGGCTCCACGGGTCAACGGCAAGATCCCGGCAAGACCTTCAAGGGCAAGAAGATGGGCGGCCAACTCGGGGTCGAAACCGTCACCACTCAGAACCTGACCATCTTCCGCGTCGATATCGAGCGCGGCCTGATCATGGTCAAGGGCGCGGTTCCCGGTTCGGAAGGCTCCTATGTGAAGGTGTCCGACGCGCTGAAGAAGGCCCTGCCGGAAGCCGCGCCCAAGCCCGGCGCCTTCCGCAAGCATGGCGAAGCGGCCTCCACCCCCGCGGTGGAAGCGGCCCCCGAAGCTGCCAGCGAAGGGGCGGAATAATGAAACTCGACGTCATCACCCTCGACAGCGGCAAGGCCGGCTCGATCGAGCTGAAGGATGAAATCTTCGGCATCGAAGACATTCGCTCCGACATTCTTCAGCGCATGGTGGTCTGGCAACTGGCCAAGCGCCGCGCCGGCACCCACAAGATCAAGACCCGGAACGAGGTCTCCCGCACCGGCAAGAAGATGTACAAGCAGAAGGGCACCGGCGGCGCTCGCCACGGCTCGCGCAAGGCGGCTCAGTTCGTCGGCGGCGCCAAGGTGTTCGGCCCGGTGAACCGCAGCCACGCCTTCGACATGCCCAAGAAGGTGCGCGCCCTGGCTCTGCGCCATGCGCTCTCTTCCAAGGCCAAGTCGGGCTCGCTGATCGTGCTGGAAAGCGCGACCTTGGGTGAAGCCAAGACCGCCGCCTTCCGCGCCCAGCTCGACAAGATCGGCTTGAAGAACGCTCTCTTCATCACCGGCCCCGAGGTGGACAACAACCTGAAACTCGCCGCCCGCAACGTCCCGAACATCGACGTGCTGCCCGACGCCGGCCTCAATGTTTACGACGTGCTGCGTCGTGGAACCCTGGTGCTGACCCGGTCGGCTATCGAGGCGATCGAAGCGCGCTTCGCTCCCGCTAACGATGTGAAGGAGGCTGCGTAATGGCCGCCACCGCCCGTCACTACGACGTCATCCTGGCGCCGGTGATCACTGAAAAAGCCACTTTGCTGTCCGAGCTGAACAAGGTCGTCTTCCGCGTCGCCAGCGACGCGTCCAAGGACGAGATCGCTGCGGCGGTCGAAGAATTGTTCAAGGTCAACGTCACCAAGGTCAACACCCTGGTGGTCGAAGGTAAGACCAAGCGTTTCCGCGGTCGCCTCGGCAAGCGCAACGACGTCAAGAAGGCCATCGTCACCCTCGCCGAGGGCCAATCCATTGACATCACGACGGGGCTCTAACCGATGGCTCTGAAGACATTCAATCCGACATCGCCTGGCCGTCGCGGCCTGGTGCTGATCGATCGCAGCGAACTGCATAAGGGCCGTCCGGAGAAGTCTCTGGTCGAGGGCCTCACCGGCAAGGGCGGTCGCTCCAACAACGGCCGCATCACCGTCCGCTTCCGCGGCGGCGGCGTGAAGAAGCTCTACCGCGTGGTGGACTTCAAGCGTCGCAAGTGGGGCGTCCCGGGCACCGTCGAACGGTTGGAGTACGACCCCAACCGCACCGCCTTCATCGCGCTGATCAAGTACGAAGATGGCGAACTGGCCTATATCCTCGCGCCGCAGCGTCTGCGCGTGGGCGATAGCGTCATCGCCGACGAGAAGACCGACGTGAAGCCCGGCAACGCCATGCCGCTGCGCTCCATGCCGGTCGGCACCATCATCCACAATGTCGAGCTGAAGCCCCTAAAGGGCGGCCAGATGGCCCGCTCGGCTGGCGGCTACGCTCAGCTGGTCGGCCGCGACGCGGGCTACGCCCAGATCCGTCTGGGGTCTGGCGAGCTTCGCATGGTGCTCGACACCTGCATGGGCACGGTGGGCGCGGTCTCCAACCCCGACCATATGAACCAGACCTACGCCAAGGCGGGTCGCGTCCGGCACATGGGCTTCCGTCCGCACGTTCGCGGCGTGGCCATGAACCCGGTCGATCACCCCCACGGCGGCGGTGAAGGCAAGACCTCCGGCGGTCGTCACCCGGTCACCCCCTGGGGTCAGCCGACCAAGGGTCACAAGACCCGCACCAATCAAGCGACGGATAAGTACATCATCCGTTCGCGTCACAAAGCCAAGAAGGCGCGCTAGTCATGACCCGCTCCATCTGGAAAGGTCCGTTTGTCGACGGATATCTGCTGCGGAAGGCCGACGCCGCCCACAGCGCCGGCCGCAAGGAAGTGATCAAGACCTGGTCGCGCCGCTCCACCGTCATGCCGCAGTTCGTCGGTCTGACCTTCGGCGTCCACAACGGCCATAAACATGTGCCGGTGATGGTCTCTGAGGACATGGTCGGCCATAAGCTCGGCGAATTCGCGCCCACCCGCACCTTCTACGGCCACTCCGCCGACAAGAAGGCGAAGAGGAAATAGTCATGGGCAAGACAGTTAATCCTCGCAAGGTCGGCCCGATCGAGGCCCTCGCCAAGGCGATCAACCTTCGCACCTCGGCCCGCAAGCTGAACCTGGTGGCGCAATCCATCCGCGGCCTGCCGGTCCAGCGCGCGCTGAACGAGCTGGAATTCAGCCCCAAGCGCATCGCCGGCGATGTGCGCAAGGCCCTGTATTCGGCCGTTTCCAACGCCGAGAACAACCACAACCTCGACATCGACAATCTCGTCGTCGCCGAGGCCTATGTGGGCAAGAACATGGTGATGAAGCGCTTCTCTCCGCGAGCTCGCGGTCGGGCGTCTCGCATCGAAAAGCCGTTTTCCGAGATCACCATCGTGGTCCGTGAACTTACCGGGGACGCCGCGTAATGGGTCAGAAGGTCAATCCCATCGGGTTGCGGTTGGGCATCAACCGCACCTGGGACAGCCGTTGGTTCGCCGCTGGCGATCAATACGGTAAATTGCTGCACCAAGACATCAAGGTCCGCGCGATGCTGAAGAAGCGTCTGATGCAGGCCGGCGTGTCGCGGATCATCATCGAGCGCCCGCATAAGAAGTGCCGGGTCACCATCTATGCCGCGCGCCCCGGCGTGATCATCGGCAAGAAGGGCGCCGACATCGAGAAGCTCCGCCAGGACCTCGCCAAGATGACCGAGGGCGACGTCCACCTGAACATCGTCGAAGTCCGCAAGCCGGAAACCGATGCGCAGCTGGTGGCCGAGAACATCGCTCAGCAGCTCGAGCGCCGGATCGCTTTCCGTCGGGCGATGAAGCGTTCGATGCAGTCGGCGATGCGTCTGGGCGCCAAGGGCGTTCGCATCGAGGTCGCCGGCCGTCTCGGTGGGGCTGAAATCGCTCGCGCCGAATCCTACCACGAGGGCCGGGTGCCCCGTCACACCCTGCGCGCCGACATCGACTTCGGTTTCTCCGAAGCCAAGACCACCTACGGCATCATCGGCGTCAAGACCTGGATCTTCAAAGGCGAAGTCCTCGATCACGATCCGATGGCGCTCGACAAGCGTCTGGCCAGCGAATCCGGCCCGGCGGGCGAGGGCGGCGGGCGCGACAACCGTGGCGACCGTCCAGACCGCGGTCCGCGCCGCGATCGCCGCGACGGCGCGGCGGCGTAAGGGGCTGTAAAAGACGATGCTGTTACCCAAGAAAACCAAATACCGTAAGCAGTTCAAAGGCCGCATCCACGGGTTGTCCAAAGGCGGGACCGCTCTGAACTTCGGCTCGCACGGCCTCAAGTCGGTCGAGCCGGAGCGGATCACCGCTCGCCAGATCGAAGCGGCTCGCCGCGCGATCACGCGCCAGATGAAGCGTCAGGGTCGTGTGTGGATCCGGATTTTCCCGGACCTCCCGGTCACCGACAAGCCGGCCGAAGTGCGCATGGGCAAGGGCAAGGGCGCTGTCGAATACTGGGCCGCGCGCGTGGCGCCGGGCCGCATCATGTTCGAAGTCGACGGTGTTCCCGATGATATCGCCCGCGAGGCCCTGCGCCTGGGCGCGGCGAAGCTGCCGGTGAAGACGCGTATCGTCGCGCGCATCGCCGCCGCGGTGGAGGCCTGACATGAATATTGAAGACGTTCGGCGCCTGACGCCCGACCAACTCTCAGATCAGC
>JAMFTA010000191.1 GCA_026225565.1 Caulobacter sp. | reverse complement strand
CGATGCTTGGGCCGACCACCACGTCTTGAGCCCGTTCTCCATCATCGGGGGACAACCGCTTTATTGGAAGCGCTGACGAATTTCCCTCAACCCGGTATCAGCCCCGCGATTACCCCATGTTTGACACACTACAATGGCGTGGGCCCTCACAGCGCCCTGGGTTGCCGACCGCCGGCACCTGCGGAGGCGTTGCGCCATGGGCGAGCGCGCCAGCCTGTTGAAGGCGCGCGCTCGCCCAACTCAAACGTCGCCTTGGACGCGCCATGCTCTAACAATGCAGATGGATCACCCCTCAGGGGTAGGCCACCTAAGCCAGAGCGGGGTAGGGGAGAGCGGTATCCGGCAGAGACAAGTTGCCGTTAGACTGACAGCACCCGGCGCACAGTTCGAGCCGATGTTCGCGATTGCGCCTCGCCGGTCAGGTCAGGGCGAGGATGCTCGCCAGGATGATGCGGACGAGGTCGGATTGGCTGCGCGTGTCCGTCTTGGCGTAGATTTTCTTGCTATAGTTTCGGGCTGTTTCAACCGTCAGATTGAGTTCGCCGGCGGCTTCGGCAATGCTCTTGCCCTGGGTGAGCGCGAGCGCGAGGCGGGCTTCGCTGTTGGTCAGTCCGAAAAGAAGGGCAAGTTGCGCGCACCGCTCGGCGCTGGCTACCGCGGCGCCATGGACATAGCCGACCGCCACCGGCGTGGGACCGCCGGAGACGGCCCGGTATCGAACCGGCAGGATCAGCATGTCCAGCCACGGCTCATCGGCAAGATGAATGGCGCGCGGCTGCAGAGACACCCGGTCGGCGAAGGCGGCGAGCACTTCCGCCAGGTCGCGCTGCTGACCCCTGTCCAGCGTGAAGGTGTGACCGCGGGTGTAGCCGCTGAGGCTTGGCGTGCTGCGGAACAGGCGCTCGGCCTCAGGGTCGATGTCGATGACTCGCGCGCGGGCGTCGAAGGTCAACCACCCGAAGTTCAGGCGCCTGACGGCATCGGTAGCGATGTCGGCGCGAATGCGTTGCTGTTCAAGCGCCGCCAGGGTGCGGGCGGCGAGCCTGAGGTGTGGCGCAAGACCCTTCAGAAGATCGCGGACCCAGGGCGCAAAGCCGCTCTGTGACCGGCCCAGAGTCAGCCAGCCTGTTCCGCCATGCGGTTCGGTCACGCGCATGACCAGCGCATGGTCAATCTGGCGCGCCCGCAGATATTCCAAATATTCTGAATGCCGATCACCCTCAAAATCGACGATTTCATCGAGGGAATGCGCGCGGTTCTCGTGAATGGATTGGTAGGATAGCTTCAGCCGCAGGACTAGGTCGCTCACCTCCTCGGCGCTCTCATTGACCTCCCCGCCGCCCGAATTCAGCAGGCTGATCTCCTTCGATCGAGCGTCGGTGCGCTGAAAGACGAGACTGGCGTAGTCCGCGCGCGTGAACTGACGGATGCTTGCCAGAAAGGTCGTCCAGTAGGGCTCTTCGAAGACTCCCTCGTGCAGGGCGACGATAAGTTGGTCGACACTCTCTCGCGGGACCAAGTCCGCCACGGCCAGATCGGGGCCCATGCCCAGTTTTCTCCCTGGATTTGCGCTGCCTCGTCGCGATCAGGCGCGACACCCAGTCTTGGCCACACCATGCGCCCGCAGAACGGACTTGGCACTCCCAAATGGAAGGTCGATCGCCCCGCCCCAGGGCCGCCGCGGCGGCTAAAGCCCGAACCGTTCGACGTAGTCCCGGAACGCCTGCCGAATCCGGCCCTCATCAAGGCCATATTCTTCCGGGGTATAGCGGTGGCTTCCGAACTGACCAGCGGCATTCTGGCGATGATAGGCGTCCAGCTTTGAGCGGAGCTGCGCTTCGATGCGCAGCCCGAGCGCGTCATACAGCTTCTCGAAGGCCCCGATCGGGTCCTGGATGAGGTCGCGGTTGTAGACGTCCACGAAGCGGTGCTCGCCGATGCGCGCGCGCGCCGCCAGACCTTGACGCATGCCTTCGGCCCAGAATTCGAGTCCCCGCCGCCCGCTCCAATGCTTGTCGATGGCGCCAGGAACGCACTGGCGCTCATAGAAGGTGTGGTAGAGGCTGGACACCGAAGCGATGACCTTCGTCGGATCGCGATGGGTCATCACAAACTGCGCGTTCGGATACTGCGCGGCGAACGCCTCCAATTTGAACAGATGCGGCGGCGCCTTCAGGAGCCACCGGTTGGGCGGCCGGCGTGACTGCAGCAGCTTGAGCACGCGTTCGTGGTAGGCGTAGGTCGAACGGAAATCGTCCGCGATCCACCATTCCATGTAGTTGTCGGGCATCGGATATCGGCCGCGCAGGTGGCGCATGGTGAGGCCCGCCAGCATGGAAAGGTCTTCTTCCGGCCCGTCAGGGTTGAACAGGTGTATGGCTGAGTCCTTATAGTGCCTGGCCATTTCGCGGGCGGCGATCACCCGGGGATCCTGATCCTCCTCGCCTAGAACCGGCGGGGGCGTGGGCGAATTCCCCTCCCAAGGGCGAGGGAAGCGGAAGCGGCCGTCCAGGGCCAGCATGGCCGCGGTGGCTGTGGTGCCGGTACGCGGCAGGCCGCATACCAGAAGCGGCCCGTCGATCTCTTGGTCCTGGCTTTCGGGATGAGTGTTGCACCAGGCCTCGATGCGCAGGCGCTTGGCCATATCGGCCACAAGCTCAGCGTACGCGGCTTTGCGGCCGTCCGGGGTGAAGGGAATGGCGGCCATCCCCGAGAGGTTACGCTGGAGGCCTTCACGGAAGTCGTCGGGGCCAAACGCGCTAAATCCCGTCGAGGCGCGCGCCTCAGCCAGGATCGCCTCCGCAGAGACCTCGTCCGTGTGTGTTGCCGTCATGCGAAAAGCCCCATTCGCCTGCTGCGATGTAGTGTCGGCGGGGCGCTGAGCCGTGGTGAGGCGACCGCGACCCTCGATCAAGGATCAGACGACATATTCGCCGCCGACCTCGAACCCGGCGGCCAGTGAGCGTTCCACGACGCCGCCGCCGACCTCCCCATCCAGGGTGAAGCGCCCCGGTGAACGTGTCAGCCTTATGCTGTGCGGTGGCGGCATTTCGCCGTAGAGAGGAGTCTGGGTTTTGACCTGTATCTGGACCGGCCGCCCCGCGACCTTCAGCTCCAGCTCGTAACGCTCGGGCTCCAGGGCGCCCGTGAAATAGGGAAACCGCGTGACCTCCGCGTCGTGATAGCGCACGCCGTCGAAGTAGTGGCCGTGCAGGGCGCCGACGGCGGCGCTAGGCTGGATCTGGTAAGACAGCAGGTGGAAGCCGCGCCCGCTGGGGAACAGCGCCGTCGCCCAGCTGTGGCCGACGGCGCCGCTGTCATAGATGCTGGCCGAGTTGCGGCGATGCGAGCGCATGCCGTAGGCGTTCAGCTGGATCGTGCGATCCCCAAGGCGGATCGGGCCGGTCACGCGGCACAGCTGCTCATAGCGGAGTGCGGCGCGGGGAGTGGTTCCGGAGGCCGGTTTCTCTCCCCGATCCCCCTGCGAACCCTGTTCGATCGGCGGCGTCATGATATCGACCGCAAGCTCCATCCGGCAGAGTTTCAGGTCGCTCGGGTCAATGGGTGAAGTCCCCGCGCCTCGGGCCCCGGAGGGCGAAACGACGCCCAGGAATTCGATATCCAATCGCTTGTAAGGGCTGGTGATGGCGAGGAAGCCGTTGCCGGCCGCGACCAAGCCCGTTGGGTTCCCCGAACCCTGGGACTGCGCGTACCAGAGCTTCCCCTTATCGTAGAGGATGACGGTCACAAGGAAGGCAGCGAACGTGGTGTCGGCGGCCGCGAACCACACGTTCAGGCCCACGTCCGCGACGGGGTCGTAGACCCAGCAATTGTAGGTCTCGGCCCGATAGTCCCCCTGTTCGCCCGGGCGGAGCGGAAACTCGGCGGCCTCGGCGAACTCGCGGATCACCTCCACCTTGGGTAGGGTCCTGATCTCCGACATGTCGCGTCCACTTCCTGTTTGCGCCCGTCCAGACTGCCGCCCCGCGCAGCCATGCAAGCTCAAGCGCAGGTTCCGATCATCCGTCGACGCCGCCATCTTCCAGCAGTTCAGCGCCTTGGGCACTCCCAGATGGGAGGTACGCCCAGGCGGTTCGGCTATATCTTCCGGTACAGACGGCCCAGGGCCGCCCGAGGCCTGGACCACCCACATTCTTCCGCGCGCCGGACGGGTTTTTCGGAAATATTCAGGAAAAACAACCCATGAAGGTCAACGTCTTTCTGCCCTTCGACCAGATCCAGGACCCCGTCCAGTTCACGACGCAGGCCGCTGTCACCGAGATCGGCGCCGTCCTGGATCGCACCCACTTCAACGCCGGCATGGTCACCGACCACCCTGCGCCGACAGGCCGCTGGCTGGACGCTGGCGGGCACTTTGCGCAGGACCCGTTCGTGATGTTGTCCCTGCTGGCCGGGGTGACGCACCGGATCCGCTTGCAGACCGGCATTCTGGTCCTGCCCTACCGCAACCCCTTCGTCGTCGCGCGCGCCGTCTCTACGCTCGACGTCTTCTCGGGCGGCCGTGTCGCGCTTAGCGTGGGCGCGGGATATCTGAAGGGCGAGTACAAGGCGCTTGGAGTCGACTTCGACCGTCGCAACGAGATCATGGACGAGTATATCGCCGCCATGAAGGCCGCCTGGACCAACGACGAGTTTACCTTCCAGGGCACGGGATACGAAGCGCTCGGCAACCGCATCCTCCCGCGGCCGATCCAGCGACCGCATCCGCCCCTCTATGTCGGCGGCAACTCCAGACGCGCCATCCGTCGCGCGGTGGAGATGGCCGATGGCTGGAACCCGTTCTTGGCGACAGGCCCCTTGTCCTCCACCAGTCGCACCGCCGACATGGCGGGTGAGGCGGATCTCGCCGAAGGCATGGCCTACATGCGCGCGCACTGCGAAAAGGTCGGGCGAGAAACCCCACCGGAGATTGTCCTGAGCTGGCTGCTCTCCCCAGGCGAAAAGCCGGAACCCGCGGCCACGATCGACCGGATCGGGAAGCTGCGGGAGTTGGGCGTCGCCGCCACAGCCACCGGGCTCCCAGGCCGGACCCGAACGGAATGGTGCGACAACGCTGCACGTTTCGACGCCGAGGTCCTCGCTAAGATCGCGCCCTAGAGCACGAGATCGGCCCGGTCATCTTATCTTAAAGGAACGCCACGACGCCGCTGGCGAGGCTGAGGACGAGCGTATAGCCAAACGCCTGCTCCTCGACGTTAAGCCGGGGCTCGCCACCGTCCACTTCGGCGGCTTGGATGAGGCCAAGCACAAATATGGGCCCGGTCCACCGCAGGCCCGGGCGGCGCTGGAGATCATCGATCATTATATCGGCCAACTGGTCGCCGTCGCGCGCGCCGCGCAGCCATACACGATCGTCGCCGTCGTATCCGATCATGGCTTCACCGCCGTTTCCCACGAGGTCAACCTGCCGCGCGCCTTCGTCGACGCTGGGCTCATCACGCTGGATGGCGGGGGCAAGCTGGTGTCTTGGGAGGCGGCGCCCTGGCCGGCGGGTGGTTCGGCCGCGATCATCCTCGCCCACCCTGAAGACCAGGCGCTGGTCGCGCGGGTGGCTCAATTGTTGGCTCGCCTGAAGGCGGATCCCGCATTGGGCATCGAGGAGGTCATTGGCGCCGATGAACTGGCGCGGCGCGGCGCATTTCCTGGGGCAAGCTTCGGGGTATTCTATCGCCTCGACACCACCGGTCCCGCCGCCCGGCCGTTGACACAGGTGCTGGTCGGCCCGGCGCAGCAGAAGGGCACCCACGGCCATTCGCCCACCCATCCGCAATTGCACTCCACCTTTATCATCGCCGGCCCCGGTATCGCGGCTGACCGTGATCTGGGCGTGATCGACATTCGCGCCATCGCCCCCACCATTGCCCGCATTCTCGGCGCGTCGCTGCCGCAGGCCGAGGCCGCCCCGCTTAATCTTCCCTCTCGCTGAGAGGGCTGCGCCGATGGTCAGCAACGCGCCCGGTTTGTTATCGCAGAGCGCGGCGGGTGCTCATGAATTTCGGAACAAGCCGATTGTCGCGGCGGTCCGTGCTCGGCGCGCGCGCATCGGCGATCACCCCTCTTTGAGCGCTTGCCGCCCCTGCATCCCCTGCGCGCAGAGACACAATGCCCGTTTCGGTCCGACGCGCCACGCCGCAGGATATTCCGGGGATGGTGGACTTGCTGGTCTTGGACGCGCAGCAGCGGAGACAGCAGAACCCGGCGCTATGGCCGCTGGGCGACGACGCCGGGGTTCGTATTGAAGCTTCTCTTCAGCATGGGCTTTCGGATGCCAACCCATCAGTGCGTGAACTGTGGCTCGTGGCCGAGGTCTCGGAGTGGCTGGGCGGGATCACCCACGCCGTGATCGTGCCTGCCCCGCCTGTCTACGACGTCGCGGCCAGCCCAGGTCTATTCCTCGATGACTGCTTCTCGCGCCCTGATGCGCCACCGAAGACGGCGGAAACCCTGCTCATGGCGACCGAGGCTGCCTTGCGAGCGGCGTGGGCGGGCAATCTTATAGCCTCCTACCCTGCGGCGGGACCTTGGCGGTCCCTGTACGAGCACCACGGCTACGCGCCCGTCACCCTCTACATGTCCAAGCCTGGGTTCAGCGCCCATGATGTTCCGCCCGGTATGAAGAGCGCTCGCACCAAAGACGTGGCCGGTATTGTCAGGCTAAGCGCCGATCACCGACGAACGCTCGCACAGCTAAATCCGCGCTTCTGGCCTTCCCACCCAGGCGCCGATGAGCGCTTCAAGGCGTGGATGGATCGCAGCCTTACGCTCACCGATCGCGACATGATGATCACGGATGAGGCGGGCGACCTGCACGGCTATGTCATCGCCCAGCCCGTCTCTCGGCTTCAGGTCCCCGCGGCCCACGACATTGGCGCGATCGGGGTGATCGACGACTTCTATGATCAGGCCTTCGCGGACGTCCCGGCCCTATCGAACAATGGTGTGACGGCGGCGCGGCTCATTTCGGCGGCGGAGAGCGCTTTTGCCCGACGCTCCATCGCCGTCGTGCTTGTCGTTTGCCCGGCGGCGTGGACCTCCAAGGCAGCGCTGCTGGAGCTGCAAGGCCACCGATCCGCCAAGCTCTGGAGCCTTAAGGGCTGACCGCCCTGGCGGTCAGCCGCGGGCGCGATTTGGAAGGTTTCGAGGGGGCAGACGTAGAGGTCGGGAACCGACCTGTCCTGGTCGGCGATCAGCGGAAAATTGAGTCGGGCGCCCTGCGTCTCGTGGATGTCGTCGGCCCAGCGGCCGTGACTGTCCACCGCGTCGACGGACAGGCCCAGCACCTTGACGTTGCGCCGATCGAACTCCGGCTTGAGCTTGGCGACCGATCCCAGCTCGGTCGTGCACACGGGGGTGAAGTCCTTCGGGTGGGAGAATAGCACCACCCAACTGTCACCAGCCCAGTCATAGAAATGCAGCAGTCCTTCAGTGGATTGTTGGGTGAAGTCGGGTGAAATATCGTTCAGTTATAAAGTCATGGATCAATCTACAACAGGATGAAGGCGGGTTTCGGAATTTAGTTGTGGTCTATCTGTTCGTATATACATGGATATTGTTTTATAGTACCTGACGATGTAATCTAACTGGTGGAGTCACATCATCATTGCAGAAGCGGATACCCTTGGCTGATCACCAGTTGCTCGAAGTTCAGGACGGCGCGGTAGTAGGCGGGAGGCAGGCGGTTGAAGCCTTCGATCAGCAGGGCATCCAGGGTGGGGCGCAGGTCGGGGGCCCGGGTGATGGCGCTCAGGGCATCGAGGATGGCGTCGACGACCTGCGGCGGAGTGGGGGCTGAGGAGATCAGCGGCAAGCCCAGGACCAGCGGGCGGGGTGTCCGTGGATGGTTTCGTGCTGAAAGGATCCCTGCCAGGCTAAAAGTCACGCGCCAAGTACGGGCAGCAGCGGCCGCGGAATGTGGCTGTCCAGCAGCGTGACGGTCATCCATCCCCGTAGATCAGGATGGCGAGGAGAAGCGTCTGCGGTTCGATCGACTTGGATCGAGGCTGGGCGGAGGGGGCTATTTTCAACCGGTTGGAGCGCATGGGACCTGCGGATTGTTCACCCCAATCCGCCACGCGCGCGCGGTGACCGCAAACCAGTAAGCTGACGAGCAGCGTTAGAAAACTCACCTATGACGAATGCGCACGCCCACCCCAGGCGCGGGCCTAGGTGCAAAATTGGCCTCGTATAAAGACTCAACCGCCTGATCGTGGAATTGTTCAGTTGGAACCGCTCTCCAGGAATTCTGACAGGTGCGCTGCGACAAGGATGTCAGAGCTGGGGCTCCCAAACCCGTGTTCGGCGCTTGCCGATGGAGTTGCAGCGATTGGCGGCTAAGGCTCTCGCCGGCTTGCTAGGGGTTTAGTAGCCAAAACGACCGATAGGCTTGGCAGGACGCCAGGAGCTGATCGTGGCTGCCATCGGCGGCTATTTCGCCAGCGCGCATGAAAATGACGCGATCGGCGCAGGCTGCAGCGCCGATGTTGTGAGTGACCAAGATCAGGGTCGATCGAGCCCTCGCTTTCCCCTTGACTCCGGCGCTTCAAGGCCCGATCAAATACGTACAGACTGCATGCTTTTCTGATCGGAGAGGTTGCCGTCGATTCAGCTTGGTTCGCCTTTCACGATCTCGCGCAACGGCGGTATCGGGTCGACCGGAAGGTCGATCAAAAAAGCCAAAGGATGTACGACTATGAGCGACGCGTCGGTTCTCACCCCAGCTGTTCCGAAGCCCGACCATATTCCCGATGCGCTGGTCTATGACTTCGATCTCTGGCACGACCCCGCACTCAATGCGGATCCTGGCGCGCGCCTGCTTGATCTCGCAAAAAACGCGCCGCCCGTCTTCTGGAGCCCACGACAAACTGGCACCTGGTTCGTAGCCGGCTTCGAGGCGGCCTCGGAGGCGGCGCGCGACTGGGAAAGCTTCTCCAGCGAATTTATGCCCTACGAGCAGCTGAAAGCGATCAACGAGGCGCGTCCCGAGGGGATGCCGCACATCCCGATGCCATTCCCGATCTGCCTGGATCCGCCGACACACGTGAAGTATCGGCAGCCGCTCAATTCGGTTTTCTCGCCTAAGGCGATGTCTGCGCTGTTGGGCAATATACGCGAACAGGCGAGCGAACTGGTCGAGGCGTTCAAGCGTACCCCTGATCGCGAGTTCATTAGCTCCGTCGCCGAGGCGCTGCCGGTTACTGTGTTCCTCAACATGATGGGCCTGCCGCTCGATCAGAAGGACCACTTCCGGCAGCTCGTGAAGGTTTCGCTGCCCGGTCTCAAAGCCCAGGAAGAGATGCTTGGTCCGAGCCTGGCGATTACGGCGGCGATGCGCGAGACCATCATCGCGCGCCGCGAGGACCCTAAAGAAGATCTCATCAGCCGGCTGTGGAAGACCGAGATCGACGGCCACCCGATGACCATGGGCGACATGGAGAATCTCAGCATCCTGCTATTCCTCGCCGGCCTTGACACCGTCATCCAGGCAATCGGCTTCGGTGTTCGCCATTTGGCGATTGACCTGGAGATGCAGGAGAATCTGCGCGCGAACCCCGGCCTAATCAACGATGCGAAGGAAGAGTTGATGCGACGCTACACGTTCGCCAACGTGCATCGCCATGTGACGCGCGACATGGAGTTCTACGGCGCGCCGATGAAAAAGGGCGATTGGGTGCTCGTGTCGCTGCCGATCGCCGATCTCGATCCTATGCACTTCAAGGAGCCTGGACGTCTTGATCCGGAGCGGGAGGAGAAGGTTCACATCGCCTTCGGCACCGGACCGCACCGCTGCCTCGGTTCGCATCTCGCCCGCTTGGAACTGCAGGTTATCTACGAAGAGCTGCTGAAGCGCGTGCCGTCGTTCCACCTCAATGCGGACCGGCCGCCCACCTTCCACGGCGGATCGGTGATCGGCGTCGACACCCTGCACTTGGACTGGGATGGTTAAACCGCGCCGAGCCGCGTCGGCCGGCCAATGGAAGATCGGTGCTGCGCCGCTAAGGGAGGCTGGAAGGAGACGGGAATGACAACGATCAAAGCACAGGCGGTGCAAAGTCTGGATGTCGCGATCGTCGGTGCGGGCTTCGGCGGCCTCTATGGGCTGCACAAGTTG
>JAMFTA010000190.1 GCA_026225565.1 Caulobacter sp. | reverse complement strand
GCCCTAGTGCGGGGGGTTTATGTGATCCAGAACAAGACCACAGCCCCGATCCGCATGCTGCACGTGCGCTTCGATCACTATCTGAAGGTGATCAGCCTGTCGGTGGAGGGGGCGCGGCCCAAGCAGACCTTCGAGCGCTTCAATTATCGCATCTTCACCTTCGACACCCCCATGGCGCCCGGCGAGACACGGCGGCTGTCGTTTCAGACCGAGCTGTCGCAAAAGGGCTTCGCCAACAGCCGCAATCTCACGCAGATCGTCGGCAACGGGACCTTCCTAAATGACATGGAGATCGCGCCGCTCCTGGGCATGGACCGCTCCCAGCTGCTCACCGACCGCTCCAAGCGCCGCAAGTATGGGCTGCCGCCCCAGCTGCGCATGGCCAAGTTGGAGGACGATTCCGCGCGGCAGTTCAATCTTTTGCGCAAGGATTCCGACTGGGTGAAGGCCGACATCACCGTCTCCACCCTGGCCGATCAGACGCCGATCGCTCCGGGCTATAAGGTGTCGGACATCACAATCGGGGGGCGGCGCACCGCGCGCTTTGTCACCGAGGCGCCGATCAACCACTTCTTCTCCATTCAGTCGGCCCGCTACGCGATCAAGCATGAGACGTACAAGGGTATCGACCTTTCGATCTTCTATCACCCCGGCCATCCTTGGAATGTGGATCGAATGATCCGGGCCCTGAAGGTCGGGCTGGACTACGATCAGGGCAACTTCTCCCCCTACCAGTTCCACCAAGTGCGGATCCTGGAGTTTCCAGCCTTCCAGGGCGTGTTCGCCGAATCCTTCGCCAACACCATTCCCTATTCCGAGGATATCGGCTTCATCGACGACAGCCGCGACCCCGCCAAGATCGACATGGTCACCTATGTCACCGCCCACGAACTTGGCCACCAATGGTGGGCGCACCAGGTGATCGGCGCGCAGATGCAGGGCGTCACCATGCTGGACGAGACCCTGGCGCAATATTCCGCTTTGATGACCATGGAGAAGCTCTACGGCCGCGACCAGATCCGCAAATTCCTCAAGTACGAGCTCGATAACTACCTGCGCAGCCGGGGCGGCGAAGCCATCGAGGAGCTGCCGCTGGATCGGGTGGAGAACCAGGGCTACATCCACTACCGCAAGGGCTCGCTGGTCATGTACCGGCTGAAAGAGGTGATCGGCGAGGCGGCGGTGAACCGGGCCCTGCGCGCCTTCTTGCAAGCCTACGCCTTCAAGGGCGCGCCCTACCCCAAATCCACCGACCTCATCGCCCTATTCCGCCAAGAAGCGGGGCCGGACCCGATCAAGCAACAGCTGATCACCGACCTCTTCGACAAGATCACCATCTATGACCTGCGCACGGTCAAGGCAGTCTCCAAGAAGCGCGCCGACGGCAAGTTCGACGTCACCCTGACCCTCTCGGCCAAGAAGCACTACGCCGACGGCAAGGGTAAAGAGACCGACGCGCCGATGGACGAGCCGGTGGACGTGGGCCTGTTCGCGCGGGAGCCCGGCAAACCCGGCTTTACCGCCAAGGACGTGATCCTGCTAAAGGGGCTGTGGGTGCGTTCGGGCGCCGCCACCGTCACCTTCACCACCGACCGCGCCCCGACCTACGCTGGGCTCGACCCCTACAACACCATGATCGACCGCAATTCCGACGAGAACATCGCCAAGGTGGGCGGGTAGCAGGCGGGCCCTTCGGCCGTCGCGCTCACAACCGCCTGGAAGAAACGGAGCCGTGAAAGCCTATCGGGGATCAGGCGGCGCGCAGCTCGGTCACCCGAGTGATTTCCGACAGGAGGGCCGCCGCCGACACCGGCTTAGCCACCACCCCGTCCATACCCGCCGCCACATAACTCGACCGCTGCTCGGCCATGACGTTGGCGGTGATCGCCACCACCGGGGTTTCCGAGATCGGACCGCCCATGGCGCGGATGCGGCGGGTGGCTTCCATGCCGTCCATGCCCGGCATCTGGATATCCATCAGCACCATGTCGAATCCGCCCTTGGCGGCGGCGATGACGCCAGCCTCGCCGTCGTCCGCAGTCTCCACCACGATGCCCAGCGCCTGCAGCAGTTTTGTGATCACCAGGCGATTGGTCGGGTTGTCCTCCACCAGGAGCACGCGGAATTCGCCGATCTCGGCGTCCTCGGCGGTAGGCGGCGCCTCCACCTGCGCCCCGTCGATCTCCATCCAGAAAGTAGAGCCTTGGCCGGGGCGACTGGCGAAGCCCACCGCCCCGCCCATCATTTCCGCCAGCCGCTTGGTGATGGCGAGACCCAGGCCAGAACCGCCGAACTTGCGAGACATGGAGCCGTCCGCCTGCTCGAACCGCTCGAACAGGGTGGCCCGGGCCGCTTCCGGAACGCCGACACCGGTGTCATGCACCTCAAAGCGCATACGGGGGCCGTCCGGGGTGTCGCAACGAGTCAGCCGCGCCTCCACCGAGCCGGTGGGGGTGAACTTCACCGCATTGCCCATGATGTTGTAGAGGGCCTGTCGCAGGCGCAGCGGATCGGCGCTGACCATGCCTAAATCCGGGTCGGCCACCGCCCGCATCATCAGCCCCTTGGCGGAAGCGGCGGGCTCAAGGAGACTGGTGATGCCGATCAGCACCTGAGCCGGATCGACCGGTTCGGGATGAAGCTCAAACTGGCCGGTTTCGATCTTGGAGAAGTCAAAGAGGTCGTCGAGCAGTTCGGTCAGCATACGGCCGGAGGCCAGCCCCTCGTCCAATAGCTCAACATCGTTCGGCTCCAGCCGGTCCCGGTTGATCAGCTGCAGCACGCCCAGGACCCCGTTCATCGGCGTGCGGATTTCGTGGCTGATGTTGGCGAGGAAGCGGGACTTGGCCTCGGTGGCGGCGGTGGCCTGCCGCTTGGCGTCCAGCAAGGCCAACTCCTGGCGCTTGTGTTCGTCGATGTCGAGGATCAGACCGACGGCGCGCTGGGGACGACCCAGCGTGTCGTGAAGGATGTCGAGGTGCCCCCTGATCCAGCGCACAGCGCCGTCTTCGTGGACCAGCCGGCATTCGAACGGTGCGGGATTGTGGGAATCCCGCATAGCCTTCTTCGCCCGCATCTCGCCCACGTCGTCGGGATGGACGTTGGGCCAGATTTGGACGATTTCCTCGTAGGTCAAGGGCCGCCCCACCAGTTTGGCGAATTCGGCGCTGGTCCAGACAGCCTTCTCTACGTAGTCGATTTCATAGACCGCCGCATTGGCCGTGGTCACCGCCAACCGTAGGCGCCTAGCGTTGCTTTGGGCCTCCCGCCGGGCGGCGACCAAGGCGGAAATGTCGGAGAGATAGGCGACCACGCCGCCGATCTGACCATCGCGATCACGCCAGGGCTGCATCTCCCAGCGGACCCAGTGCAGACTGCCATCCTGGGCCACCAGGCGATCCTCGGCGCGGCTTACGGTCTTTCCCGCAAGCGCCTTGGTCTGGGCGGCGATAAAACGGCGCCGCGCTGTTGGAAAAACTTCGGCGAGGGTGCGGCCGATGAAATCTTTTTCGGGGAGCCCAAGGATGGAGCACCAGGCGCCGCTGACCACCAGATGCTTCAGGGATTTGTCGAACATGGCCGCGGCAAAGGGCGCGCCCACCACGATCTGGCGGGTCATCTGCTCGCTGCGTAGCGCAGCGTCTCGCGCCTCCACCGTTTCGGTGACGTTCTGCGACATGCCGTGGATCATGAACAGGCCGGATGGGTGAGGCTCGCCCCGATAGTTCACCTGAAAATGCGCCGTCGTCCCACCCGGAGTGATGAAGCGCACGACCGTCTGTCCGGCGCCGCCGTTGCGGATGATCTCTTGGATCTTCTCGCGAACCTTGGGCCAATCCTCGGCCACCACCTGGGATTCAAGAGTGGCGAAGTCCACCAAAACGACGGGCGCATGTACGTCCCGGCTGGAGGGCCGGTACGGGTAGCGGAACTTCAAGGTGACCGGGTCGAGTGTCCAGGCGGAGACGCCCGCCGTGTCCGCCACCAGGGCCTGGGCTTGGCGCAGATATTCGAACTCTTGCGCCCTGAGGCGCTCTTCGGTCACGTCGCGCAGGGTGGCGATCAGCAGGTCGCCGCAAAGCTGCGACCGTCCCGCCAGCCAACGGGATTCGCCCGTCGCGGTCTTGACGCGAAACACCCCTTGGGCCGAGCGCTTTGCGCGCACCTCGGCCCCGGCCTGGCGCAGGGCGTCCGCGTCGTCGGGGTGAACGATGTCATAGAGATTTTGGCCGATTAGAGCCTCGATCGGGCGCCCCAGAGTCGCCTGCCAAGCCGGATTCAACCTGACGATTCTCGACTGCCGATCCGTCACGATGAACAGATCGAGGCTTTCAGCAAAGAACCGTGCCGCCGTATCGACGTCGAAGGCGGCCGGAGCGGCTCTCACTGGCGATAAGGATGAATCCGACATGAGGCCCTCTTGTAGGAGGCGACTATGCCCGCAAATGGTAAACACAGGGTTCGACCGTGCGCGCCGGAGCAAGGACGCCGCTGGGCCTTAGAGGGTGACTGTCTCTGATTGAATCGGGATTCCTCTTTTGGGCGGATCATGATTCAAGATGCAGGCTG
>JAMFTA010000189.1 GCA_026225565.1 Caulobacter sp. | reverse complement strand
CTGGAGGCTTGGTTCGGCCGCACCCGCGCCAGCTTCGGCGCCGACCGGCGCTGGGTGATCGGCTCCATGGGCCTGGTCGTGCTGAGCTTCCTGCAGATGATGCTGGGGGCCCTGGTGGCCGGCAACAAGGCCGGGCGACTCTATACCGACTGGCCGCTGATGGGCGGCAAATTCGTGCCCAAGGATTACGCCCACAAGCACGCCAGCTTCTGGGAGACCTTCGCCCACAATCCGGCGGCGGTGCAGTTCAACCACCGCATGGGCGGCTACCTGCTGTTCGTGGTGGCGGTGGTCTTCGCCATCGCTGTGGTGCGCACGCCGCGCGCCCTGCCGCCGATCCGCCAGCTGGCCCTGGCTGTCGCCGCGGTGGTCACCGCCCAGGCGGCCTGGGGCGTTCTGACCCTGCATTTCGCCGCGCCCTTGGGGCTCAGCCTCGCCCACCAGGTGGGGGCGGTGATCGTGCTGGCGACAGCCATCGGGCTGGCTTGGCGCATTCAACGGAACTGATCAGCGACTTTTCTTAGGTATCATAATACCGTAACGAGAAATATGTGTGAAATCAAATCGATGCCCGTTTGTGTACAGGATGATCGTTCTTGACAGATGTGGCGGGTGCAAGTATCCACCCCACCTCTCCGGCCGCCCTGCCTATGGGGCGGCCGAAATCGTTTCTGGATGATCTTCAATGTTGAAAACCACGGTTTCGCTGAAGCCGGCGGATGTCGAGAAGAAATGGATCCTGATCGACGCGGAAAACGTCGTCGTCGGGCGCCTCGCCACCTTCATCGCCATGCGTCTTCGCGGCAAGCACCGCCCCGATTACACCCCGCACGTTGACTGCGGCGACCACGTGGTGGTCATCAACGCCGACAAGGTGAAGTTCACCGGTCGCAAGTTGGAACAGAAGACCTACTACTGGCACACCGGCCACCCGGGCGGCATCAAGGAATCCACCGCGGACAAGATCCTCGGCGGCAAGTTCCCCGAGCGGATCTTAGAGAAGGCTGTTGAGCGCATGTTGCCCAAGGAAAGCTCCTTGGCCCGCGCGCAAATGACCCACCTGCGCATCTTCGCCGGCCCCGAGCATGAGCATCAAGCTCAGCAACCTGAAACCATCGCGTTCGCCGAAATGAACGCCAAGAACGTGCGGAGCCAGTAGGTTATGAGCGACGTACAACCCGAAACCGCCGCCGCGACGCCCGCGCCGGTAGAAACGCCCGCCGCCGTGGCAGCTGCTCCCGCCGCGCCCGCCCCCACGGGTTTCGACGCCCTGCGCAGCCTCTCCACCGCCGGTCTCTCCGACCACATCCCGCTTGAGCCGAAGATCGATGCTCAGGGCCGCGCCTATGCCACCGGCAAGCGGAAGAACGCCATCGCCAAGGTGTGGATCAAGCCGGGTTCGGGCAAGATCACCATCAACGACCGGGATCAGACGATCTATTTCGCCCGCGGCGTGCTCAGGATGATGATCGCCCAGCCCCTGGAAGTGACCGACCGTTTGACCCAGTTCGACGTGGTGGTCTCAGTGCAGGGTTCGGGCCTTTCCGGCCAGGCCGGCGCCATCCGCCACGGCATCTCCAAGGCGCTCACCTACTATGAGCCGTCCTTGCGCCCGGTGCTGAAGCCCCACGGCTTCCTGACCCGCGACAGCCGCGTGGTTGAACGTAAGAAGTACGGCAAGGCGAAGGCCCGCCGGAGCTTCCAGTTCTCCAAGCGCTAACCTCTACACCACCCTCTTTGCTGGGGCGTTCCGGGCGACCGGAGCGCCCTTTGCATTTGAGGCCTTTAGGCCGTCTCCAAATCCCGCCCGATCCCACGCGCCCCCGATTGCGGCAGGGTCTAGGGCGTGGCATGAGGGCGGCTCTCCGATTGCGGGGCGTAGCGCAGCCTGGTAGCGCATCTGGTTTGGGACCAGAGGGTCGCAAGTTCGAATCTTGCCGCCCCGACCATCGGACTAAAAACGGGAGAGCCCCTTGCTCGCACGCATCTATAAGCCGGCCAAATCCGCCATGCAGGCCGGCGTCGCCAAGACCAAGGACTGGGTTTTGTTGTTCGAACCCGCCTCGGCCCGCGTGCCCGACCCCTTGATGGGCTGGACCTCCACCACCGACATGAACGGCGAGGTGCGCCTGAACTTCGAGAGCGAGGCCGAAGCGGTCGCCTACGCCCAGCGACACGGCATCGCCTTCCAGGTCACCGAGCCCAAGCCGAGGCGCAAGATCATCAAGGCCTACGCCGACAACTTCGCCACCAACCGCAAGCAACCCTGGACCCACTAAGGCTTCGATCCCATAGCTCAACCGGATAGAGCACCTGCCTTCTAAGCAGGGGGTTGCAGGTTCGAGTCCTGCTGGGGTCGCCAAATTCAATTAAAACAGAAACTTAGGCCGGCGACGGCGCTATTCAGATGGCGTGGGCCTCCCTATTCAGCACGGGACGTCCATCGATTGAAAGCGTGCGGGGCGAAGGCCGTGCAGGCTATTGCCCAGCATCACGGGGTATGAGATCAAACTCTCGACGGGGATAACCCGTTCGGTCGCCTCGCCGCTGGCGATCAACTGCTGGCGCAAGACACCGGGCAGACCCCCGCTGGATAGAAGCGGGGTGACGAGCCTTCCGTCTATCTTGAGAAAGACGCTATTGCGTGAGGCTTCGGCCACCTCTCCGCGCCGATTGGCGAAAATCACCTCGTCCAACCCCAGCGCCCCGGCCATCTCGAACGCGCGCTCGTAGAGGCCCCTGCGGGTCGTCTTGTGGGCCAGGAACGGGTCGCCCGCATCCAAACGCGACGCTGCAATGCCGACGTTCAGAACCGTCTTTGACGCCGCCAAAGGGCCGTGGGTGATATCCAAAGCTCCAGCGCGGGCCAGCTCTAGGCGCACTCTTCGATCGGCGCTTCCCGGTCCCCAGGACGCCGAGAGCTTGTCCAGCGCTCCCTTTGCCCTTGCCGGATCGAAGACGAACCCAAGCTGGCGGGCTGAAGCTCCCATGCGAGCCAGATGCAGCTCCAGCCGGACAAAGCCGACGGACTGGGACCACCTGAACGTCTCAATCAAACCGAAATCCTCGGTGAGGTCGGTCAGCACACGCGCCTTCAGGCAGGCCTCCTCGTATTCTTCATGGGGGTCGGAGTCGGCGACAATGCCGCCGCCGACATCGTATCTGCCCGCGCCATCCGGCCCCAGCACGGCGGTGCGGATCGCCACGTTGAAGATCATGTCTCTGTTGGGCGAAATCGCGCCAAGGGCGCCGGTGTAGAAGCCGCGGGCCGAGGGCTCCAACGCTCGAATGATTTCGCCCGCCCTGATCTTGGGCGCGCCAACGATGGAGCCGCAGGGGAAGAGCGCCGCGACCCGGTCGCGCAAGGTCATGCGGGCGTCCAGCTCCCCCGTGACGGTCGATGTCAGGGCGTGGAAGCTCGGATAGGTCTCGACCCTGAAAAGGTCTGGCACGCGCACTGTGCCGGGCAGCGAGACCCGCGCCAGATCGTTGCGGATAAGGTCGACGATCATCAGGTTCTCGGCCCGTTGTTTGGGGTCGGCGATCAACAAATCGCGTGCGGCTAGATCGGTCGCTTCGTCGACGCCTCGCGCGCTGGTCCCCTTCATCGGCCGCATCGTCGCCTGGCCGTCCACCGCCTCCACCCAAAGCTCCGGAGAGACGGAAAGGATGGCTGTGTCTCCCAAAGCCGCAAAGCCCCCGTGGGCGACGGGTTGGCGAGCCCTCAGAGCCGCATAGAGGTTCAGCGGGTCGCCCGCGTAATGGAACCGATATGGAAAGGTCAGATTGACCTGATAGACGTCGCCCGCTTCGATCAGACGAAGAATCTCCTCAACCTTGGCCACATGGGTCGCCCTATCGTGGCCGCTGCAAAGCCCCGTGATCGGCGGGGGCGGTCCCAAGTTGGCGAAGACGGCGTCCAGGGTGTCGGGGCCGACGATCTGCGGCGGCTCGAACAGGCCCATCCAGATCAAGGGGGTCTCGGCGCCCTTCGGCATCAGGTGCGCGAGCTTCGGTTCGAGCGCGTAGCCGAGCTCGTAGGAGAACAATCCCGCCGCGTGCAACCCTTGGTCGAGGCCTTCGTCGATCTTGGCGAATGCGGCGTCGAGGCCGCCCCTGTCATCGCATCGGACGATCCTTTTGGGCGCAGTATAGAGCCGCCCGCCCGCCCCCGCCGCCAGCCGATCTTCCAGCAGCAGGAAGGGCGGCGTCAGGCTGTGGAACATGATCTTCTCCAAGTTGGTGCCCTGCCGACTATGGGTTCATCCGACCGCTTGCGACGGCATGACGGCGCCTTGTCGCTCACGCAGCCGCGCTGAACGCCGCCAAGCCCGCCGTAAGGTCGGCGATCAGGTCGGCCGGGTCTTCCAGGCCCACGTGCAATCGGATCAGCGGCCCCTCGGCGCGCCACGGCGCGGCGGTGCGCTTGATCTGAGGATCGCAATGGATGGCCAGGCTCTCATAACCGCCCCAGGAGAACCCCAGGCCGAACAGCTCCAGCCGGTTGAGAAAGGCATGGACGGCGGCTTCGGGCGCGGGTTGCAAGACTAGACCGAACAGACCGCAGGCGCCGGTGAAGTCCCGTTTCCATAAGGCGTGACCGGAATAGCTCTCCAGCGCCGGATGCAGCACGCGGGCTGTCTCCGGGCGATGGGCCAGCCATCGGGCCAGCTCGATACCGCTCGTTCCGTGGCGCTCCAGCCTCACCGCCATGGTCCTTAGCCCTCGCACCGCTTGGAAGGCGTCGTCAGGCGAGATGGAAATGCCGGTGTCGCGCACCAAGCTGTTCAGGCGCGCCGCCAGAGCGCTGTCGTTGGTGGCCACCGAACCCAGGAAAACGTCCGAATGGCCACAGACGTACTTGGTCAGGGCGTGCACGCAGAGATCCGCGCCATGGTCCAGGGGGCGGAACAGGAGGCCCGCCGCCCAGGTGTTGTCCACCATGGTCAGGACGCCTCGGCGCTTGGCCACCGCGCAGATGGCCGGGATGTCCTGCATCTCGAAGGTGATGGAGCCAGGGGATTCCAGGACGATCAGCCGGGTGCGATCGCCGATCAGGGCGTCGATCTCCTCCGCTGTCGCCGTCGCCGGAAAATAGTGGGTGGCGACGCCGAAGCGCTTCATCAGCCCGTCGCAGAACCGCCGGGTCGGTCCGTAGACGCAGTCGGCCGCCAGCACCTCGTCACCGGCCTGGACCACCGCCATGATGGCGCCGGCGCAGGCGGCAAGGCCCGAACTGAACAGGGCCACATGGTTGGCGTGTTCCAGCTCGCGCAGACCCGCGCGCAGGGCGTCATGCACCGAGAGGGTGTTCATGCCGTAGGTTGGATTGGTCTCGTCGTAGAGGGACGCGGCGCTCTCCAGGATGACGGTGGAGGCGCGCTGCAGCACCGGGCCGACGGTGCGCAATTTTTGCGACTGGCCTTCGGCTACGCCAGCGCGAATCAGGCGGGTGGAGGAGCCCTTGAAGGGGTCTGAGGGCGATGTGGCCATGGGATGTCCTTTTTCGACCTTTCGCCTAACGCAACAAACCTCCCGCCGCCAAGTTAGGATTTGTCAGGCCTTGTCTCAGGATAGGTGAAGCCTTAGGCGCCGGTGACCACGGGCGCGTCCGGCAAGCCGCCCCACTCGGCCCAGGAGCCGTCGTAGACCGCCACGTCCCAGCAGCCGAGCCGCGCCGCCGCCAGGGCCAGGGTGCAGGCGGTGATGCCTGACCCGCAGCTGGACACCACCGGCGCCTTCAGGTCGAGGCCGACGGCGGACAGCCGCGCCCGTAGCGCCGACGGCGGCAGCAGCGTTCCGTCGGCGCTGAAGAAATCGCTGGCCGGCAGGCTGACGGCGCCCGGCATGTGGCCCGACTTCAGCCCGGCGCGGGGTTCGGCCGCCTCCCCGCGAAAGCGCGGGCCGGGACGGGCGTCGGCGATCTGGGCCGAACCGTCCTGCAGTATGTGGCGAACATCTGCGGCGTCTCTGACCAGGGCGGGGTTGAAGCGGGGGGTGAAGAGGGCGGGGGCGGGCGCGGCGGGCCCGCTGGCGATTTCCCGGCCTTCGCTCAGCCACTTGGGCAGGCCGCCGTCGAGCACTTGCACATCCTCGTGCCCCATGGCGCGGAACATCCACCAGGCGCGGGCGGCGGAGCGCGGCGCGCCGGTTTCGTAGACAACGATGGTTGAGTCGTCTCCGAGGCCCAGGGCGCTTACCGCCGCGGCGAAGGCGTCCGGCGTCGGCAGCATGTGCGGCAGCTCGCTGGCGTGGTCGGCGATGGCGTCGATGTCGAAGAAGACCGCGCCGGGAATGTGGGCGGCGGCGAACTCGGCAGCGGCGTCGCGCGCCTCATGGGGAAACCACCAGCTGGCGTCCACCGGCCGCACAAGAGGATCGCCGATCCGCTCCGCCAAGGTCTCTGTGCTGATGAGAGGGTCTAAAGCCATGAAGGAACCGGCAGCTTGTGTTCGGCCAGAAAGGCCTTGTTGAAGAGCTTGGACTGATAGCGCGAGCCGTAGTCGCAAAGGATGGTGACGATGGTCTTGCCAGGGCCAAGATCGCGCGCCAGGCGGATGGCGCCGGCGATATTGACCCCCGAGGAGCCGCCGAGCGCCAGGCCTTCGTACTCCACCAGATCGAACACCGCCTGCAGCGCCTCGTCGTCGGGGATCCGATAGGCGCGATCGACCTTCAGCCCTTCCAAATTCTGAGTGATGCGGCCCTGGCCGATGCCTTCGGTGACTGATGAGCCTTCGGATTTCAGCTCGCCCTCAGTGTAGTAGCTGAAGAGGGCTGCGCCGAAGGGGTCGGCCAGGCCGATGGCCAGGTTCGGGTTTTTGGCGCGAAGCGCCATGGCCACCCCGGCCAGGGTGCCGCCCGAGCCGACGGCGCAGATGAAACCGTCCACCTTGCCTTGCGTCTGTTCCCAGATTTCCGGGCCGGTGGTCAGGCGGTGGGCTTCGCGGTTGGCGACATTGTCGAACTGATTGGCCCAGAGCACGCCATTGGGTTCGGTCTTGGCCAGCTCTTCAGCCAGCGTCCCCGAATAGCGCACATAGTTGCCGGGGTTGGCATAGGGCAGGGCGTCCACCTCCACCAGCTCGGCGCCGAACAGACGGATGGCGTCCTTCTTTTCCTGGGACTGAGTGCGGGGAATGACGATCATCGCCCGGTAGCCCAGGGCGCGGGCGACCATGGCCAGGCCAATGCCCGTGTTGCCGGCGGTGCCCTCGACGATCAGGCCGCCGGGACGAAGCAGCCCCCGCGCCTCGGCATCGCGGACGATCTGCAGGGCGGCGCGGTCCTTCACCGACTGGCCGGGGTTCATGAACTCGGCCTTGCCCCAGATGTCGCAGCCGGTGGCGGCGCTGGCCCGGTTCAGGCGCACCAGGGGCGTCTTGCCGATGGCGTCGATGATATTGGTCGAAACGATCATGCCCACTCCGCTTGTGGCGCACACCTAGGCATCTCGCGGCCCCCGCGCAATCGAGAGAAGCTAAGGCTCCATGCGGATCGTCTGCAAAGCCTCTAGCGCGCGTGCGGTTTATCGGTCGACGGCACGCCTCTTATCGGTTGCGTCGGTGGACGGGGCGCGCCACATCAGGCGCGTCCAAACGGAGGATCGCCTCCAAGGGAGGATGTCCGGTGAACGCCCCAGTCCAAGTCGCCGTCAAGCCCAACGCAGTGGTGGAGGTGTCCGCGCCCGGCGGCAGGACCGTGCGCGTCGGCAACGCCCTGAAGCTGTCGATCATCGCCGGCCCCTGCCAGCTGGAAAGCCGCCAGCACGCCCTGGAGACCGCCCATGCCTTGGCGGAAGTCGCCGACCGGCTGGGCATCGGCCTGATCTACAAGACCTCCTTCGACAAGGCCAACCGCACCTCGGGCAGCGCCCAGCGGGGCGTCGGCCTGAAGGACGCCCTGCCGATCTTCGCCGAGATCCGCGAAAGCGTCGGCCTGCCGGTGCTGACCGACGTGCATGAGATCGACCAGTGCGCCTTGGTGGCGCAGGCCGTGGACGTGCTGCAGATCCCCGCCTTTCTCTCTCGCCAGACCGATTTGCTGGTCGCCGCCGCCCAGACCGGCCGGGCGGTGAACGTCAAGAAGGGTCAGTTCCTGGCCCCCTGGGACATGAAGAACGTTCTCGCCAAGCTGAACGACAGCGGCAATCCGAACATCCTGCTCTGCGAGCGCGGCGCTTCCTTCGGCTACAATACGCTTGTCTCCGACATGCGCTCGCTGCCGATCATGGCCGCCATGGGCGCGCCCGTCATCTTCG
>JAMFTA010000188.1 GCA_026225565.1 Caulobacter sp. | reverse complement strand
CGCGACTAACCGATTTTCACGAACAGGATGAGGAAGGCGATAACCAGGGCGAAGATGCCCAGGGCCTCGGTCAGGGCCATGCCGAGGAACAGCATGGGGCGCTCGCCAGCGGCGGCGGATGGGTTGCGCAGGGCGCCCGAGAGGTAGTTGCCGAAGAGGATGCCCAGGCCAATGCCGGCGCCGATCATGCCCAGCATGGCCAGGCCCGCGCCGATGTAACGAGCTGCAGTAACGTCCATTTTGATAGTCCCTTGGTCGAAGCTTGGTGGAGGTTGAAAGAAGCGAACGCCGTGATGGCCTAGTGGTGGTGCAGGTTCACCACGTCGTTCAGGTAAACGCAGGTCAGGGCCGCGAAGACGAAGGCCTGAAGAAAGGCGACGATGAACTCAAGCCCGATCAGGGCCACCACCGAGCCGAGCGAGAGGGCGGAGACCGCCCAGCCGAGGGTGGCCAGCCCGCCGCCGAGGGCCAGGAGGCCGAGCGAGACGACGAAACTGCCGAAGATGTTCAGCACCACGTGCCCGCCGATCATGTTGCCGAAGAGCCGCAGCGCCAGGGTGAGGGGGCGCACCAGGAAGGAGATGATCTCGATCGGGATCATCAAAAACAGCAGATACCAGGGCACGCCCGAGGGGGCGAACAGCTTGAAGAAGCCGAGGCCGTTCTTGATCACGCCGACGGCGATGACGATGAAGAAGGTCATCAAGGCCAGGGTCGCGGTCACCGCCAATTGGGACGTTGCGGTGGGGATCACCAGGAACATGCCGAGGATGTTCATGGTCATGATGAAGGCGAACAGGGTGAAGACCAGTGGGAAGTAGGGCCGGGCCTCCGCTTCGCCGATGATCGAGGCGGCCAGATCGTCCACCAGTTCGAACAGCATTTCGCCGGCGGCCTGGGTGCGGCCGGGCACCACGGCCTTGGTGCGAAAGGCGAAAGCGAAAAAGCCGCAGATCACCGCCGCCGCGCCGAACATGGCCAGGGTGGTGTTGGTGATCGAAAGATCGAAGCCGCCAATGGTGGGCAAGGGCACGACCTTGTGGATTTCGAACTGCTCCATCGGCGCGGCCATCGGCGCTTCGTCCTTCAAATCTATGGGGCTCTGTTCAGCCGCCGTTATCGTCATCGTCCAAGGCGGGCGCCGCAGCCGGCCCTGGGGGTACCGAATCGCTCGCCCGCGATGCGGAGCGTACGATCATATAGACCGAAGCCGCCGTGCCGATCAGCAATCCGCCAATCAGCCCGAAGGGGCTCGTATGCGCCACCCGGTCGACGAGCCAGCCGAGACCGAGCCCCCCGATCACCCCGCCGATCAGCAGCGCCATCAAGCGGTAGCCTTCGCTGGCCCCCTCCGCCTCGCCATAGGCTTTCACCTTGCGCGCGCGCTTCGCATCGAAGTCGTCGAGTTGCACGCCGAGGCGCGAGAGCCCCTCGTCGTGCTTGTCCGGCTGCGTCATGATGATGACAGGTCTCATCGACCCGACGTCGCCGCCGCGGCCCGGCTAAGATCGCGCGGAACCTATAGACGCGAGCCCGATGCGTCAAGACGATCAGGCGCAGCCTTAACCCTATGATTTAATGAAGCTTGTGCGACAAAGGCCCGGTTTCGACGCCAGAGGGCGGCGGCGAGGCGCTCAGCCTGCCCCAGCTTAGCCTGAACAAGGGCGGCTTGCCGACCGACTCCATCGAAGCCGCGCAGCCCCACCAATACGTCTGGCTGTACGCCGACCACTTCGTTCTCGCCATTGGGGCGCAGGCGGACGCAGTCTGGCAGTACGAGCACGCCGCCGCTATGGGCCAGGGTGGTGGGCGTGCCGCCATCGGTATGGCCGCAGCCGGCGCCGGCCGTCGGCGCGCCCAAGATGACGGCCGCGTGGCTGTCCTGCAGAACGGCGGCGAATTCCTCCGAGGCGGAGGCGGTGTCCTCGTCCACCAAGACGATCAGCGGGCCGCTCCAAATTCCGTCCCGATAGGGAAACTCCGCCGGGGTAAACACCAAGGACGCCCAGGGCCGGCTGCGATAAGTTGCGGCGTCCGCCTCGCTCATCAAGCCCGTGGCGTAACCACCTTCGCCAAGCCAATCACAGCTCGGACGTTCGCCGCGCCAGAAGGCGGCGGAGGAGCATGGCGTCGCCGCGATCTTGGCTTTTGCGTCCGCCTGTTGGGCGAACGTGGCGAGTTTGGCCTGATCGCCAATCGGCGCCGTCGCCGCTGCTTTTCGAAGATCGGCCGGCAGCTCGCCCCATTTCTTCACCCAATGGGGACCGCGCACGAAGGCCAACCGCTCCTGCTGGAATCGCACGCCTGTCACCATCTGCGCCGCCGCGTCCGCCCATTCCGAGCCGCCTCCGTTTTGAGCGATGTCCACCAGCAGCGTCTGCCCGCCCGCCTTCTTCAGCGCCTCGAGAGTCTGCTTAAAATCCTCGGTCATGCGCGCAGCCGCCCAGCGTTCCACCCTGTCCGAACATCTGTCGTCGCAAGGGGCTGACGCAGCTAGCCCGAGGGCCCGCAAACCCGCCTTACAAAGCTCCGGCGCGCCGAGCGGACTGAACAGTCCGATCTTGATGACGCCGATGGTGCGCTTGCCTTTACCGATTGTTCCGGCAGGAAACTCCGGGGCCGCGCCGGGCAAGGGGCTATAGCCAGACAGGTGGGTCGCCAGCGGCCGACCCGACATTCCGCCGTCATACCCTAGGGCGGCGCATGGATCGGCGGGCGGGGTCGTGGCCGCCTTTGACGCCGCCGGCCAATGGAATGCGACGTGACCGTCGCCCAGGCGGCGGTCGAAGGCGGCCTTGGCCTCCGCATCGCTGCCGGCGGCGGCGATGCGCGCGCGGGTGTCGGCGAACAACGCGGTCAGATCGGCTTCGCGCTGGAACACCGCCCACTCGAAGTTGGCGTATTTGCTGGAAAAAGCGGCTTGGGCCTGATCGAAATCCTCCAGCCACGGCTTGGGATCGAAGGCGGGCGCGGCGGCGATCAGCAACAGCGCCGCCGCAATCGCCATGACCTTCGCCAGCCCTGTCCTCATTCCGCCGCCAGCGCCTCCGCCTGGCGCAGGTCCACCGAGACCAGCTGGGAGACGCCGCGTTCGGCCATGGTGACGCCGTAGAGGCGATCGACGCGGGACATGGTCACCGGGTTGTGGGTGATGGCGATGAAGCGGGTCTCGGTGCGCTGGCGCATCTCGTCCAAGAGCTTGCAGAAGCGGTCGACGTTGGCGTCGTCCAAGGGCGCGTCCACCTCGTCCAAGACGCAGATGGGGGAGGGGTTGGCCAGGAAGACGGCGAAGATCAGGGCGGTGGCGGTCAGGGCCTGCTCGCCGCCGCTCATCAGGCTCATCACCGCCATGCGCTTGCCGGGAGGGCAGGCGAAGATCTCCAGGCCGGCCTCCAGCGGATCGTCGGATTCGACGAGCCGCAGTTCGGCCTGGCCGCCCTCGAACAGAGTCTCGAACAGGGCCTTGAAGCTCTCGTTGATCTGCAGGAAGGCGGCCTGCAGGCGCTCGCGGCCCTCGTCGTTCAGCTCGTTGATGCCGCCGCGCAGGCGCGCGATGGCCCCGGTTAGGTCGGCGCGCTCGCTTTCCATGACAGCCAGCCGCTGGCCCACCTCGCCGGCCTCTTCTTCGGCGCGCAGGTTCACGGCGCCCAGGGCGTCGCGCTCACGCTCCAGATGACTGATGTGGGTCTCCACCCCCTGGGCGTCGGCGGGGATGGCGATGGCCTCGGCCTTGAGGCGCTCGCCCAAGGCTTCGGGCTCCAGCCGCGTGGCCTGGCGCACCTGTTCGGCCAGGGCGATGGCGCGCTCCTCCGTTCCGGCCAGGCGGGCCTCGGCGGCCGCGCGGGCTTCGCGGGCGGCGGCGGCGGCCTGCTCGGCGGCGCGCAGGGCCCGTTCGGCGGCGGCGCTGGCGGTCTCGGCGGCGGCGAGGTCGCCGGAGGCCTTGGCGCGGCGGGTCTCGGCCAGGGAGAATTCGCTGAGCAGCCGCTCCAGCCGCGTCCGAATCGAGGTCGGCGCATCCTCCGCAGCGCGAAGGGCTGTAGCGGCGCGCTCTCAATCTTGATCCAGGGCGGCGATTCGCTTTTGCGCCGCCTCGGCGCGCTTGCTCCAGTCGGCGTGATCGCGGCCAAGGCCGTCTCGCCGGCGAAGGCGCCCTTCCCGCGCCCGTTGCTCTTGGTCCAGGGTCGCGCGGGCGCGATTCTCAGCCTCGCGCGCGGCGGCGGCGGCGGTGCGGGCGGCGGCGAGGGCGGCGGCCTCCTGGCCCGGCGCGGGCGGGGGGGCGTCTCGCAGCAGAGCCAGGGCGGCGTCGGCGGCTTCGGCGTCGGGGTGGCTGGCGGCGAGAGCGGCGTCCGCCTCCGCAAGTTCAGCTTGGAAGCGGGCGATGGCGTCGCCGAGGGCTTGGCGCTGGGCGTCACGGCGGGCGTCGTCTCGCGCCAGCTTGTCGACGATCTCGCGGGCCAGCGAGTGAGACCGCTCAGCGGCTTCGGGGGCCCGGCGGGCGGCCTTCAGCGCCTCTTCGGTTTGGCGTACCTTGTCCTGGGCGGCCTTGTGCGCAACGGCGGCGGCGGTTGCGCCGGGTTCGGCAGCCGCGATCTCAGCCTCCAGCTCCGTCAGCCGGGCGCGCTGGGCCAGGCGCAGGGCGGCCGGCTTGGGCGCTTCGGCGCGCACGGTGAAGCCGTCCCAGCGCCACAGGTCCCCGGCCTTGGAGACCAGGCGAGCGCCGACCGGGGCCAGTTTTTGCATCCGGTCGCCGTCGGCGACTTCCACCAGCGCGGTCAATGCCAGACGGGCGGCCAGCGCCGGTGGCGCGGCGACCAGGGCGGCCAGGGGCGTTGCGCCCTCGGGCCAGATCGGCGGCGACGCCTCAGCCCCCGCCCAATAGGCTGGCGCTCGGGGATCGAGGGCGGCGTCCAGGTCCTCACCGAGCGCCGCCGCCAGGGCCGCTTCATAGCCGCGTTCCGGCGTCACTCGATCCAGGGCCGGCGGATAGTTCGCCTTGCGCCCGCTCTGCTGCAGCCGCTTCAGCCCTTCGGCCTCGGTGCGGCGCCGGCTCAGGGCGTCTTCGGCTGAACGGGCGGCGTCGCGGGTGGAGGATTCTGCGGCGATGGCCCGGGCGCGCTCGGCCTCGGCGGCCTCCACTGCGGCGCGGGCGTCGGTCAAGGCGGCTTCAGCCTTGATCAGAGCCTCGTTTGCGGCGGCGCGGTTGGGATCGGCGGCGCCCAGGGCGGCGCGATCCGCCTCGGCTTTCTCCAGCGCCTGGCGGATGCGATTCAGCCGCCCCTGGTGCTCGTCGACCCGGGCGCGGGCGGCACGCTGGCGGGCTTGCGCCTGCTCCAGGGCCTGCACGGCGGCCTGGCGGCGGGCGGCGTCGGCGGCGGCTTGCGCGGCCAGGCGCTCCACGGCGCTGTCGGCGGCTTCGCGGGCGAGGCCTGAGGCCTTCAGCGCCGCTTCCAGCTCCGGCGTGCGTTCCGGCGCTGCGGCGATGCTCGCCTCCAATTCCTTCAACTCGCGGGTGAGGCGGGCCAGGGTTGCGCCCGCGTCGTCGGCGGCGTGCTGTTCGCGGGCCTGGTCGGCGGCGATGCGGCTGCGCTCGGCCTTCAGCCGCTCGACCTCGGCCTTGGCCTGGGCCCCTTCCTGTTCGATCCGGTCGCGCTCGATGATCAGCCGTTGCAAGACGGCGGCGGCCACGGCGGCTTCTTCGCGCAGCGGCGGCAGGCTGGCGGCCGTATCGGCGGCCTGTGTGGTGGCGATGGCCGCCTTGCTGGCGGTCTGCCCCACCTGCGTTTGCGCGCCAGCCAGTCCTTCGACCGCCGTCTTCAGCGCCTGGTCGGCTTCGCGCCAACGGGCATAGAGCACCGCCCCCTGCAGGGCGCGAATCTCGGCGGAGACGCGCTTGTACTTCTCCGCCTGGCGCGCCTCCCGCTTCAGTCGGCCGAGACCCGCGTCCAACTCGCCCATCACGTCGTCGAGGCGGGAGAGGTTCACCTCGGCGGCGCGTAATCGCAGGTCCGCTTCGTGGCGACGGCTGTGCAGGCCCGAGACCCCCGCCGCCTCTTCCAGAATGCGCCGGCGGTTGGCGGGCTTGGCGGAGATCAGTTCGGAAATCTGTCCCTGGCGCACCAGTGAGGGGGAGTTGGCGCCGGTGGAGGCGTCGGCGAAGAGCAGCTGCACGTCCTTGGCCCGGGTCTCCACCCCATTGACGCGATAGGTGGAGCCCTGTCCGCGATCGATGCGCCGGGTGATCTCCAGCACCGGATGGTCGTTGAATTGGGCCGGTGCGGTGCGGTCGGCGTTGTCGATCTGCAGCAGGACTTCGGCGTGGTTGCGGGACGGGCGGCCGTTGGCGCCGCCGAAGATCACATCGTCCATCCCCTCGCCGCGCATGGCCTTGGCCGAGGTGGCCCCCATGACCCAGCGCAGGCCCTCCAGAAGGTTGGACTTGCCGCAGCCGTTCGGCCCGACAATGCCGGTCAGCCCCGGCTCGATGCGGAACTCGGTGGCGTCGACGAAGGACTTGAAGCCCGAGAGGCGCAGGCGCTGAAAATGCAAGGCGCGCCCCTTTGCCCTACTTCTTGGCGAGCAGGGGTTGGATCGCGGCGTCGAGCGTGGCCATGGGAATCTCGCCCTGGCCGACCTGCTTGCCGTTGACCAGGATGGTGGGGGTGCCGTCGATGTGATCCACGGTGGAGGCCTTCTGCACCCGGTCGGCGATAGCCTTCAGGCCGGCGGGATCGGAGACGCACTTGGTGAACTGGTCCTCGTTCATGCCGGCCGACTGTGCGACCTTCAGAAGGGGGCCGCGCATGTCCTGGGTGGCGAACATCTCGGTCTGGCCGCGGAAGGCGGCCTCGACCACGCTCATATATTTGGCCGGGCCGGCGCAGCGAGCCAAGGCGAAGGCGGCGGCGGCGTACTGCTCGGGCGAGGTGAGGAATTCGCGGAACTCATAGCGGACCAGGCCCGTGTCGATGTATTTGGCCTTAAAGCCCGGGAAGACCTCGGCGTCGAAGCGGGCGCAGTGGCTGCAGGAGGCGGAAGCGTACTCCACCACCTTTACCGTGGCGGAGGGGTTGCCGAAGGCCACGCCGGCGTCGGTCAGTACAGGGGCCGCACTATTGGCCGTGTCGCCGGACGATGCGCCAGCGGCCGAATGCTGGCCGCAGGCGGCCAAGAGGCTGGCGGCGGCGAGGGCCACGGCGAGGGTGCGGATCGATGACAGCATGAAGTCCTCAACAAGCGAGACATTAGGGTAAGCCCGATTCCGCCGGTTGGCGCTAGCGTGCGGCGGCTCAGGCGTTGCGGCGCTTGCGCACAGCTTTATGCGGTGTGGGGGCCAAAAGCGGCTCAATCGCGGCGTCCAGGTCCTTTAGGGTCTTTTCCCCGTCCGCCATCTTCACGCCATTGACGACGAAGGTGGGGGTGCCGTCGATCTTCTCCACGTCGATGGCCTGCTGCACCCGGGCGCCGAGTTCGGCCGCCGCCCCCTTGTCGTTCAGGCAGGCCTTCACCTGATCCTCGCTGAGCCCCCCCGCCTTGGCCCCGGCCAGCAGGAAGTCGCGGCCGGTCTCGGCCTTTTGCGACTGGAACAAGGCGTTGACCACGTCGAAATACTTGGGTTCGCCCGCGCAGCGGGCCAGCACGAAGCCGGCGGCGGACAGGTCGACCGGCTGGGTGGGGAATTCACGGAAGCTATAGAGCACCTTGCCGGTGTCCACGTACTTGGCCTTGAAGGCGGGGAACACCTCGGCGGCGAAGCGCGCGCAGTGGGGACATGTGTCGGAGGCGTATTCCACTACCGTCACCTTGGCCGCCGGGTCGCCCAGGCGAAATTCCGGCGCCGTCATGCGGGCGGGCAGCGCGACCGTCGGCGCCGGGGCTGTGGGCGGGGCCGGATCGGCCTGGGCGACGCCGAATGTGGCCAGAAGGCTGACGGCCAGGAGGGTGCGAAACAGCAGGGGCGGCATGACTTACTCCAGGCGACGGCGCTCCGTTGTTGGGCCGCGATGGGCGGGGTTTGTCAACTGGCCCAATTTGTCAATTGGAGAGGCTAGCCCTCCCTCAGCACCGCGCGGCCGAATTTCAACAGGGCCGCTTTCAAGGGACCATCGGGCGCCCGCTCCAGGCTCTGAGCCAGGGCGGCTTCGGCGGCGGCGTCCAGGGGTCCGGTCTTGCGCTTTTTGCGCAAGGGCTGAGGGGCGTCCGGGCGGGGCTTCACCGGGCCTTGGACGATGCGCAGGCGGGTCACGGTTCCGGCCCCCAGCACCAGATTGACCCGCGCCAGGATGTCGTCGGCCTGATGCTGGATCAGGGCGGCGGCCGGGCCGTCCACCTTCAGCTCCAGGATCGAGCCGCCTCCGCCACGCGGCTTGATCAGCTTCATGGGCTCGGTGAAGCGCAGCAGCCGCGCGTCGGCGATAATTTCTGGCCAGCGGGCGGAGAGGCCGCCAGCGCTCTGGCCGTACTTCTGCTCCAGCCCCTTCAGATATTTGCCCAGCGACCGACCCACCGGCGGCGGCGGGCGGCGGGGCGGCAGCGAGCGCTTGCGCGAGAGGATTTCAGCGGCTTCGGCGGCGGTGGGAAGCGGGCGGCGCATGAGCGGGTTATAGCGGTTTTCGAATCGATCGTCCTTCAATTTGGTTGTCATCCCGGCAGGGAGAAGGTGGCGCGCAGCGCCGGATGACGGGCGCCGCGATAGGACAGATGGGCTTTTAGGGCGATGCGGCGGTTCCCCTCACCCTCCCATGGCTATCGCCATGGGCCCCTCCCTCTCCCCCGAGCGGCGAGGAGTTTCGCTGGGCGGGAAATGCGGGGATAGCCTGCGGGAAAAGGGTGGCTCTACCTAAGCAGCGTCCGGTAAAGCGCCATATATCGATCCGCCATCGCCTCCACCGTGAAACGGGCGGCGACGGCGGCACGGCAGGCGGCGCGGTCGATCTCGCCGATGCGGGCGACGGCGGCTACCGCCTCCTCCACCGTATCCACCAGAAAGCCGGTCACTCCGTCGTCGATCAACTCGCGCATGGAGCCGCGGTTAAAGGCGATCACCGGCGTACCGCAGGCCATGGCCTCGATCACCGACAGGCCGAACGGCTCGTCGAAACTGATCAGGTGCAGAAGCGCCCGCGCGGCACCGAGGGTCTGGGTGCGCACCTCGCCGCCGACCGGGCCGAGGTAGACCACCTTGTCGCCGTCGATGGCCGGCTCGACCCGCTCGCGGAAATAGGGCTCGTCCTGCACGATGCCGGCGATCACGAGGTGCCTGCCGCACTGACGGGCCACCTCCACCGATTCGGACGCGCCCTTGTGCGGATGGATGCGGCCGAAGAACAACAGGTCCTCCGATCCTATGGGATCGAAGGGGAAGTCGTCGATCGGAACGCCGTGGTGGATGGTGGCGGCGTAGCGCAGGTCAGCATGGCGGTCCGCATCGCTGATGGCCACGTAGGCGATCCGGTCCTCGTACATCTTGAAGGCGGGGACGATCTGCTCGGAGGAGAAGCCGTGGATGGTGGTGACCATCGGCGTCTTCACCAGGCGCGAAAACACCAGGGGGATGAAGTCGGCCTGATTGTGGATCAGATCGAACTCAGAGGCGTGCTCGAACAGGTGGGCGACGTGCAGCGCCTCCCACACCTTGGGGTCGATGCTGGGGTCTTCTGAGTAGGGGGCGGGAACGACCCCGGCCAGCTTTCCGGCGGTAATGGAGTCGAGTGTGGCGAAGAGGGTCACGTCCACGCCCCGCGCGACCAAGGCTTCCGTAAGGAGGCTGGTGACCAGCTCCCAGGGCCCATAGTGGCGCGGGGGCGTGCGCCAGGAGATGGGGGCGAGCATGGCGAGGCGCATGGGGTCAGGCAGCCTTGGGCGCGATGATCAGGCCCTCGTTGGGGTGCAGGGTCAGGGTGTCGCCGTTCAGCATCGGGGCGCTGTCGAGGGTGGAGAGCATCACGGTCCCGCCCACCGCCCAGGCGGGCGCGGCGACCCGTTGCGGCCGCGCGCCGAGGTTCAAGACGATCAGCAGCCGGTCGTCTGCGTGCTGGCGCTCATAGGCCAAGACGTCGCCCTCGCAAGGCGAGAGCCGCCAGTCGCCCAGCGACAGGGCCGGATGGGTGCGGCGCAGGGCCAGGAGGCGTCGATAAAGGGTCAGCATGGAGCCCGGCGCGTCGATCTGGGCCGCTACGTTGCGCGTCTTCCAGTCGGCGTTCAGGGGCAGCCAGGGTTCGCCACTGGTGAAGCCGGCGTTGGGCGTCCCGTCCCAGGGCATGGGCGTGCGCACCGGGTCGCGGTTCAGGCCGATGCCGGGCTGGCGCAGCTCCGCCGGGTCCTGCACCCGGTCGGGCGGGATTTCCACCCGGCCGATCCCCAGCTCGTCGCCGTAATAGACGGTGGGGGCGCCGCGCAGGGTCAGGAGCAGCATGGCGGCGATGCGCGCCTGGGCCTCGCCCACCCGGTCGGCGATGCGAGGCCGGTCGTGGTTGCCCAGCACCCAGTTGGGCCAGCCGAAGGGGGGGATGGCGGCGTCGTATTCTGAGATCAGCTTGGCCAGGCCTGGAGCTGTCCACGGAAAGCCGATCAGCTGGAAATTGAACGGCTGCTGCACCTCCGGCGCCTCGGCCGTGCCGTAGTATTCCATCAGCTTGGGCGTCGGCAGATAGATTTCGCCGATCAGCACCCGGTCGCCGGCGTAGCTGTCGGCGAGGCGGCGCATTTCGGCGGCGATCTCATGCACCTCCGGCTGGTCGGTGGAGTTGGTCTGCAGCACCTCGTCCCTTTGCCCCATGCCATAGTGGTAGTCGGGGTTGATGGGGTTGTCGGGGAGGCCTTGCGCCTTGATGATGTGCCAGAGCACGTCCATGCGAAACCCGTCCACGCCCCGGTCGAGCCAGAAGCGCAAGACCTCGATCATGGCGGCGCGCACTTCGGGATTACGCCAGTTCAGGTCCGGCTGCTCCTTCAGGAAGGCGTGCAGGTAGTATTGGCCGGTGGCTTCGTCCCACTCCCAGGACGAGCCGCCGAAATCGCTGATCCAGTTGTTGGGTACGCCGCCGCCCGGCGCCGGATCGCGCCAGATGTACCAGTCGCGCTTGGGGTTATTGCGGGAGGACCGGCTCTCCAGGAACCAGGGATGCTGGGAGGAGCTGTGGTTGGGCACATAGTCCAGGATCAGCTTCATGCCGCGGGCGTGGACGGCGGCGATGAGGGTGTCCAGGTCGTCCAGCGTGCCGAAAAGCGGGTCGACGCCGGTGTAATCGGCCACGTCATAGCCGAAGTCGGCCATGGGGGAGGGGAAGATGGGCGACAGCCAGATGGCGTCCACGCCCAGGGATTCCAGATAGCCCAGCCGCTGCTCGATCCCCCTCAGGTCGCCGATCCCGTCGGCGTTGGAATCGGAGAATGAGCGCGGATAGATCTGATAGATCACGCCGGTCATCCACCAGGGTTCGTGCGGCTCAGCGATCTCGGTCATGCGAAGCGGCTCTTGGGGATGTGGGTGATGCGGCAGGCGAGGTCGGCCTCGCCCGAGGCGACGATGTAGTGATCGCCCCCGCCCATCAGACTGGCGTCGACGATGCCGGTGGTGAAAACTGCCGGCGTCGGCAGATAGGCTAGGTGAGCGATGGATTGGGTCAACTGCGGGTCGGCCTCAAGCAGAGGCTCTACGTCCTCCAGCCGCACGATCTTGGACGGATCGTCCGCCGCCAAGACGGCCCAGAAGGTGCGATAGGCGCCCACCACCCCCTGGGGCTCCACCCCGTGATAAAGCATCAGCCAGCCGGCGTCGGTGAGGATGGGCGGGCTGCCGCCGCCCACCTTGGCGGCGGAACTGGAGTCCTTGCGGCCGCGAATGCCCGGCTGGTCCAGGGGCTTCCAGTGCAGGGCGTCTGGGGACTGGGCGAAGTTGATCGAGGGGCCGCCGGCGTAGATGCTGTCTTCCGGATAGACGAAGTAAAGCTCGCCCAGGGGCCGGGTCAGGGCCATGAACTTGTCCCCCACCTTGCCCTCGAACAGCACCATGTCCTTGTTCTGGTGGTCCAGCACTATGCCTTCGAGCTTGTAGTCCAGGCCGTTGTCCGAGGTGTGCATGGTCGTGCAGTGGCGCTCGGCGGAGACGGCGCAGGTGGTCATGTACCAGCGCCCGTCTATGCTGCTGATGCGCGCGTCCTCGACGCCATACTCCTCATAGGCGGTGGTGGGGGCGATGGCGCGATCATAGTGGACGGCGATCACCTGGAGCCCATCGGGCGTCAGCTCTACCGGCAACAGCCAGGAGAGCGACGTCAGACCCAGCATCCGGTGGTTGTTGCGGCGAAAGGAGAACTGGCGCGGGTCGGTCATGTCCACCGACGAGACCGGCCAGTTGTCGAGCACATAGCCCTGCGCCGTCCAGCGAATGGTGCGGATGTGGGCGTCCGACACGGGCTCACGCAGCGCCTCGGCCACTCTGATCATGGCCAGCAAATTGCCATTGGGCAGGATGGTCAGACCGGGGTTGAAGGCCCCCAGCACATAGGTAGGCTCATTGAGGGAAGCGCGCAGGGGCGAGCGCGTCAGGTCCACATCGTCGGGGCGGAAGATCAGGCGGTCAGGGAGGGTCGGCATGTTGCAGGCTTAACGCATTGGGCCACGGTTCGCTTCCTGTCCTTGCACGAAAGCCTTCAATGCCGGTTCACCGCCGCCTCCACCTGCCCCAGCCGCTCCTTGCCGAAGAACATCTCCTCGCCGACGAAGAAGGTGGGGACGCCAAAGGCGCCCCGCGCCACTGCCGCCTCGGTATTGGCCGCCAGCTTGGCCTTCACCGCCGGGTCCTGGGTGCGCAGGAGGAGGGCTGCGCCGTTCAGGCCGGCTTTATCAACCACCTCGCTCCAGACGGCGGGGGCGTCCATCTTCAGCCCGTCTTCCCAAAAGCCCCTGAGCACCGCCTCCACATAGGCGTCCTTGCCGCCGTCCATCTCGGCGGCGATCAGGCCGCGCATGGCGAGGAGCGAATTGACCGGAAAGTGCGGGTTCATGCGAAAGGCGGTCAGTCCGTGCTTTTTGACGAAGCGTTCGTTCTCCAGCATCTCATAGGCCAGCTTTCCCTTCACTCCAGCGAAGGCGTAGATCGGCGCCTGGTTGCCAGTGGCCTTGAAGATGCCGCCCAGAAGGCAGGGGATCAGGTTGATCGCCGCCCCGGTCCGCGCGGCGATCCCGGGCAGCACCCGATGGACGTAGTAGGCGTTGAAGCTGGCGAAATCGAAGATGAAGTCGATGGTTTTGGGCATGAGCTCGCCAGCTTTCGGTCCAGGGGCGCAGGTCGGGTCTTCCTTGGCGGAGGCTCAGCCGAAATCGGGAGGGTGTCAAACGGGGCTAGCGGCGATTCTCTCGCCGCGCCCGGTGAACTCCGATGCTCCTCGCGCGTTACCCGTCTTGGCGGGCAAAACCTAGGTGATCCTCATGAGCGTATCTTCCCTTCGCCGTGACTTTGTCACGCGACCCATTTTCCAATGGGCCAAGACCGCCATGCCCACCCTGTCCGCCACCGAGCGCGACGCCATCGAGGCCGGCGACGTCTGGTGGGACGCTGAGCTGTTCACCGGCAATCCCGACTGGGCGGTGCTGTTGAACACGCCGCCGGCCACGCTGTCCGACCAAGAGCAGGCGTTTCTCGACGGGCCGGTGAACGAGCTCTGCGCCATGCTCGACGACTGGAAGATCAATTGGGAGCTGATGGACCTGCCGCCCGAGGCCTGGGCCTTTTTGAAGGACAAGCGCTTCTTCGGCATGATCATTCCCAAGGCCTATGGCGGCCTGGGCTTTTCCGCCTACGCCCACTCATCCGTGGTGCGAAAGATCTCCAGCCGCTCGGTGACCGCCGCCGTCACCGCCATGGTGCCCAATTCGCTCGGGCCCGGCGAGTTGATCCTGCGTTTCGGCACCAAGGCGCAGCAGGACTATTGGCTGCCGCGCCTGGCCGACGGCACGGAGATCCCTGCCTTTGGGCTGACTTCGCCGGAAGCGGGCTCGGACGCCGCCTCGATGATAGACCACGGGGTGGTGATCCGGGGCGAGGACGGTCAGCTGGCCATTAAGCTCAACTGGCATAAGCGCTACATCACCCTCGGTCCGGTCTGCACGGTGCTTGGCCTGGCCTTCAAGTTGTTCGACCCCGAGCATTTGTTGGGCGGCCAGGAGGAGATCGGCATCACCTGCGCCTTGGTCCCCACGGATACCAAGGGGGTCGAGATCGGTCGCCGGCACCTGCCCGCCATGCAGGTGTTCCAGAACGGCCCCAACTTCGGTCACGACGTGGTCATTTCCATGGACCTAGTGATCGGCGGCGCGGCGCGGGTGGGGCAGGGGTGGAAGATGCTGATGACGGCCCTGGCCGCTGGGCGGGGCATCAGCCTGCCCTCGCAATCGGCCTCCGCCGCCGCCTATTCGGTGCTCACCACCGGCGCCTATGCGCGGGTGAGTAGCCAGTTCAACGTCTCCGTCTCCAAGTTCGAGGGCATTCAGGAGCGGCTGGCGAGGATCGCCGGCAACGCTTACCTGCTCGACGCCGCCCGCCGCCTCACCTGCGCGGCCCTGGACCAGGGCCACCACCCCTCGGTCATCTCAGCCCTGATGAAACAGGGGGCCACCGAGCGGATGCGCGAATCGGTGAACGACGCCATGGACGTGCACGCCGGCAAGGCGGTGATCGACGGGCCGATGAACTATCTCGGAACCGTCTATCGCTCGGTGCCGGTGGGCATCACGGTGGAGGGGGCCAATATCCTCACCCGTTCCTTGATGATCTTCGGCCAGGGCGCCATCCGCTCCCACCCCTACTTGCTGAAGGAAATCCTGGCTCTGGGCGACGCCAACCGCGAGCGGGGGCTGGACGCCTTCGACCAGCAGTTCTGGAAGCATGTGGTGCATTCCATCGCCACCGCCTTGCGGGCGGCCGGGCGCAGCTGGAGCGGCGGCATGTTGACGCCGGTGCCTGCCGCCGGGCGCGCCACGCAATTCTACGCCAAGATGGGCCAGTATTCGGCCGCCTTCGCCCTCACCTCCGACATCGCCTTCCTGACCATCGGCGGAGCATTGAAGCGGATGGAAATCCTCTCCGGGCGCCTGGGCGACATCCTATCGGAGCTCTATTTCCTCTCCGCGGCCCTGAAGCGCTTCGAGGACGAGGGGCGGCAGGACGAGGACTTCCCGCTTCTGGACTATGTGATGAAGACCGGTTTCGCCAAGATCGAGCAGACCTTCGACCTGGTGTTCGCCAATATGCCCAGCCCCGTGGTCGGCGTGCTGCTGAGGGCCGCCATCCTGCCCCTCGGGCCCCTGGCGCGGGGCCCCTCAGACAAGACGGTGCGTCAGTGCGCCGACCTGATCACCGCCCCTTGCGCCACCCGCGACCGGCTGGTGGAGGGGCTGTTCGTCGGCGGCAAGGAAGAGGCGGTGGGCGGCCTGATCGACGCCTTCGACCAGGTGATCGCCACCCAACCGATCCATGATCGGCTGAGGAAACTCCACATCCGCGATTGGCGCACGGCGGAGAAGAAGGGAATGCTCACCCCCGGCGAGGTCGAAGCCCTGAAGGCCGCCGACACCGCGGTGGCGAAGGTGATCGCCGTGGACGACTTTTCCCTGGAGGAGTTGACGCAACGTCATGTTGCATCCACTCAGACGCCGGTTGCAGGCAAGCCGGAAAAGGCTAAGACCGTCGCCAAGGCCCCAGCTGAATCCTCAGAGCCCCAGCCGAACCTCGAACCCCAACCGACAGCGGTGTTGCATTGAGCCAAGCAAAGTCCGGGCGGCCCAGCGGGCGTCCCGTCTACATCGTCGACGGCGCGCGCACGCCGTTCATCAAGGCTCGCGGCAAGCCCGGCCCCTTCACTCCGGTCGATCTGGCGGTGCAGTGCGGCCGGCCATTGCTGCTGCGCCAGCCGTTTGCGGCAAGCGCCTTCGATCAGGTGATCCTGGGCTGCGTCAACGCCATCGCCGATGAGCAGAACCCGGCCCGGGTCGCGGCTCTGCGGCTCGGTTGCGGCACCGAGATGGTCGCCTTCACCGTGGCCATCAACTGCGGCTCGGGGATGCAGTCCATCGACACCGCCTATCGCTATATCCGCGAGGGCTCATCGGACATGATCCTGGCCGGCGGAGCCGAAAGCCTCAGCCACGCCCCCCTGGTGGTGCGGGCCGATGCGGTGGACTTCCTGGCGGCCATGAACGCCGCCAAGTCGCCCATGGACAAGGCCAAGGCCATCGCCGGCTTCCGCCCCGACATGCTGACCCCGGTGATTGGGCTGGAGCGGGGCCTGACCGACCCCATCACCAACCTTGGCATGGGCCAGACCGCCGAAGTCCTGGCGCACCTTTTCCACGTCAGCCGCGAAATGGCCGACGCCTATTCGGTGGAGAGCCACAAGCGCTTGGCCAAGGCAGCGGCCGAGGGCTGGCTGACAAATGAGATCGAGCCGATGTTCTCCAAGGACGGCGAACTGTTCGACCACGACGACGGAGTGCGCGCCGACTCGTCGGTGGAGAAGCTCGGCAAGCTGAAGCCGGTGTTCGAGCGCCCCTATGGCAAGGTCACCGCCGGCAACTCCTCCCAGATCACCGACGGCGCCTCCTGGGTGATCCTGGCGTCGGAAGATGCGGTGAAGAAGCATGGGCTGAAACCCATCGGCGTGATCAAGGACAGCCAGTGGTCGGCTTGCGATCCGTCGGTGATGGGCCTGGGACCGGTGATCTCCTCCACCCCGCTGCTGAAGCGCGCGGGCCTTTCCCTCTCCGACATCGACGTCTGGGAGATCAACGAGGCCTTCGCGGCGCAGGTGCTTTCCTGCCTCGCCGCCTGGAATGACGAAACCTTCTGCAAAGGCGTCCTGGGCCTTCCCGGCGCGGCCGGCATGATCGATCCTGAAAAGCTGAACATCGACGGGGGGGCCATCGCGCTCGGCCACCCCGTGGGCGCCAGCGGCAACCGGATCGTGCTGCACGCGATCAATGCGCTGCATCGCCTGGGCAAGAAGACCGCCATCGCCACCGAGTGCATCGGCGGCGGCCAGGGCGGCGCCATGTTGATCGAAGCGGTTTAAGGAAATTCAGATGGCCGACGGCTTCGATAAAAACGATCTGGTCCTAAAGACCCTGCGCGCCCGCGACGAGGAGCTGGGCCCTGGCGTGAAATCCACCGCGCCCCAGCCCTACAAAAACTGGCGCGTCACCCGCGATGGCGACAATCTCGCCTGGGCCGTGCTGGATAAGCAGTACGCCTCGGCCAATACCCTTTCCGCCGAGGTGCTGGAGGAACTGGACGCCATCCTCACCGACCTGGAGGCGAACCGCCCCAAGGGTCTGGTGATCCGTTCCGCCAAGTCCTCCGGCTTCATCGCCGGCGCCGACATCACCCAGTTCCTCGGCATGACTGATGAGGCCGAAGTGGCGGCGCAGATGACCCGCGCCCACGCGGTAGCCGACCGGCTGGAAGCCCTGACCATCCCCACCATCGCCGTGATCCATGGCTATTGCTTAGGCGGCGGGCTGGAGGTGGCCCTGGCCTGTCACCACCGTATCGGCGTGGAAGGCTCCACCTACGGCTTCCCGGAAATCCAGCTGGGTTTGCACCCGGGCCTTGGCGGCACCGCCCGCCTGACCCGGCTGATCGATCCCTTGGAAGCCATGCAGATCATGCTGACCGGCAAGACCCTGCCGGCCCGCAAGGCCAAGAGCCTGGGGATCATCGATGTGGTGGTGCCCGAGCGCCACGTGGAGGCGGCTATCCAAGCCGCCCTCGCCGGCAAGCTCTCCAGCCCCAAGCCGACCCTGAAAAGCCGGGTGCTCGACAGCGGCCCGGCGCGCAAGCTCCTCGCCCAGCGTATGCGGCCCGAGGCCGACAAGCAGGCACCGCACAAGAACTATCCCGCCCCCTACGCCCTGATCGACCTTTGGGAAAAGTACGGCGGCGATTTCGAGGCGATGAAGCGCGAGGAGATCAAATCCTTCGCCCACCTGGTGCTCAGCGAGGCGTCGAAGAACCTGGTGCGGGTCTTCTTCCTGCGCATGAAGCTGCAGGGCGTGGCCGGCAAGCCGCCCAAGATCAAGCACGTGCACGTGATCGGCGCGGGGGCCATGGGGGGCGACATCGCCGCCTGGGTCGCCTGGCGCGGCCTGACCGTGACCTTGGGCGACGTGAAACCCGAGCCGCTCGCCGGGGCCATCAAGCGCGCCGCCGCCCTCTATGAGAAGATCGGCCGGGGCGACTCCCTGAGAATCCGCGATGCGATGGATCGCCTGATCCCCGACCTGAAGGGCGAAGGCATCGCCGGCGCCGACATCGTCATCGAGGCGGTGCCGGAAAACCTGAAGCTGAAGCACGCCATCTATGCGGCGACCGAGCCGAAGATGAAGGCGGGCGCGATCCTGGCCAGCAACACCTCCTCCATTCCCTTCGAGGAACTGCGCACAGGGCTCAAGAAGCCTGAGCGGCTGGTGGGGCTGCACTTCTTCAACCCGGTCTCGCGGATGACCCTGGTGGAGGTGATCAGCCACGACCAGCTGGACGCCGAGGTAGAGCGCACCGCCCGCGGCTTCGCCGGCTTGATCGACCGCCTGCCGGCGCCCGCCAAGTCCGCCCCCGGCTTCATCGTCAACCGCGCCCTGACCCCCTATCTGCAGGAGGCCATGGCCATGCTGGACGAAGGGATCGCCAAGGAGACCATAGACAAGGCGGCGGAAGACTTTGGAATGCCCATGGGCCCGATCGAGCTGGCGGACACCGTCGGCCTCGATATCTGCCTGGACGTGGCCGAGATGCTGAAGCGCGAGCTGAACTGGGCCATGCCCGATACGCCCGACTGGCTGCGCGAAAAGGTCGAGGCCAAGAAACTCGGCCGCAAGACCGGCGAGGGCCTCTATGTCTGGAAGGCTGGCCATGCGGTGAAGGACCCCAAGGCGGCCAAGCCAGACGCCGACATGGCCGACCGGCTGATCCTGCCCATGCTCAACACCTGCGTCACCCTCCTGCGCGAGAAGGTGTCGGACGATGCGGACGTGGTGGACGCCGCGATGATCTTCGGCTCAGGCTTCGCCCCCTTCCGCGGCGGCCCGATCCACTACGCCAAGGCGCGCGGCATCGCCGAGATCAAGGCCAGGCTGGCGGAGCTGGCGGAGAAGCACGGCGAACGGTTTAAGCCGGACGCGGGGTGGGACGCGCTGGGGTAAAACGTCGTCACAACCTCGCCATCCCCTTCATTGGAGAAGTCTTGGGGATGGGGGTGAGGTGGCGGACTAGGATCGCCCTAGCCCCGGGGCGTCTACCTTGGCGGCGGCGCGAATGAAAATTTTACAATTTGGAATACGTCGTTGGAGGCCATCTCGCAGGGCTGCTTCCCGGCATTGAGGTCCGTCACGCGCCACCTTACAGCAGGGCTTTGGACGGATTGGCGGAACTCGCCCTCAGGAAATACAGCCAAAACCTTGGCGCTTGAAACCACGCCTTGATGGGTGACCACGAGGCGCAGACCGACTGCACCGACGCCGCCCCTTGTGAGCATCGAAGGCGGGTAGGTCGGCATCGGCCATGCGCTGACCTTGACTTGGCATAGCGGCAGCACGCGTGGCAACTGGGGCCGCTGAAACAGCGGGGGCAACCTATACTGTCGCTCAGGGGGAGCGAACAGGCCTTCAGATTGCCGTCTCGCTTCCTCTCCGGCCCGCAAGACGGCGACTTCGGAATACAGTATTTCACCGTCCGAAATGGTGTCGGCGTCGGCGGATTCCGGGGCCAGCGGTAGGATAAGGCGTAGGGCTTTCATCAACACCGGATCAGCTTTCTCGTCCTCGTGCTGGCCAATCAGGCCGATCGCTTGCGTCTTCATCGCCTGTACAAGCGCCAAGGTCTTTGCGTCTCCCTGCCCGCCCAGATGATGCTGCGCCGCCAGCCCCGCGATCTGCATGGCCTTCCAGTTTTGCGTAGTGAGCGCCGCCTCCTTCAAGACCAACGCGGCGGGGTAGGCGTAGTCATCCAAATCCGTCCGCTGATCGGCGGCGGCCAAGGCTGAAATCAAAAAGGATTCATCCCCTTTAGGATTGGCGGAGAGTTCGGCTTCACCCAGCAACAGCCGCGCCATAAGCTCATCGATCCCTCGGGCGCCCGCGTGGGCGAGCTCATAAGCGCGCCGAGCGGGGGCGATGGCTTGCGCCTTCTCATTGCGATCCATCATGATGCTGGCCAGGTTCAACGCCAGAACGGCGGTCATCTTCCCGCCGCCGTCGCGCGCCTCCGAAGCCGTCAGAGCGCCAGCGGCGGCGGCTTCGGAGGCGGCTGGATCATGATGATCCATGGCCGCTGTATACTCGCGATAGGCGCTGATCACGGGGTCTCCGGCGGGCTGGGCTGAACCGACCTCTCCAGTGGCCAGGAGCGCCGCGGCTACAACTCCCATCAAGCTAACCACCTTCATGCTCCCCTCCACGCGAACGCTCTATCCTGGCGTGTTTTTCCCGGCATTCGAAGGAAAATCGCCCGCTTCAGCCTTGGCGTGAACAGGGCTCGGGAGGGCGCAGGGGAGGTTGTCCACTGGATCGCGCTATCATGCCAGCCGCTGGCCTGGGGCGTAGATCGCCAACCCGGCCAGCTTGTCGATGATTGCCGATGACGGGTGGTCGCCCGACCGCTCCAATGCGGAGTTTCCTTTCTGGATGGGCCAAACTTCATTTGGCGCCCTCGCAGCGTAACCGTATGACGGTGCTGGCGATGTGCTGGGGAATGACGTGACCGAACCGACTGAGCTCTACCTCGACTTGTTGAAACGTTCACTGCTCAACATTCCCTATCTGGAAAACGAAGTCCGGCTGCGCTTCCTGATGCGCTACCTGGCTGAGAATCTGCGCCGGGGCGAGGTGCGGCCGCTACCCGGCGGTATGATCTACGCGTTGGAAGACATCGCCGAGATTCGCCAGGAGATGCAGGCCCACGCCGATGTGGCCGTGGACGGGCGCACGCCCCGCGCTTTCGCCCACGCCATGATGGGCCGCCAGCGCCTGGACAATATCCAGTTCTGTATCGAGACCCTGCTGGCCGAAGGGATCGCTGGCGACTTCCTGGAGGCGGGAGCTTGGAAGGGGGCCGGACCGATCCTGATGCGGGGGGTCCTGAAGGCCCACGGCGTCGATGACCGCACCATCTGGATTGCTGACAGCTTTGAGGGAGTGCCGGTGTCCACCCTGCCTCAGGATCTGGGGATAAACCTCTCCAAGTCGGCCTGGCCGTGGATCAGCGTGTCGGAACCGCGAGTGAAGGCGCTGATCGAGCGCTACGGTCTTTGGGACCAGACGTTCCGCTTTCTGCCCGGCTGGTTCAAGGACACCCTGGGGTCATCGCAGATCGGGCCCTTGGCCCTCTTGCGGATGGACGGCGACCTCTACGAATCCACCCTCGACACCTTAGACCCCCTTTACGACAAGGTGGTTCCCGGCGGCTTCATCATCGCCGACGACTATGGGGCCATCGACGCCTGCCGCCAGGCGGTGGACGAGTTTCGCGCCCGGCGCGGCATCACCGATCCCATCGTCAAGATCGACTGGACCGGCGTCTACTGGCGAAAGGGCGCCTAGCCTGGGCTAGCCTGGCGGGGCGTAGTGGCCGGCGCGGGCCTGCACCGCCGTCCTGCCGATCTCTCCCCGCCGCTGAGACGGTCGAAAGCTTCGCCGAACGATTGTAAATATCGGCGCCGACATTCCCGCCTGCGCGGTGATCCTGTAGCTTGCGCCTAGACGTTGCGGGGGCGGGACTATGGGAATTCGGTGGGTGGCGCTGCTCGTGGGCGTTTGGGGGCTGGTCGTGGGGCCGGCCCTGGCCGGACCGAGCCTCAAGGACTACGGCGGCCTGCCCAGCGTATCGGATGTGCAGATATCCCCCGACGGCACGAAGATCGCCGTGATCGTGGGATCGTTGACGCAACGCCAGCTTCACGTCCGCGACACAGCGACCCGGTCCATCCTGTTCGCCGGCGGGCTTGGGAGCGTGAAGGTGCGGGGCGTGCAGTGGGCGGGCGAACACCACCTATTGCTGATCACCTCCACCACCGATGAGCCCTACGGCATCATGGGGCCGCGGCGCGAATATATGATGGGGGCGGTGCTCAATCTCGATCAGAAGCGCATCCGGCCGCTGATCGCCGGGGTCGAACATGGGATGAACACCATCCTCTCCCTGCCTGTGGTGATCCCGGTCAAGGGCCGGCCGACCGTGTTTGTCGAGGGTGAAACCTTCCTCAATAACACCGGCTTGGTCACCCTCTTCAAAGTTGATCTGGACTTGGGACAGCCGCAAGTCGTGGCCCAGGGCCGCGAGACGACCCAGGGCTTCCTCATCGGCCCGGACGGGCAGGCTGCGGCGCGGGAGGATTATGTGCAGGGCTCGGGCCGCTGGACCCTCAGCATAAAGGACGGCTGGGGCTGGAAGACGGTCTATGCGGAAACGGCGCTGATCGATACGCCCAGCCTCGTTGGGCTCGGCCACGACGGTCGATCGGCCATGGTGCAGGTGCAGGACGAACATGGATCGGTTATGCACGAGGCCGACCTGAAGGACGGAACCTGGTCAGGGCCCCTGGAAGCGTTCCGCGACAAGGCGGTGATCCACGATCCCCTGACCCACGCCGCCATCGGCGGCGCCGAACAGACCATGCAACGCACGATCTATACCTTTTTGGCGCCTGCGGATCAGAAGGCCTGGGATGCGGTGGTGCGGGCCTTTCCCAATGATGAGCTGCGCCTGGCGTCCTGGTCGGATGACCGCAAGACCGTGGCGGTGGTGGTGGAGGGGGCGCCGCACGGCGCGGCCTATTTCCTCGTGGACCTGAGGAAGGGCACGGCCGACTTTTTGGTCAACGAATACGCCGGCGTGGACGCGGAGGATGTGGCTCAGAGCCAGGTGATCGACTACGCCGCCGCCGATGGGCTCAAGCTGCCGGCCTACCTGACCCTGCCGACGGATCGGGCGGCCAAGGGGCTGCCGCTGGTCGTGTTGGTGCATGGCGGGCCAGCCGCCCATGACGACGCAGGCTTTGACTGGTGGGCCCAGGCCCTGGCGTCGCGGGGCTATGCGGTTCTGCAGCCCCAGTATCGCGGCTCGGCGGACATCGCGCCTGGCCTGATGACCGCCGGCTATGGCGAGTGGGGACGCAAGATGCAGACCGATCTGTCCGACGGGGTGCGCGCCCTGGCGGCCAAGGGGGTGATCGATCCAAAGCGCGTGTGCATCATGGGCGGCAGCTATGGCGGCTATGCGGCCCTGGCCGGCGCGGTGTTCGATCCGGCCGCCTATCGCTGCGCGGTGGATCTGGCCGGCATTTCGGACCTGCGGCGCTTTATGGATTATGAGCGGGATAAGGGTGATGATCGGGATGCCCAAACCATGCGCTTTTGGAACCGCTTCATGGGTGTCAAATCGTCTGGCGACCGGAGCCTGGACGCCATCTCCCCGGCCCTGCACGCGGACAGGGCGGCCATGCCCATCCTCTTGATCCACGGCAAGGACGATACGGTGGTGCCCTTCGATCAGAGCCGCGAGATGGCCGACGCCCTGAAGCGGGCTGGCAAGCCGGTGGACCTGGTCACCTTGAAGAGCGAGGATCACTGGCTGTCGCGAGGGGAGACCAGACTGCAGATGCTGACCGCCGCCGTGGATTTCCTGGAGAAGAACAACCCGCCCGATAAGCCCGGGGCCACCCCGGCCGCGGCGGCGCTGGCCCGGTGACCGGGCGGGCCATGACCATCGCCATTCGACCGGCGCGGCTGGATGAGGTGGAGGCCCTCGCCGCCCTGATCGCCCGCTCGGTGCGGGAGTTGCAGGCCGGCGACTATACGTCGGCGCAGCTGGATGGGGCGTTGGGGTCGGTGTTCGGGGTGGACCGTCAACTGATCTTGGACGGCAGCTATTTCGTCGCCGAGATCGACGGGGCGGCGGCCGGCTGCGGCGGCTGGAGCCGGCGGCGCACCCTCTATGGCGCCGATGCCGTGGCCGATCGCGACGATGGGGAACTGACGCCGGGCGTCGACGCCGCCCGCATCCGCGCCTTCTTCGTCGAGCCCCGCTATGCGCGGCAAGGCGTAGGCGCAGCGCTGCTGGAGGCGTGCGAGGCGGCCGCCGCGGCCTATGGATTCACTAGGCTGGAGCTCGGCGCGACGCTGACGGGCATCCCCCTCTACAGCCGCTATGGCTATGTGGCGGCGGAGCGGTCCGAGGCGCCTCTACCCAATGGGCTGAGCCTGGCCATCGTGCGCATGGTGAAGACGCCGCCCGCTTAACCCAGACCCAAACAGGCAGCTCTTCGGCGGCCCGCGCAAACCCATCTCGATGGCGCGCGCGTCGGCGCCGGCCGTCCAAGGAGACGCCTATGACCCTGCTTCACCGCCGTCTTCGTCCCGCCCGCGGGTTGGCGATCGTCCGATCACCTCCTCCAGCAGGGGCGCTAGCCAGTCGGCGACGGCGGCCTGGCCCTCGGGCTCGGCGATCAGATCCTGGCGCACTTCCAGCTCCAGATAGTCGAAGCCGCTTTGGGCGGTGTGGCGCGGCGCGGTATAGTCGGTCCCATCCATGGCGTAGGGCTCATTATCGCCCACCTCGTCTCCAAGCTTTTCGTGCAGCCGCGCCAGCATGGCCGATGAGAGGGGCGAATTTCCCATATGCAGCACGCCGAAACGCCATGGGCGCTCGACGTCGTTCATGCGGGGGGTGAAGCTGTGCAGCAGCAGGAGCACGTGCGGGCGGCCGGTGGCGACGCGCTCTTGCAATAGCCCGGCGACGGCGTCGTGATAGGGACGGTATATCTCGCAAAGCCGTTGCTCCACCTCGGCCGGGGAGAGGGCGGCGTTGCCGGGGATCGCGGTTCCATCGGAGATCTTGGCCATCAGCTGGCTGCTGTCCGTCCCGCGATTGCAATCCACCACCAGGCGCGAATAGGTCTGGCGGATCGCCGCCGCGTCCAGACGCTGGGATAGGCGGGTGCAAAGGGCGCCGGCGCCGATATCCCAGGCGATATGTCGCAAGAGGTCGCTCTCACTGACCCCGAGCCGGCCGAGGGCGCGGGGAATCTGGCGGCCCGCATGATCGCAAATGAGGACGATGGGCGATTTGCCGCCTGCATTTTCTACAGTAAACGGCGGCGGGTCGTCCGCCCCCAGCAGGAATGTCGACGACTTGTTTAGAATTGCCGTAGCCTCATCTCATCATGCCGATTCTCACCGTCCGACACACGACGCGATATCGCTATAGCAAGCCGGTCTTGTTCGGCGAGCATCGATTCCTGTTTCGACCGCTGGAAAGCTACGACCAGCATTTGCTGCACGCCAGCCTGGCGATCACGCCAGAGCCGGTGGATCTGCGCTATGTGCATGACGTGTTCGGCAATACTGTCGGCCTCGCCCGTTTCGATAAGGCCGCCGACACCCTGATGTTCGAGAGCGACGTGCGCCTGGATCACAATCCCGCGGCGCCGGACCTCTTGCCCAGCGAAAGCGTGGCGGGGGGCGAGGCGTGCTTTCCCTTCGTCTATGGGGCCGAGGACATGCCCGACCTCCTTCGCTCCATAGAGCGGCAATATCCCGACCCCGATCGGCACTTGGCCCTGTGGGCGCAAAGCTTCCTGGAGGACAGGCGCTCCGCCGCCGTGCTCGACATTCTTTCGGACATGACCAAGGCGATCCGCAAGGAATTCAGCTATGTCGCCCGGCTGCAGGTGGGGGTGCAGACGCCGCTGGACACCCTGCGCCTGCGCAGCGGCAGCTGTCGCGACTTCGCCATGTTGATGATGGAGGCGGCGCGCTCCCTGGGTTTGGCCGCCCAGTTCGTCTCCGGCTACATCTATAGCCCCAAGAGCGGAACGGCACCCCGGCGCCTGGGGGGCGGCCACACCCACGCCTGGCTGCGCGTCTATCTGCCGAGCTTTGGCTGGACGGAGTTCGATCCCACCAACGGCATCGTCGGCAATCGCGACCTGATTCGCGTGGCGGTGGCCCGCGACCCCCGCCAGGCCATCCCCCTGTCCGGCACCTGGGATGGGGAGGCGCAAGACTACCTCGGCATGGACGTTTCGGTGGAGGTCGCGGTCGAGGCTGAACCGAAGCCCATAAGGCGCGTTGCCTAATCAAGTGGGCTGCTTGCCTAACTAAATCGTTTGCTTGAACGAGTTTTCAGTCACGGAGCGTCAATGCAAATCCGGCTCGGATTCGATATCGCCTACGACTGTCCGACGCCGACCCCGATGATGCTGATGCTGAACGTTCGCCCCGAAAAAGAGGACGATCTGGTCAGTCCTCAGATCATCGGCGCCAGCACCGGCTCGCCTATGCACGCCTTCCAGGACGGTTTTGGCAACGTCTGCACCCGCATCTATGCGCCTGCCGGGCCGATCGCGTTCACCGCCGACTTCGTCATCGAGAACAGCGGCGTCCCCGACCCGGTCCCCGTGGACGCCGTGCAGCACCGGGTGGAGGATCTGCCTGACGACGTCCTGGTCTATCTTCTGGGCAGCCGCTACTGCGACACCCAGCACCTGATCGACGTGGCGTGGTCGCTGTTCGGGCAAAGCCAACCCGGCTGGCGTCGCGTCGCCGACATCGTCGACTACGCCCACAGACGCATCACCTTCGGCTATCACAACGCCCGCTCCACCCGCACGGGGGCGGAGGCCCACTCAGAGCAGGTGGGGGTCTGTCGCGACTATGCCCACCTGGCCATCACCCTTTGCCGCTGCATGAACATCCCGGCCCGCTATTGCACCGGCTATCTGGGGGATATCGGCGTTGATCCCACCCCGGGCCCGATGGACTTCAGCGCCTGGTTTGAGGCCTATCTGGACGGTCGCTGGTGGACCTTCGACGCGCGCCACAACAAGCCCCGCATCGGCCGCATTCCCATGGCCTATGGGCGTGACGCCGTGGACACCGCCATCGCCACCACCTATGGGCCGGCGGTGCTGACCAAGTTTGACGTGATCTCCCACGTCCATCAGCCCGTCCACGCCGTTTCTTAATCTGACGGAGCCTTCCGGCGCAGGCCGCCTTCGCGCAAATGGCGTGCGCGTAAGGGCGCGCCCCGCGCGTGAACGTGTTATGGATGGCTCATGGCCGATCAAGACGACGACACATCCAAGAAATCTCCCACCCAAACCCTGGCTGAGCTGGTGGCGCGCCGCAAGGCGGCGGCGGCCGACGGCTCTGCGGCGGGTCCCCACGGCGGACGGCGCCAGTCCGAGCGCGCGGCCGCTGCGCGCTCGGCGTCCAAATCCAAACCGGCGCTGCGCACCTAGCCCGGCGTCGCGGCAGGCCTTGCGGCGCGCCGCTCTCCTTTGTTTATGATTGCATCGTTTAGACTGTAGATATCGGATGCCGAACGCATCGTCGCTGCCACCCCCCGAACCGGAGCGTCTGGAGGCTGACGTCCTGGCGCTTCTCGCCGCCGCACGCCGCAATGACGGGCAGTTCGACGAGGCCATCGTGCTGCTGCGCCGCTGGGTCGGGCTTGAGTCGCACAATGTGGAAGCCTGGCTGGCCTTGAGCGAGTGTCTGGCCGCCGCCCGGCGCAGCGAGGCGGCAATGATGGCCTATGATGCGGCGCTGCGGTTGGATTCCACCCATCCGGAGGCTCTGTGCGGCAAGGCGCGACTGCTGCAGGCCAGCGGCGATGTCGCCCGCGCCGGCGCCTTGTTTCGCCGGGCCTTGGCCCTGTATCCAGACTGGCAGGACGCCCTCGTCGGCCTTGCGATCTTGGCGCTGGAATCCGAGCGGTGGAGGCTGGCGGAGCGATGGATCGACCTGCTGGCCGATTCGAAACCTCCATTTGCGGGATTGGAGGCGCTGAAAACCCGCCTCGCCGTGGGCCAGGCGGCCGTCGCCGGTAAGGACTACTCCGCCGTATAGCCGGGCGGGATCGTGGGGTTCGCGCCGGCCTCGCCGCCAAGGGTGCGGGGCGTATTGGCCTTGGAGGCGGACTACCTCAAAACGGCTTGTCGCCGGCGACAGTGACGCGAAAGCCCGAGCGCACATCGGGGAAATAGTCCCACACCGCCAGATGCTGGGTGCAGCGGTTGTCCCAAAAGGCCACTGAGTGCGGCCGCCAGCGGAAGCGGACATGGAAGTTGGGATTGGCGCAGTGCTGATAGAGGTAGGCCAGCACGGCGTCGCTCTCCTCCTCGGGGACCTCATTGATACGGATGGTGTAGGAGGCGTTGACAAACAGCGCCTTGCGTCCGGTCACCGGATGGGTTCGCACCACCGGATGGGTGTTGCAGGGATAGCGCTTGTCAAGGTCCGGAAACAGCGGGCGATAGACGTGGTCGCCGTCGTGGACGGCGGTCAGCCCTTCCAGATAGGCCTTCATCCGATCCGACAGCGCCTCATAGGCGGCGTACATGCTGGCGAACATGGTGTCGCCGCCGTCCCGCGGCACCGTGTGCATATAAAGGATGCTGCCGAGCGGCGGCTCTGCGTTGCAGGTCAGGTCCGAATGCCAGTTCTCGCCGGCGATATATTTGGACTCCGCGTCGGCGTGGATGGCGACGATCTCCGGATGATCGACGAGGCCCGCGACACCGGGGTGGATGGCCAGATCGCCGAACAGGCGCCCGAACGCCTTGTGGGCCTCGTGGCCGAGGGGCTGGTCGCGAAAGAAGATCACCTGATAGTCGGCTAGGGCTTGGTGGATTTCCACCTGCTGCTGGCTTCCCAGCGGCCGGGTCAGATCGACGCCGCCGATCTCGGCGCCGATCCGCCGGGTGAGGGGCCTTACCTCGATGCAGTCGTAAGCCATGGGAACCTCGGGAATGAGCGGCGCGGGATCAGCCGAACGGGTTGTCGCCATAGACCGGGGCGGGGCGGCTCGTGGCGCCGGCGGGCTCGGCCTTGCCACAGACGGCCAGGGCGGTCAGGGCGTAGATCAGCGCGCTGTCCACCATGTCCTTGGGCGTCGGGCGCCAGCGTTTGAAGCCGGTGGTGATGGCCGGGATGCGCTGCATGTTGAAGACGTTCTGGTCGCGCCACATGCTGGAGAAGACCGGCGCGGCGCGCTCCACCGGACGGCCGAAGGTCAGGCGAGTGGCGGCGTCCACCGCCCCTACGAGCGGCGCGACGGCTGAGGCGTCGGCTTCGAAGCCGTTCCTCACCACCACCGTTTCGATCTCCACCTCGCCGAGGTTCTGGGCGACCATCAGGGCCTCCAACTCATGCTGGATGGAGGCGGCGGTCTGGCGCGGCGTCATGCCCACTTCCAGATAGACATTGACGACCTCGGTCCCCGCCCCGAAGGCGTAGGGCACGCCGCCCCTCACCGAGGCCACCTGGGCCTTGGGCGCCGAGACCCCGCCCTGACACTCGTAGCGATGCTCGATCTCGTATTGGCGGCCCCAGGCGTTCAGGGCGGTCATCAGCCCGCCCAGGCGATAGATGGGATTGGGGTGATCGGCCACATTCTCGGGGTGGGTGAGGAGCGGGGTGAACACCCCCTCGCCCAAGAGCCGGATGCGGAACACCGCATAGCCGCTGCCGATCCAGGTGAGACCGAAGTCGCAACCCTCGGCGGCGATGGCGTAGTCGGGGGCGACGCCGCCGTGATGGAACAGGTAATGGGCGCCGATATCCTTGCCCATATAGGCTATGCCGCGATGCTCCTCGATCGGCTCAGGGCCGATCTCGCCGGGGCAGGCGGTGAGGTACATCTTGCCGGCGAGCTCAATGCCCGCCCGCTTCAGCGCCTTGGCGGCCATGAGGAAACAGCTCATCGGCCCACGGTCGTTGGCGATGGGATAGCCGTAGAAGACCCCGTCTTCCAGCCAGCATGTGTTCCATTCGGGATTGTCCAGGGTCTCGGGGCGGAACTTGTAGGCGTCCAGGTCCGGGTTCCAGGTGGGGCTTTCGGTGTCCAGGTGCGCGGTGAAGAGCAGGTTTTTTCCGGCGGTGGGGCCAGCGCCCTTGCCGCCATAGGTGCCGATGATGTTGGAGCGCTCGGGCGTGGCGCCCACCCGCCGTGGCGAGAACCCCTCCAGCTTCATCCAGTCGTAAACGAAGTCGCCCGCCGCCTTCTCGTGGCCGGCGGGGCTGGGGATGTTGCCAAGGTTGAGGGCCAACTGCACCAGTTCCTCGCCGTCGATGGCGGCGGCGATGGCGGCGCGGTCGGCCTCGGACACGGGATAAGGCGCGGCCGAGCCCATGGGGGAAAAACCATCAGCCATGGGAAGCCACCTTCGTCCAGATATCGGCGACATCGTCGGTCTTCACCAGGATGGCGCAGTTGAGATCCAGCGCCTTCAGGGCGCCCGTATGCAGATCGGGCTCGTAGGCGGCGCAGGCGTCGGTGGCCACAAACACCTGATAATCCAAGTGAAAAGCGTCGCGCACCGTGCAGTCGACGCAGCATTCGGTGGTCAGGCCGCAGGCCACCAGGGTGTCGACGCGCAGGCTTTTAAGGATGTCGTCCAGATCGGTGTCGTAAAAGCCGCTGTAACGGGTCTTGGCCACCACATGCTCGCCCACCGCAGGCTGGGGGCCGTAGAAGTTCGATCCCGTCTCGCCGACCCGGCAAAGGGCGCTGTCGGCCTCGGGATCGCCGCCGCGCCGCCGCATCCGCTTGCTCCAGGCGGGGGAATCGGTCTTGGGCGAGGTCATCAGGCCGATGAAGATCACCGGCACGTGGGCCGCGCGGGCGGCCTCAGCCAGCCGCTCGGCGGCGGCCAGCGCGGCGGGCACGGTGGAGAGGTCCAGACCCCATTGACCGAGGACGCCTTCTGGAGCGGCAAAATCTACCTGCATGTCGATGATCAGAAGGGCGGTGCGGCCGGGAGCGATCCAGGCGGCCAGGCTGTCGGGCGCGCTCTGCACGGGGCTGGCGGCGTTCATGCGAAGGCCGCCTTCAGGCCCGGCAGCATTTCGGCGCCAAACATCTGCAGCCCCTCCACATAGTCGGGGAAGATCAACATCAGGCCGTCGAGCTCGGCATAGGCGACGAATTCCTCGATCTGCGCCTGACAGCTGGCGGGGCTGCCCACCACCGTCTGGGTCATGAAGGCGCCTTGTTTCTGGGCTGCGGCGGTCAGCTTCTCAGGCGCCATGCCCCAGTTGCGCATCATCTCCACCACCGCGCCCATATCCACCCCGTCGCGATAGTGGCGGACCAGGTCCTCAGCCTTCTTATCGGTCTCGCCATAGACGACCGTGCACATGGCGTAGGTCTTGATGGTCTTGCCGAGCTCTGAGGCGACGGCTTTGGCCCGGCGGCTGGCGTCGCGGCGCTCTTCGGGCGTATTGCCGCCGATGAAGCAGGCGTCGGCCTCGCGCACCGCAAAGCGCAGCCCCCGCTCGGACATGCCGGCGCAGATCAGGTCCGGCTTGGACAGGGGCTTGGGCTCGGAGACGCAGTCAATGAGGTGGAAGAAGCGGCCGTCGTGGGTGACGCTGTCCTCGCTCCACAGGCGCTTGACCAGGGTGGTCCATTCCTGGGTCAAGGCGTAGCGGCCGTCGTGACCCAGGCTCTCGTCCCAGGCGCCCATCTGGGCGAACTCGTCCCTATAGGCGCCGGCGACGATGTTGAGGCCCGCGCGGCCGGCGGAGATGTGATCGAGCGTGGTGATCATCTTGGCGGTGACGGCGGGGTTCTGCAGCAGGGGGTGGACCGTCGCCCAAACCTTCACCCGCTTGGTGGCCTCGGCGATGCCGGCCATCATGGTCAGGGACTCCAAGGAGGCGCCCCAGTGGTTGGTCTCGCCGCCAAAGCCCCGCCACTTGCCCATGGACATGACGAAATCCAGGCCCATCTCGTCGGCGACGATGGCGGCGGCGCGGTTCTGCTTCCAGAGGTCGTCCAGGGCCGGGGAGGTCTTGGAGACGATCCAGCCGCCGTTGGCGACGGGAAGAAAGACGCCGAAGTCCTTCTTTCGACTAATCTTTTGATACATTTTGACCTCCCTAGGCCGCTTTTTCGATCAGCTCCGGGGCTGACGCTGCGTCGATCTCGCCCAAAGCGTCCCGCTTGATCGGCGGGCGCATGAACAGCGCCGCGCCCATCACCACCAGGATCACCGCGGCGAATAACTGAAATGTTAGACCGAAACCGCCGACTCTGTCGCGAATAATTCCGCCGATGAAGGGGCCTAATGCGGAAAGGGCGCCGATCAGGCAGGTGAGGGCGAAAATCTCCAGATTATGGGTGCGTCCGAAGTAGTTCAGCAGCAGCACCGTCACCGCCAGGGCGGTTAACCCGAACCCCAGTCCCGTGCCCGCCACATAGAGCAGCATCATCGGATAGGTGTGGGCGCCGGCGAGGGCCAGGCATCCCACCACCATGGTCCCAAGGGCGAAGATCAGCATGTACTTGGGGTCCAGCCAGTCGCCGATCATGCCGCCGAGCAGGCGGCCGCCGAGTTGCACCAGGGACTCAAGGCTCAGCATGGCGCCGGCGACGGTGGCGGCGACCCCCATCTGGGTCAGATGCGCCACCGAGAGGCTGGCCACCGTGACCCCGCACAGGAGGTGGCTGAAATAGGCGGCGAGGATGATGTAGAATTGCGGGGTGCGGATGGCCTCGGCCACCGTCCAGCTCTTGTTGGAGCGGAACACCCGGCGGGCGGGATCGGGGGCCTCGGCGGCCATCGCCTCGTCGGTCTTGGCGGAGGTGTCGGCTAGCCACTGGGATGAGCCGATGAGCAGCACGCAGAAGAGGCCGACGGCGATGGAGACGGCCATCTGCACCGACCAGAAGAGCCGCCACTGGTCGTGGGAGGCCTGCATCAAGCCGAGCACGAACCATGGGCCAGCCACGCCGCCGAGGGACCCAAAGGTGAAATAGACCCCAAAGGCCATGGCCCGGCGCTTGAAGGCGGCGGCCAGCACGTGGGTGCCGGGGATCAGGGCCATCATCTGGTAGCCCACCCCGCAAAGGGCGGCGCCAAGGAAGTAGAGCACAAGCCCATGGGTGACGCTGAGGCAAAAGAAGCCCCCCGCCATGACGCCTGTGCCGATCAAAAGCGTCCAACGCACCCCGATCCGCCGGATCAAGAGGGCCGGCAGATAGGATGAGGCTCCGCAACAGGCGCCCAGGAGCGTAAAGCCGAACCCGGCCTCCGTCCAACTCCACCCCTCCTCCTTGACCATGGCCGGCAAGACCACGCCCAGGGCGGAGAAGGTGGAGGCGGTGATCAGGAACAGTAGAAGGCTGAAACTGGCGAGGGCGAGCCAGGGCCGGTACTCGATAGAACGCATCAACGGCCCGCCTTCGCCACTCAGAACTTACGCTTCAGGGTGATCCGCCACTCGCGCCCGACGCCAGGCAGGGCGCCCAGATTGGCGTAGCTGTCCGCGTCCGGGGTGAAGTAGAGCTTGTCGAACAGATTATCCACGTTCAGCACCACGGTATAGGGCCCCTTGGCGTAGAAAGCCGAAAGGTTGGCTAGCCAATAGTCTGGATAGGTGACCGGGTTCTCCACCAGGGTCGAGGTCTTCGAGACGTGGGTGGCGCCCAAGGTGCCGCCCACCTGGCCCCACTCATATTTGTCCGAGGTGTAGGTGCCGTAGAGGCTGACCACCGCGTGGGGGATCAGGGCGTAGTTGTAGTTGCCCCCACGCCCCGGCAACTGGCTGAAGTTGAACACCACATAGGAGCCGCCGAACCCGTCCACGCCCGAGACGCCGAGAACTGAGGCGGGAATATACTGGAAGCTGGTGTCCGGCCCCTTGACCTCGGTGTGCTGCATATCGCCGGCGAAGGTGAAGCTGATGTTTTTGGTGGCCAGATAGCGCACCTCCAGTTCGACGCCCTTGGAGATGGTGCCGAGGATCGATGTCACCCCGCCGCTCTGTTCCAGCTGGGTGCGGGTCTGGCGATAGACTGAGAGGGAGCCGACGAGGGTGCTGTGGAGCTCCTGGAACTTCACCCCCGCTTCGGAAAGGTAGGAGGTCGACAGGAAGCCGTTGGTGGCCAGGAGCGAGGTCGGGATGCCGCCCGACTGGTCGATCTCCAGGGCCGGCGCCTGGGCGTAGCTGTAGTAGGGGATGATGCCCCAATCGGTCTTGTAGCTGACGCTGGCGGTATAGGTGGGCTTGCTCTTGGCGCCGTTGCCGTTCGGCGCCTCATAGGACAGGAAGCCCACGTCCGCCGAGGACACGTTGTAATTGTCGTAGCGGCCGCCGAGGATGACCTCCAACCGCTTCATCAGGGTGATGTCGGTGGTGAAGAAGCCGCCGGTGTCGCGGATGCTGCTGTGAATATCATTTTCCCACCCAAGCCCCTGCTGCCCGCCGTCATTGGTGCTGAACGGGCTGTCGAGGATGTCGGTAGCGGTGGGGCCATAGGACAAATCGCGGCGATCCAGGGCGATCACCCCTGAATTGAAGCTCTCGCGCCGGTGGGCGTGGGTATAACGCTCCGACGCGCCGATGAAGTTCTGGGTGGTGACCAGATCGCCAAAGCCGCTCCAATCGAATTGATAGGTGGCGCGCAACTCGCCGACGTAGGACTGGTAGGAGGCCGGGAAGCCATAGCTGACGAAGCGTTCGTTATTGAGAGCGTCGTAGAAGGCCTGCAGCTTGATCGAACTGTTGCTGGAGAGCTTTTTGGCCAGGTCGTAGTAGGCGGTGTAGGTGGTGGTGCGGGAAAAGTCGGCGGAACTGACGAACACCGTCCGTGGAGACAGCTTGGTCGTGCCGACGCCGGTATCGAGGGTGTGGTTGGCGTCGGTGCAGGAGGTGTAGAGGCAGTAGGGATAGATCTGATAAAGGGCGCTGCCATAGGGATAGTAGCCGATTTCCCCAGGCTGCAGCCGGCCATCGCCGTTGATGTCTTTCAGGCTGGTGTTGCGGCCGGTGATATAGGTCCCATTGTCGATCAGATCTTGGGTCAGGCGGTTCCAGCCAGGCGTCTGGACGTCCCCATCCGAGTGGTAGACCATGCCGCCAACGGACGTGGTCCATCCGCCCGGCAGATTGAAGTCGCCGGATAACTCCGCCGTCTGCCGTTTGGGGTAGATGCCGTGATAGAAGCTGTGGCTGTCGTCCACATCTAGATAGCCATAGACGCCGCCCTGGATCGGACCGATGGATACTGGCGCACCCCCTTGCACGGTCAGCTCCTTCTTATTGTAGCTGCCGTAAGTAAGGTCGATTTCGCCGGTCGGCCCATCCAGAAATTTTCCGGCGTCTTTCGACGTCTTCGGAATGAAGTTCAGAAAGCCGCCTACCTTGCCCGCACCGTAGAGCGGGGTGGGAGGGCCGCGCACGATCTGGACTTCCGAGGCGTCGCCTATCGGCGTGGCGTAGGTGCCCCTATCCTCGATCCGCTTGAAACCGCGAAAGTAGTTTTCCGCCAAAGTACCGCGAATGTTCAACGAGCCCGGCACGCCGTAGTAGCTCGATGTGTAGCTCGACGGCGAAATCTCCACCAGATTATCGATGCTGGTGATGCCGTAACGCTCCAGCGTAGTATCGCTGACGAAGGTGGCGGCGCGGGGTGTTTCCAAGAGCGACTTGTCGAAGCCGAACACCGTGCTGGAGGGTTTCTTTTCCAGAAGCCCCGCCCGGTCGGCGGTGACGACGATCTCTTGCGGTTCAGCGCTTGCGCTCTGCGCCTGAGCCCACGTGGGGAGGGCGATCATCGTCGCCGCAAACGCCAGGGTTGAAATTTCAGATAGAAGTATTGGTCTCGGCATGTAGAGCCCCCATCATGATAAGCGCGCGTATGCGTAGCCAAAGATGGCCATCCCGTCGCGTCGCGCTTTCACCTGTAAGGTCTACCGCAGACGGATCAACTTCAAATTCCAACTGAAATTTTATCTGAAATTTTAGCTGTCGCGGACTAATCGCGCATCTGCGGCGCCCCGGCGCCTAAAGAGCGATCAATTCTTAGGCAGGCGCCGCGTCGGATGGCCGCCAAAGCGCCGGCTAGGCCTTGCGGCCCACGGGGCGCCGGGCGCTGAGGTCGATCTCGGGGGCGGTTACCGGGCCGTCCAGGGTGAGCAGCATGGCGGCGCGGGCGCCTTCGGCGTCGTGGTGGGCGATACAGTCGGCGACGGCGCGGTGGGCGGCGATTTCCGCCAGTCGCTCTTGGGTGGTGTCATTGCCCATGGAGTAGACCCAGAAGCGGGTGGCCTTATGCTGTAGCGGAATGGCGATGCGGGCCAGGGTGTCGTTGCGGCTGGCCTTGGCGATGGCGGCGTGAAAGCGCTGGTCCATGGCGACCAGGGCGCGCGCGTCGTTGGCGCGGATGGCGATCTCGGCCTCGGCGAAGGCGCCGCGGATGGCGCAGATGTCTTCGGTCGTGGCGTTGGCGGCGGCCAGGGCGGCGCAGTGGGGCTCGATCAGGCGTCGGGCTTCGAAGGCCTGCTCCACCTCCATCAGGTCAAGCGGCGCGACGGTGGTGCCCGAGCGCGGCCGGCGCACCACCAGGCTTTCCAGGGAAAGGCGCCCCAGGGCGTCGCGCACCCCGGCCAGGCCCACGTCATACCGAGCGACCAGGACCTTCTCATCCAACCGCTCGCCCGGGGCCAGGTCGCCGAGGATGATGCCGAGCAGGATCTGCTCGTAGGCCTGGGCCTTGTTCAGGTCCGGGGCCCAGCCCCAGTTGGCGGCGACGCTGGGAACCACCCGGTGGTGAGAGGCGTCTGGCTTGGCAAAATTCGACACGGCGTCCGCCTATCCATCGATGACTGTCTAAAATTCTTTAAGCGCAATCGGCCGATCCAGCCAGGGGCCCTGCGTCAGGCGCCCGAATCGAACCCCGTGGACAGGCTCAGCGCGATCCACTCTCCCATCTCAGCCTGAGCCCGGGCGGCTTCGCGGGTGGCGTAGTGGACCGCGTCGGCCCCCAAGAGGAGCTGCAGTGGCGGATTGGGACTGTCGACGACGGCCAGGATGGCGGCGGCGATCTTGGCCGGATCGCCGGTCTCATGGCCGGCGTGATCGGTGAGCAGATGGGCGGCGGCGTGCGCGGGGCCGCCGTCATAGTCAGGGATCGCCCGCTCGACCATGACCAGGGAACGGCCGGCGTAGTCGGTTCGCATACCGCCGGGCTCTATATTGGTGACGAAGACGTCAAATCCCTCAACCTCCTGGGCCAAGGTGCGCATGGCCCCCTCGAGCGCGAACTTGCTGGCGGTATAGACGCCGGTGCCGGCCCAGGGGGCCAGGCCGCTTACCGAACTGATGTTGATGATTCGCCCCGCCCGTCGCTGGCGCATCCCCGGCAGCACGGCCTGGGCGGCCAGGATCGGCGCGAACACATTGACGGCGAACTGAGCCTGAATTTCTGCAAGGCTCGCCTCCTCGATGGCCCCGATCAGCCCATAGCCGGCATTGTTGACCAGGACGTCGAGGCCGCCGTTGGCCAGCTCCGCCGCCGCGATGGCGGTCTGCAGGCTCTCGCCGTGGGTTACGTCCACGATCAGCCCCGCCGCGCGACCGGGCGCCAGGGCCTCGAACGCCGTCTTGTCCGCCTCGCGGCGCACGGTGCCGAAAACGAGGTCGCCGCGCCCCAGCGCCGCCTTGGCGATGGCGCGGCCAAGGCCACCGGAAACGCCGGTGATGAACCAGGATGTCATATGGGTGCCCGGTCAGACGGGCTTGTCGCCCTTGAGCCGGGGCCGGTGCGTTTCGCGGGTATATTTCGTGTCATCGTAAAGGGCGCCGGTGTGCAGGGTGCGGCGGTTATCCCACATCAGGAGATCCCCCACCCGCCATTTGTGTCACCTACGCTCGGATCGACAAGCCTTGGTCGATACGTCGGCTAGGCCGATCGCTCCAAAACTCCAGAGGGAAGAAGGGAGGCGTCCACCTCATTCCGCGTCGGGATCGAACTGGCGGCGCCCGCCCGGCCCACCGCCAGGGCGGCGGCGGCGTTGGCGTAGGCGAGGGCGGCGGACAGGGTCATGCCTTCATCGAGGAAGGCCGCCAGGGCGCCGCAGAAGCAGTCGCCGGCGCCGGTGGTGTCCACCACCTTTACGGCCCGGCCGGGGATCAGGGTCGCTTCCGTCGCCGTGACCAGAGCTGCGCCGGCCCCGCCCAGGGTGACAACCGCCGCCTGGTCCGGCCGCGCCATCAGTCCGCGCGCCGCTGTAGCCACCGCGTCCAAATCGACAGGCTCCTCGCTCAGCTTGGCGTAACTGGCCAGTTCCGACTGGTTGACGATCAGGATGTCGATCAGGGGAAACAGCGCCAGCGCCCTCGCCTCCGCCGGGGCGGCGTTCAGGATGGTGATCCCCGCCCTGGCCGCCCCGCTGGCGAAAAACGCCGCCAGCGTCTCCAGCGGCGTCTCCAGCTGGGCGAGGAACACCCCATGGCGTCCTAAGGCCTGCGGCAAATCAGCGGGGGAAAGGGCGGCGTTGGCGCCGCTGTCCACAACGATGCAGTTCTCGCCCCCCGCATCGACGCAGATGATCGCCCGGCCCGTGGGCGCGGCCATCTTCATCACGGCCGATAGCTCAACCTCGGTCGCGCCCAGAAATTGGGTCAACTCGGCTCCCGCTGCATCCCCGCCCACCGCCGCTATCAGCTGGGTCTGGGCGCCCATACGGGCGGCGGCGACCGCCTGGTTGGCCCCCTTGCCGCCGGGATGTTGCTCAAAACCCAGGCTCTGCACCGTCTCGCCAGGGCGAGGCAGGGCGGCGACGCGGAACACCATATCCAGGTTGATCGAGCCCAATACGCATACGCTCATTGCAGTTTCCTCGTCATCGCCAATAGAGGCTATGCGGTCGGCTGAGCCTTGGCTATGAGGGGCCTGTTCAGCGTCGCTGCCACGTTTTTAGGCTGTTTTACAAGCTGCTGTTTAGCTCCCCTTCATAGTGAAAAAACTTGTGGATAGGCGCGATAAACGATTTTTAACCAAATCGCCCCATGATCTACCTATGACTCGCAGTGTCTATGGGGACTACGGGATGACGAAACGCACGACGGCCGCTCTCTGCGCGGTCGCCTTCGTCAGCATCGGTTTTGCTGGCTCAGCCTTCGCCGACCCTGCCGCTGACGCGGCCGCCAACCCGGTTAGCGCCGCCCCCGCTAGCTCTGCCACAGCCCCCGCCAACGCCACTTTGGGCGAGCGCGCCAGCTGGCAGTGCGCCCAGTTCGCCCGCCTGTTCTCTGGCATCGAGATTTTCGGCGACGCCAAGACCTGGTGGCAGCAGGCGATGGGCAAGTACGCCCGCGGCTTCACTCCCGAGGCCGGCTCGGTCCTGGTGTTCAGGCCCTTCGGCCCGATGACCCGCGGCCATGTGGCCGTGGTCAGCCAGGTTTTGACTGACCGCATCATCCAGGTCACCCACGCCAACTGGTCGCCGGTCGAAGGCAAGCGCGGGCAAATCGAAAACAACGTCACCGTGGTCGATGTCTCCACCGGCGGCGATTGGAGCAAGGTGAAGGTGTGGTATCGGCCCAGCGGCGATCTGGGCACCACCGTCTATCCCACCTACGGCTTTGTCTATAAGGCCGCCGCCAATGCGCTGAGCGCCGCCAAGGTCGCAACCGCCAGCGCCTTCGACTCCGCCACCCGCGCGGCCTTGTCCGCCCAGGTCGCCGACGCGCTTCGCTAGGTTGTTTTTTCGCTGCGGCGGGGATGGCAGTGCTTTAGAAGCCGCATCGCCTCCTCAACCACCGCCTCCACGCCAATCCCCTCCATCCCTCCGGTTCCATCGCCCAAGGCGGTGATGAAGGCGGAATAGTCCAGTGGCGGGCTGGCGCCGAATAGGGCGAGGGTCTGACATCCCACCGCCGCCGAAAGGTTCATCGGCCCGGAGTCCCCGCCGATGAATAGATCGGCCCTCGCCAACAGCGCCGCCGCCCGGTCCAGGGGCCAGGCGCTGATGTTCACAGCCTCTCCACCCGCAACCGCGGCCACCGCCGCCACATCCTCAAGCCCGCCCAGCCAAAAGATCGTTCCCGGAAGGCGTTTGGCCAAAGCGGCGAAGCGATCCAGCGGCCAGCGCCGCTCCGGTCCCGAGGCGCCGACCCCGAACACGATCCACGGCCGCGGCCGGCTGGCCATCTCAGCGGCGACCTCAGCGGCCAGGGCGGGATCGATGCAGAGCGCCGGCTCGCGGCTCTCCACACCCAGGCCATGGGCGGCCTCGAAGGCGTCGAGCTTCCCGAGTCGGTGGGCGGGACGCAGGGCGCGGGGCAGGAACGGCCCATGGGTCAGCCAGCGTTCCTGCCCGTGACCCAAGCCAAAGCCCCGCCGCTCGGCGACGCCGGCCAGGGCCGCCGCCATCGCCGGCCGATCGATCTTCTCAAGGATCCACACTGCGCGGGGCTTCAACCGGCGGCACAGGCGGTAGAAGTCCACGACCTCCCGCGCCCGTTTGAAGGCGCCAGCGCGATAGGTGAGGTATTCCACCCTCAAGACCGATGGTTCGGCGCGCAGCAGGACCCCGGCGCGGGTGCTGGGGCGGGTGGCTAGGGCGACCGCCCCTTCGGGCGTTGCAGCGGCGATGGCGCGCAGCGTGGGCAAATGCCACATCAGGTCACCCACTCCCCGATCGGGGGAATAGACCAGAACAGGCCCCCTGGCTCTCGTTTCGCTCGGCGGCGCCTCGGCCAGGGTCGCTTCAGCCATCATGCGACTCCCGGCTGCGCGCACACGTCACATTAAGTATTAACCTGGATAATGGCCGCTACTCCATAGAACGTGGTGGGCGTCCTCGATGTTTCAGATTATCGGCATAGTCCTGCTGTTCGGCCTGGTGTTCGGCAGCTTCATCATGTCCGGCGGCAACATGGGGGTGATCATCGAAGCCGCGCCCCACGAACTGATGGCCATCCTGGGGGCCGGCGTCGCCTCCTATCTGATCTCAAACTCCATGACCACGATCAAGGCTACCGGCAGCGGCATGGGCAAGGTGTTCAAGGGGCCCAAGTGGAAGGCCAAGGACTACAACGATCTGCTCAGTCTCTTGTTCATGCTGACCAAGACCATGAAGTCCAAGGGCGTGATCGCCCTGGAAAGCCACATTGAGAAGCCCCACGACAGCGCCATCTTCTCGCAATATCCCAAGATCATGAAGGACCACTTCGCCACGGACTTCATCTGCGACACCTTGCGGATGATGACCATGAACCTGGAAGATCCCCACCAGGTGGAAGACTGCATGGAGCAGCAGCTGGAAAAGCACCACCACGAGGGTCTTTCCCCCGCCGGCGCCCTGCAGAGTCTGGCCGACGCCCTACCGGCTCTGGGCATCGTCGCCGCCGTCTTGGGCATCATCAAGACGATGGGCTCGATCACCCAGCCGCCGGAGATCCTCGGCGAGATGATCGGCAGCGCCCTCGTCGGCACCTTCCTCGGCGTCTTTTTGGCCTATGGCCTGGTCGGCCCCATGGCCACTCGGCTGAAGGAGGTGGTGGACGAGGAGGGGGCCTTCTACCGAATCATCCGCTCCGTGCTGGTGGCCCATCTGCACGGCAATGCGGCGCAAATCTCCGTGGAGATCGGTCGCGGCAGCGTGCCCACGGCCTCTCAGCCGAGCTTCGCCGAATTGGAAGAGGCCTTGGCCAATATTCCGAACGCCGCCTAAGGGCGCGCCTAGTCTGGGTTCCAGGCCAAAGAGCAACTTAATCCGCGCTTGCGTGTTTTCGTCAGCGCGGCATAGTGCCAGCAACGCAGTGACTTACGCCTTGCGACCCGATGCCATAATGCGGTAATTCGGTGATCGGGGCCGCGCCACTGCGTACCCGCGCTCAACCTCCAAGGGACCCAGGGACATGACCTCCAACGTTCTCCGTAAGATTCTCGTCGCCACCGCCGCCGTGGCCGCGCTCTCCGTCGCCGCTTGCGGCAAGCCCGCCGCCACCAACACGACCGAGAACACCACCACGACCGACACGACCACGACGGCCGCCCCCGCTGCCGACAACACCCTGACCAACTCCACCACCACCACGACCGACAACGCCATGGCGCCGACGACGACCACCACCAACACCACGACCACGAACTCGCAATAAGCGACGACGCTTCTAGCGTTAAGGGCCGCCCTCCGGGGCGGCCCTTTTGCGTTTGGGGGATCCCCATGCCGAGGACCAAGCGATGAGCGAGCCGCTCGACTGGTCAGGCCCAGCCCCCCGTTCGCCCCGTTACGACGACATCTATTTCTCGCCTGAGGACGGCTTGGCGGAAAGCCAGGCGGTGTTCCTTAAGGGCTGCGGCCTGCCAGAGGCCTGGGCGGGGCGGCGGCGGTTTGTGATCGGCGAGCTCGGCTTCGGCACCGGGCTGAACATCCTCGCCTTGATCGACCTGTGGCGGCGCACGCGGCCCCGCTCCGACGCCGTGCTGCACGTCTTCTCCATCGAAGCCTTTCCCATGAGCGGGGCTGACGCCGCCCGCGCCCTGGGCGTCTGGCCCGATCTCGCCAACATCGCCGCGCCCCTGTTGGCCGGCTGGCCCGGCGGGCGGCGGGGCTTTCACCGCATCGAATGGCCGGCCGATGGGGTGATTCTCGATCTGGCCATCATGGAGGCGGAAGCGGCGCTCGCCGGCTGGTCCGGCTCCGCCGACGCATGGTTCCTCGACGGTTTCGCCCCCTCCAAGAATCCGCAGATGTGGCGGGCGGAGATCCTCGCCCTGGTCGCCGCACGCTCGGCGCCGGGCGGCCGCGCCGCCACCTTCAGCGTCGCCGGCGTGGTGCGGCGGGGGCTGGAGGCGGCCGGGTTTGCGCTCACCCGCGCGCCTGGGTTTGGGCGCAAGAAGGAGCGGCTGGCGGCGCAGCTGCCTGGATTTGCTCCCTTCGAGCCCGGCCCGCCGCGCGTGGCGATCATCGGCTCAGGCATTGCCGGGGCCGCCCTGGCGCGAGGCTTCTCCCGTCTGGGCGTCGAGGCGAGGGTCTACGAACAGGCGGGGATCGGCGCCGGCGCCTCGGGCAATCCGGCCGCCCTGGTCACGCCGCGCCTCGACGCGGGCCTCGCCCCCAACGCCTTGTTGCACGCCGAAGCCTTCGCCCGCGCTGTGCAGATCTATCGTCTGGAGACGCCGGTGGCGGTGATCGCGGAGGGCGCGCTGCAACTCTCCACCCACCCCCGCGATATCGAATCCCCAGATAAACCCGGTCGATTCGCAAAGATCGCCGGTTGGGACGGCTTCGACCCGACCGGCATCGCGCTACTCGACGCGCAAGCGACCGCCGCCGCCCTGGATGAGGCCGCCGCCCCCGCCGCCGTTCACCTGCCCGCCGCCCTGGTGGTGGAGCCTCAGACGGTGCTGGACGCCTGGCTGCCGAATGGCGTCGCCGTTGTGCGCGTCGACCGGCTGGAACACCAGGGCGGCGTTTGGCGATTGCTGGCCGAGACCGGCGCCCTCATTGCGGAGGCCGAGATCGTCTGCCTCGCCGGCGGTCCGACCGCCGCGCGCCTGGCCGACCTGCCCTTGCGTCCCGTGCGCGGCCAGGTCAGCTTCACCGAGGCCACAGCCTTCACCGGCATGGCCGCCTCCTGGAGCGGCTACGCCATCCCGTTGCGAACCGGGACCCTGTTCGGCGCCACCCATCTGCGCGACGACTGGAGCCAGGACCCCCGCCCGGAAGACGACGCCCAGAACCTGGAGAGCCTGCGCGTTGGCCGGCCCGCCCTGGCGGCGCGGATCGATGCCGACGCCCTGTCATCCCGCGCCTCGCTCCGGGCGATGACGCCCGACTATCTGCCCCTGGCCGGTCCGGTCTCCGGTCCGCCGGGACTGTTCGTGCTCGGCGGCCTCGGCGGGCGCGGCTTTTCGCTGGCTCCCTTGCTGGGCGAGGCGGTGGCGGCCAAGGCCCTGGGGGCGCCCAGCCCTTTGTCGCGGACGCTATCGACGCTGATCGATCCCCGACGGTTCTAAAGTGCTGTCATCCCGGCCGCAGCGCAGCGGAGAGCCGGGATCCAGACCTGTGGGATCTGGTGCTGGGTCCCGGAAAGCCCTGCGGGCTTTCCGGGATGACAACGAGGATAGAATCACCTCCCGAACGCCAACCCCACGCCCAACCCCTGCAAAGTCTCCCAATACCCCGGCCAGGTCTTGCCCACGCAGTCGGGGTCGAGGATCACGATTCCGCCGATCTTCAGGCCGGCAAGCGCAAAGCTCATG
>JAMFTA010000187.1 GCA_026225565.1 Caulobacter sp. | reverse complement strand
CCGCTCCCCGCCCCCCCCGGCCGGACCTGCCCTTCTGTCCTGGGGGGAATGGGGGGGCGCGGGTTGGGGGGTGCCACGTCTGGGCCGCCGCCCCACCGCTCCGCGGCAGCCCCTGCGGGGCTGTCCTTGACACCCGCAAACGCTCGCCGACAATTGCCACCATGGACTTAAGGGCAGGTCCGGCCGGGGGGAGCGGTCAGCGGAAGCTGGCTCGTTGAAAACCAAATCGGCGTCACTCATCCCCGGCATCCGATTGCACCCGCGATTCTGGGTGCAAAGGGTGCAATCTGGACTCTGGCGCGGGGAATAAAAGGGGCGATCTGCATGGCTAGGCCGCGATCATAAGCCCGCCGCCAGGGAGGGGGAAAAGTTTTTCAGGTCCCGCCCCTATACCCTAACGCCCCAAGGCCCAATCGTCGAAACGATCAGGCTTAAGGGGTCATAATAGGTGGATAGACCAGCTGGAGGCCGCTAAGCGGCGTCCTTGGCCTCTTCGGCCGCCAGCGCCTTGGCGGCGGCCAGCGCAGCGGCCTTGGCGGTGAGGGGCTTTTTCGCCCGCGGCTTGGCGGGGGCCTTCTTGGCGGGCTTTGAGGCTTCGCGCTTGACCAGCTCGGCCTCGATCAGGGGGCGCAGCTGCGACGCCTGCTCCTGCTTCAGCCCCGTGGCGGTGGCTTCGATGCGGCGGGCGTTGGTATGCAGGCTGAGGAGCTCTGCATCGCTCATTTGGGGGATCAGGTCGGCGACAGCCATCGGACTCTCCTCTGGAGAAGGGGCCCTTGGCGAAGGGGCGTTGAAGGTCGGGCCGAAAGCGCCGTGCGCTCGTCCCCTTCATGCGCCAGAACACGTCCGCCATGGGCGCGACGATAAGCAACCGTAGAAAGTCGCGTCGGGGCGCGGCGAACCGCGCCCCGACGAACCCTTATTAAGCGGCCTTCAGAGAGACGGCGCTTTCCTTGCCCGAACGCTGATCGCGCTCGAGTTCGTAAGAGATGGTTTGGCCTTCAACCAAGGAGCGCAGGTCGGAGCGCTCAACGGCGGAGATGTGAACGAACACGTCCTTGCCGCCGTCTTGGGGTTGGATGAAGCCGAAGCCCTTGGTGGTGTTGAACCATTTGACAGTGCCGGTAGCCATTTTCAGCCTCCGTTTGGCGTTAGGCCGCTGGAACATCCAGCGGGCCATCGAGGTCTGAGAAAGTCGGCTTCCAAAGATCCTCGCGCGAAACGACGACTTCAAAGGCGTAGTGCAGCAGAGATCGATCACCCCCTTATAGAACAATCTCCGGCGCAATGATAGCGGCATGGCTGGCGGGGGGGCCGGCGCTCCGCCGCCACACGAGGAACGGCCGGTAGGAAGACCCGTTTACGAGCAAGCCCCCGCGAGCCTTCGCACGTCGAAATCACTGGCCGTGCGGCTCCAACAGCTAAAGGTGAGACCATGAAAGCCATCCGCATCCACCGCTTCGGCGGCCCCGAAGTGCTGCAGCTGGACGAGATCGAAAAACCCTCCACCCTGGGCGGCAAGCTGCTCATCCGCGTCGTCGCCGCCAGCATCAATCCCGTGGACTATAAGATCCGCCGGGGCGGCTATCCCCGGGTGACGGAGAAGGACCTGCCCATCACCCTCGGCCGCGACGTCTCTGGCGTGGTGCAGCTCGCCGCAGGGGACTTCAAGGTCGGCGACGCGGTCTACGCCCACCTCGACTGGGCCGACGGCGGCTATGCGGAGTACGCGGCGGCGGCGCCCAGCGGCGTGGCCCTGGCGCCCAAGAGCATCGACCCGATCTCCGCCGCCGCCTTTCCCCTGGCCGCCACCACCGCCTGGCAGGGCCTGTTCGATCACGGCGGCCTGAAGGCGGGACAGACGGTGCTGATCCACGGGGGCTCGGGCGGGGTGGGCGGTTTCGCCGTGCAGTTCGCCAAGGCCGCCGGCGCCCATGTGATCGCCACCGCCTCGGGCGACGGGGTGAAGATCGCCCGCGACTATGGGGCCGACGAGGTGGTGGACTATCATCAGGAGAAGTTCGAGGACGTGGCCAAGAACGTGGATCTGGTGCTCGACCTGATCGGCGGCGAGACGGCCATCCGCTCCTTCGCCGTCTTGAAGGTCGGCGGGGCCCTCATGTCGGCCGTCGCGCCCCCCGATCCAGTTCTGGCGGCGGCCAGGAGCATCCGCATCGAGCGCTATGTGGCCAAGCCCAATAGCGGCGATCTGGCCCGCTTCGCCACTATGATCGACGCCGGCCGGTTGCGAATGGCCGTGGCCAAGACCTTTCCGTTGGCGGAGGCGCAGGCCGCCACCCGGCTTTTGGAAAACGACCATCCCCGCGGCAAGGTGCTGCTGACCATGGGTTAGGGGCGGGCGGGATCGTTTCGACGTCGGCGGCGGCGACCGTGGGAGAGGCCGGCCTGGCGGCAGGAGGCCTATGCCTTCGGCGCTTCTTGGCGGCGGCCGGGCGGTCTTTGGAAGTTTTAATTTTGTTGAGCCGCCGCTCGCGGACTATCTGACGCTGCCGGCGGTTAGACCAGATTAACTCTGATGGTTAAGACTGATGAAGCGCAGTGACACGACTAGATTCACCGATAAAGCGAGTCTGAAGCCAAACTGCCATCGTAGCGCTGCCCAGTAGTAAAATAATCCCGATATTTATAAAGTTGTTCAAGAGGATGTATTGCCGAAATGGAACTCCCCAATCGGCCATAGCTGCGCCATGAAGGGCGAGCTCAGCACTTTGCATGAGCATAGCGACGCCTAACCAAATTTTGGCAAACCTGAATGCCAAAATCAACAATGCAACGGCAAGCGCCGCGTCTGTCGCAAGCAGTGTCAACTCCTGAGCATAGGGAGAAAATACAGATTTCAAAATTATTGCGAAGCCGTATTCAATAAACCAGCTAAGGCAGATGCAGATCGAACCCCACCGCTCCGCCAAACCACCTTTAAGAACAGCCAAAATGCACGTCGCGATCAGGACAGCGAAGACCATTTGGCTGACAAGGGAATGAATCATAGGCTGCGTCTTGAGCTAACTTAGGCGCAGCCTATGACCTTAAGGTAAATTTTTGTAAAATTTCAACGCGCTTATCAGCCAGCCTTGCGAATGGAAGTAGCTGAGACCGCATCCTGATCCGCCAAGGCGCTAGGCTTGTCCACGAAGGTCAGCTTGGTGCGAATGCCCGCGCGCAGCTTCAATTCAGCCAACTCGTTATGGGCGTCGATCACCGATTGGCGCGCGCTCGCCAAGGCGGCGATGGCGTCGGTAACCTTAGTCGCCGCTGAATCACCAAATACGGCCGACGTCTTCAACTCGATCCGCGCGTCGAGCAAGCCGTTCAACAGTTGGGACGTTTCTTTCATCGCGGCGTCTACGGCGTTTTCCGTGCTCGCCAACTGGTTCGCGACGCGTTGTGCAACGAGGGCCTTATCCATGGTGTACTCCAATGAAAATGAACACGAAAAAATTTAACTCAATATTAACCATTCTCCAAACGGGAATTTGAACCGCGAAGCTTTTCGTTAGGATATCGGTGAGACAATGGTCTAGGCAGCGTTCCATGCCGCTGACGGCGCGATCAAAAGCATGATTTTCGTTCTAGGTTCCTGATGTCCGAGCGCGCCCAAACGGGTCTTTCCTTTCAGACCCGAATCACGGCGGCGGCCATGGCGACCGCCGTGAGCGTCTTGGTGATCGCCTGCGCCCTGTTCGCCGTGGAGCAGTGGAGCTCTGAACGGGCCATGGTGGGCCCCATGCAAAACCGTGTTTGCGCCGTCCTGGCCCCGCGCCTGGCCGAGGCCCTGCAGGCCGGCGACCGGGGTCTGGCGTCGCGCATCATTGGATCGCTGAGCGCCTTTCCGCGCCTTCGCACGGTCACCCTGCTCGACCCCCAGGGTCGGGTGCTGGACCGTTATGAAAGCGCCAACCACGCCCCGGCGAGCCGGTCTATCGATACCCGCATCCCGATAGAGATAAACGGCCGCCGCCTGGGGGTCTTGGAGGCCCATAGCGGTCTGGAGGCGGTGGGCAGCTTCCTGCCCCGCTATCTGGCTCTGACCGGCGCCTTGTTTTTCGCCGCCACCGCCCTTTCCCTATTCATGGGCCGGGTGTTGGCGCGCCGGGTGATCGAGCCGGTCGATCGACTGTCCAATGTGATGGGCCAGGTGGCCGTCAGCGGCGATCTCGGCCAAAGGGTGGAGCGGCTGGACGACGATGAATTCGGTCGTCTGATCGATAGTTTCAACGCCCTGCTCGATCGCCTCTATGTGAACGACCGCGAATTGCGCCAGACCATGCAGGCCCTGGTCGTCGCCCGCGACGACGCCGAGGCGGCCAATGTGCAGAAGTCCCAATTCCTCGCCAATATGAGCCACGAGATCCGCACCCCCCTGAACGGGGTGCTGGCGATGACCCAGATCATGGCCCTGGGCGAGCTTCCGGCTGAGCAGCAGGTGCGCCTGGATATCATCAAGAGCTCCGGCGAGGCGCTGCTGACCATCCTCAACGATATTCTCGATGTCTCCAAGATCGAGGCCGGGATGTTGGAGCTGGAGATCGTCGAGTTCGATCCCGAGCGGCTGGCGCGCGGGGCGGTGGGCGGCTTCGACGGGGTCGCCGACGCTAAGGACCTGGAGCTGGTCTTGACGATCGACGCGGAGGCGGCGGGTCCGCGTCTGGGCGATCCGGCGCGGCTGCGCCAGATCCTCTCCAACCTCATCTCCAACGCCTTGAAATTCACCCACGCCGGCGCGGTTAGCGTCAGCCTGGAGGGCCGCCGCCAGGATGGGGCGGATCGCCTGCTGATCACCGTCGCCGACAGCGGCATCGGCATGGCCGCGGACAAATTGCCCCTGCTGTTCCAGAAGTTCACCCAGCTGGACGCCTCCACCACCCGACGCTTCGGCGGCACGGGCCTTGGCCTGTCCATCTGCCAGGAGCTGACAGAGAAGATGGGCGGCCGCATCTGGGCCGAAAGCGTCGAGGGCCAAGGCTCCACCTTCTATGTGGACCTGCCCATGCCCCGCGCCGTCGCTCCGGCGGCCGAGGCCGGGGCGGATGAAGCCCTTCCCGAAGATGACGGCCCGCCGATGCGGGTGCTGGCCGCCGAAGACAATCTGACCAATCAGCTGGTGCTCTCCACCATATTGGAGATCTTCGGGGCGCAGCTCCAGATCGTCGACACTGGCCGCGCCGCGGTGGAGGCTTGGGCGGCGGGCGAGTACGACGTCATCCTGATGGATATCCAGATGCCGGAGATGGACGGCATCACCGCCGCGCGGGAGATCCGCAAGATGGAGGCGGCGCAAAATCGACCGCGCACGCCGATCGTCGCGGTCTCCGCCAACGCCATGTCCCACCAGGTGGACGAATATCTGGAGGCCGGCATGGACGGCCATGTGGCCAAGCCCATCGAGCTGAACAAACTCCACGCCGCCCTGGAAAACGCCCTCGCCAGCCGCGGCATAGCCGACGCCGCCTAGGGCCGGGAACCCGCTGAGCGGGGAACGGCCCCGGTTGGGAACCTAGACGGTCCCGTGCTCTTTTAGAGCCGGAGGCGACATTGGCCAGCAAGCTCTCGACCTACCGCGCCAAGCGGGATTTCAAGCTCACCGCCGAGCCGAGCGGCGAGCACGAGGTCGCGCCCGCCAAGAGTTTGCGCTTCGTCATCCAGAAGCACGCCGCCAGCCGCCTGCACTACGACCTGCGGCTGGAGCTGGACGGGGTGTTCAAGTCGTGGGCGGTGACCCGCGGCCCCTCGCTGGACCCCGCCGATAAGCGCCTGGCGGTGGCGGTGGAGGACCATCCTCTCGACTACGGCGACTTCGAGGGGACCATCCCCAAGGGCCAGTATGGCGGGGGCGCGGTGCAGCTGTGGGACCGGGGTTACTGGGCGCCGGAACCCGGAACCGATCCTCATGAGACCTTGAAGAGCGGCGACCTGAAATTCGTCATGGAGGGGGAGCGGCTGCACGGCGGCTGGGCCCTGGTCCGGATGAAGCGCCGCCCTGGGGAGAAGCACGACAACTGGCTCTTGAGCAAACACAAGGACGACGCGGCCAGGCCCGGCGATCGTGACGCGCTCCTCGCGGAAGATCGCTCGGTGGCGTCGGGCCGGCCGATGGCGCAGATCGCCGCCGGTGAAGGGACCAAGCCCACGCCCTTCATGCTGGCCAAGAATAGCGCCTTCCCTAGCGACGCGGTGCGGAAGACCCACCCAGGCGCCCATTCCACCGCCGCCGCCTCGGCCGACCTACCGGTGAAGACGGTAAAGGCGCCCGCCAAGTCCAAGTCCCCGGCCAAAGGCAAGCCCGCCCCGATGCCCGATTTCGTCGAACCGCAACTGTGCAAATCGGTGGAGCGCCCGCCGGAAGGGCCTGGCTGGGTGCATGAGATCAAGTTCGACGGCTATCGCGTGCAGGTGCGTGTCGAGGACGGTCAGGCCCGGGTTCGCACCCGCAGGGGGCTGGATTGGACCGCCCGCTTCAAGAGGATCGCCAGCGACGCCGCCGCCTTGCCCGATTGCCTGATCGACGGCGAGGTGGTCGCCCTGAACGCGAACGGCGCGCCGGACTTCGCCGCCTTGCAGGCCGCCCTTTCGGCCGAGAAGACCGACGATCTGGTCTTCTTCGCCTTCGACCTCCTGTTCGCCCAGGGCGAGGATTTGCGGACGCAACCGCTGACGGCGCGCAAGGCTACTTTGAAGACCCTGATCGGGAGCGGCGACCGCATCCGTTTCGTCGATCACTTCGAGGCTGCGGGGGATTCGGTGCTGAAATCCGCCTGCCGCATGGATCTGGAGGGGGTGGTCTCCAAGCGCCTGGATGCGCCCTACCGGTCGGGCCGCTCGGAAAGCTGGGTGAAGTCCAAGTGCCGGGCGGGTCACGAGGTGGTGCTGGGCGGCTGGACCACCACCGCCGGCGTCTTCCGCTCGCTGCTCGCCGGAGTCTATCGGGGCGACGAACTCGTCCCTATCGGCCGCATCGGCACTGGCTTTGGGCGCCGCAAGGTGGCGGCCCTGATGCCCAGGCTAAAGGCCATGGCGACGGATCGTTCCCCCTTCGCCAGCAAATTGCCGCGCGGCGGAGGGGACCGGGCGCACTGGCTGAAGCCAGAGCTGGTGGCCGAGATCGAATATGCCGGCTTCACCGGCGACGGCCAGATCCGTCAGGCCGCCTTCAAGGGCCTGCGTGAAGACAAGCCCGCCGCCGAGGTCGAGGCCGAAACGCCAGCCCTCGCCGCCGCCAGCGCCGGCGCCAAGCGCTCCCCCGTGGTGATGGGCGTGACCCTCTCCAAGCCGGATAAGGCCCTGTGGCCGCAGGCCGGGGGCGACGGCCGGCCAGTGAGCAAGCTGGATCTGGCCCTCTATTATGAGAGCGTCGCCGATTGGATGCTGCCGCACATCCAGGGCCGTCCCTGCTCCCTGATCCGCCTGCCGGACGGGTTGGAGGGGGAGGCCTTCTTTCAGCGCCACGCCATGAGGGGGGGCTCCAACCTCTTTACCCTGGTCACCGTCTCCGGCGACCGGCAGCCCTATTTGCAGATCGACCGGCCGGAAGCCTTGGCGGCGGCGGCGCAGATCGGGGCGGCCGAGCTGCATCCCTGGAACTGCGCCCAAGGTCAGCCGGACACGCCGGGCCGGCTGGTGTTCGACCTAGACCCCGCGCCCGACGTGCCGTTCGAGCGGGTGATCGCCTCCGCCCTGGAATTTCGCGAGCGGCTGGAGTCCCTCGGTCTCGTCCCCTTCTGCAAGACCACCGGCGGCAAGGGGCTGCACGTGGTGACGCCTTTGCAGACGCCCAGGAGCGGCGGGCCCGACTGGCCGACCGCCAAGGCCTTCGCCCGCGACGTCTGCGCCAGCATCGCCGCCGATCGCCCCGACGCCTATGTGCTGAACATGGCCAAGGCCAAGCGGGTCGGCCGGATCTTCCTCGACTATCTGCGCAACGACCGCATGGCGACCGCCGTGGCCCCCCTGTCGCCGCGCGGGCGGCCGGGCGCGCCGGTCTCCATGCCCCTCCCATGGTCGGCGGTGAAGACGGGGCTGGACCCGGCTGAATTCAACCTGCGCACCGCCGCCGCGCGGTTGGCGGAAGATAATCCGTGGACGGACTATGACGACGGCGCCCGCCCCCTGGCTCCCGCCATCGAGAAACTATCCAAATAGAGCGGCCTAAATAGAACCGGGGCGCTGGTTCAGGACGGTGAGCAATCGTAGTGGAAGTGAAAGTCCTGCTTTCCGGCGCGGGCGTTGATCACCACATGGGTCTTATAGTCTTGCACCGTGCCCACCTGACAGATGTCGATATCCTGGGGTCCGAGCCAGGTGGCGGTAAAGCTGTGGATATTTCTAAACACCGCCACCTCGCTGGCGATGCCGCGCTTTTCCTCCAGGCTGACGATCACATCCTCAGTCCCGATGGGCTTGTGCAGATAGTCGAGCACCAGGACGAAGGTGTTGTCGCCATTGGGCAACCATTGGATCTGATGGCGGTCCGCGCAACCCGCGACGCCCGCGCAGCCGGCCATGACCGCGGCCGCCACCCCTAACGTTCGAAACCAGAGCATGAGAATCCTCGCGTGCGCCTTAAGAATGTTCACGCGGTTCGATCAAGTCCACCCCAAGACGTCGATTGAGGCCAAGGCGCCGGCTCAAGGGCGCGCAAACCTTTTTATGGCGAGGTCATCTGACAGGGCGAGAGCGGCGGCGCAGCGATATCGGCTCTTGCCGATACTATTGAGCCGTAAAATGGGCTGCGCGCAGCTCGGCCTTGGACGCCGCGATCTTGGATTGCAGGGCGGGACTGGCCAGCAACTCCAGGGCCACCGCCGTGCCGAGGGCATGGCTAGCCTCGGTATCGGAGGGATAGTGCGAGCCGCAGACCTCGCGGCTGTAAGCGTAGTCCGCGGCCCGCGTCTGTATCGCCCCGGCCTTTTCCGGCATCAGCGTGGCCAGCACCACGGCCGCCGTATAGCCCATGGTCGCGTGGCCGCTGGGATAGGAGGTCTGCGGCTTGTCGTCAGGATCGCAGGTGTGAATGGTCGCGTCGCTGGCCCAGGGGCGCAGGCGCGGGAAGGCCTGCTTGGCCGCCGTTGCAGCGATTTTTTCATCGTTCATCACCACGGCGAACAGCGCCTCCGTGGCCGGCAGGGACTTCAGATCGAAGCCGTCGCCGATGACGGCATAGTAGGCGGACGGATTCTCGTGCTCGTCATCCCATTTGGCCTGGGCCATCCGCTCAGGGGTGGCGGCGGCGATCGCCTGACGCACCTGGGCCAGATCGGCCTGATGCTGCTGGCTGCCTTCGGTGGGCGGAGCCGCGATGAAGCGGTGGGCGTCGATCTCGTCGTGGGTCAGCGCCATAAGCACCTTTTGCGGCTTGGGTTGGCTCCCCATGTCGGCGGCGAATGCAGAGCCGGCGCCGGGGCACAGCGCGCCGACAAGGACGGCGGTCGAAAGCAGGCGAATGAAACGGTGATACATGGCGATCTCGGGCATGGTTCGCAGGGCGTCTTCCCTGCGACCGCTTCAACAGGGGTTGGCTTAGAAGGCGGCCTTGAGGGTCAGCTGGAAGCTGCGGCCGGTCTGATAGGTCAACAGGTTGGCGCCGCCGCCCTGGGCGATCGTCGTCGCCGGCAGATTGGTTCCGGCGATCAGGGTGTTGCCCTTATCCGATGAGGTGATCGACTGGTTGTCGAACAGGTTCAGCAGCTGAAACTCGATGGCGAAATGGCCCACGTGATAGGTGGTGCTGAGATCCGTCTGGTTGAATGAGTGGACCAGGTTGGTGGGGCCGACGATGCCCGACGCGGCGGTCTGAGTCTGCTGGCCGATCCACTTGGTGTTCAAGGAGGTCACCAGACCGTCGCCATCGGTGAACAGGCCGAACAGCTCAGAGCGCAAGCCCACGGCGGAGGTCCAATGGGGGACCTTGGCCAGTTGCTTGCCATTGCCGCCGGGGTTGATCGGGTCGCCGTTGGCGATGGCGTCGTTGATCGAATAGTTGCCGAAGGCCGAGAGACCATAGGGCAGGGCATAGGTGGCCTGCAGCTCCACGCCCTTATAGGTGGCGCCGCCGCTGTTGGTCTCATAGCTCTCGCCGTTGACCGTCGCAGTCTGAATCTTATGTTTGAAATCGATGTAATAGATGTCGCCGTCAAAGCCGAGGTTGCCGGCGTTGAAGACCGTGCCCAGCTGATAGTTGGTGGATTCCTGCGGCACCACTTTGCTGGTTTGCGGCGTGTTGACGTAATAAGAGCTGACGTTGGGCACAAGGAAGCCCTGGGCGTATTCCGCGTAGACCGAGAGGTTTGAGCGGATCCGGTAATTGGCGGTCAGGAACGGCAAGGTCTTGGTGAAGTCCTGATCGTTGTAGCTGGGCTGGATCGAGCCCTTCACCGCCAGTTCGGGCGCGTGGACGAAGAGGTCGAAGTTCACATATTTCACCCCGGGGGTGATGGTCATGCCCTCGATCGGCTTCCAGTCGAACTCGACGAAGGGCTGATACTGATGCCAGCCGGAAAATTCACTGTAGGCGATGTTGAGGGGCGTCTCGCAGGTCCCAAGACCGGTCCCGGCCTTGCCGGTGGTCTGGGTCGGCAGGTTGCCGCAGCCTGACGAGCCCGGGAAGAGAGGCGCCTTTTCCCGATAGTCCGATTTGCCGGTGAGCAGGTCGACGTCGAAGCGCTGGCGCTGGGTGAAGGCCGATTCATATTCAGTGCCGACCGTCAGCTTGCCGAAGCTGAAGTCCTTGGTGAACTTCACAATGTCGCCGATCACCCGGTATTCGTTGCGCTTGGTGTAGCCGGGTATGCCGTTGGTCTGCAGGGTGGCGGCGTAGGTCTTGCCGCCGACGGGGTAGACGGCGGCGGGGGTGAGGGTCACCTTGTTGGCGGCGGCGAGGCCCGCGGCGCCCAGGGAAAGGTCGGCGCCGTCGTTGAGCGCCGACAATGTATTGTTGGAGTAGAAGTAGCTGTAGACGGTGTTTTCAGCCTTGAAACCGTGATCCAGGTCTGCGTTCAGGCGAATGTATTCGAAATCCGTCTCTTTGTGGGTGAGGTTGTAGCCCTTGTAGGTCGCCAGCGTCGGATCGTCGCTGAGGGCGAAGCGCTTGCCGTAGAGGGTGGTCTGAGCCACCGTGGCCGATGCGGCGGCGTCGCCTTGATTATAGATGTCGGTATTTCGCGTGAAGAGGCCGGTCAGGGTGACCTTGGAGGTGATCGGCACCGTCCCCTTGAAGAACTGGTTTTGGCCGTTGCTGGGGCTGTTGCTCAGGTAACCGTCGGTCTTATATTCCATGAAATTGGCGACGAAGTTTGCGTCGTGCAGGGCCGCGATCGGACCGGTCTCGAAGGTGGTGACGCCCTGGATGGTGCCGAAGCTGCCATAGGTCAGGGTTTGCTGCAGGCCCGCGCGCTCTTCCAGCGGTAGAGAGAACAGGTTCACCGATCCGCCGAAATTGGCCTGGCCAAGGTCGGACGCCCGCCCCGGACCCCGATCGATCACCACTCCGCCGATCACGGACGAGGGGAAGAAGGAATTGGAGTGGTGGCTCGGCCCGTTGGTGTCGCCCCAGGCGATGCCGTCGTAGGTGACGTTGAACTCGCCGTCCTGGAAACCGCGCAGGGTGATCTTGCCCCCATCGGTCGCGCCCGGCCCGTTCGGGTTGGGGGTGGTGGCCATGGAGGGGGCGAGGATGGCGGTGGTGGTGTAGTCGCCGACCCGCGGGGCGGACTCCTCGATGAAGCGACGGGTGATGATGGCCGTGGGCTCCGTCGCCTTCAGCGACGAGCCGACCGGCGCGACTGCGGCCGCCTTGCCCTTGGAGGCGGTGACGACGATCGCCTGCACCTCGGGCGCATCGATGGCGGCAGCGCCGTCCGCAGCCACAGCAGCGTGGGCCGCGCCAGAGCCCGAGACGATCGCCAGGGCCAGAATGGATGATGACGCGAAGCCATAGGCCGTGCGGCGTGACATGAACAGCATGATGAAGGTCCCCCATGGCCGCGTGAAACCAGGCGGGAGCGACTAAGCTCAAGCTGTGCGACGGCCTGCGGCGGGGAATGCTCGATTACGCCCTTGGGCCTCAAGTGAAGCCTTGATGGCGAAAATGTAACAGATTTATTTAACAAAACCTTAAGTCACTGATCATACGAAGTTTTCGCTAGTTTTTCGACTGGCGCTTCGTCGCGCTGATCCAACATTGAGAATTCTCAATGTTGGTGCAATTTGGATTGTCGCGAAATGACCGAACAAATCGGCGCAACCTGCCTCTAAGATATTAGGGCCAGCTTCTCCGGCGTCTGGCCGGATGCGACAGCGGGGAAGCAAAGGCCGATCCGCAGCCCCGGCGCGGCGTCTTCCAAGGAGAGGCGCGCGGCATGGCGCGCCGCCACAGCCGCAACGATGGCCAGTCCTAGGCCAGACCCGCCGCTGCTGCGACTGGGCTCCAGACGGACGAAAGGCCTGAGCGCTCGCTGGCGCTGTTCCGGCGCAATGCCAGGGCCGTCGTCCTGGACACACAACTCGGCCCCCTCTGGCAGGGCGTTCACCGTCAATTGCACCTGCGCGCCCTTGTGGGTGTGGCGAAGGGCGTTCTCCAAAAGATTGGCCAGCCCCTGGGCCAGCAGATCCCCATCTCCGTTCACCAGGGCCGGACGAACGTCGATGATCAGGGACCGCCCGCTATCCTCGATATCCGGCCGATAGGCCTCGCCGACCCGCGCCGCGACCTCCGCCAGGTCGGCGATCTTATTCTGTGCGCCCCGATCCGCCGCCTCAATCTCCGAGAGCTGCAACAGGGCGTCGAAGGTGCGCAAAATCTCCGAAACGTCGTCTTCCAGGCCGCCGATCGCCCGCAACATCGCCGGGTCGACCCCGGCGGCGCTGCGCAATCGCTCCAGCTTCTGATTGAAGCGGGTCAGGGGCGTGCGCAGATCGTGGGCGATGTCGGTGGAGACCTGGCGCACCTGGGCCATCAACAGGCCGATGCGGTCGAGCATTTCGTTGAAGGCGCTGGAGAGTTCGTCGATGTCGTCGCGGGGCGGCCCAGGATGGCCGTCCACCCGCACGGTCAGGCGCCCCTGGGCGACGGCCTGGGCGGTGGCGACCACCGCCGCGATCCGCCGCCAGGTGCCGCGCGCGAACAGATAGGAGGCGCCGACACAGAACATCACCCCCAACACCCCGCACATCACCAGGCTGCGATCGATCGCCGCCATTTCTCCCGCCTCGACCGCCAAGTCCTGGCCGACGGTCAGGCGCGCACCGTCCGGCATCAGCTTGGTGTAGGTGAGGTAGTGGCGACGCCCCCCGCCCGGGCCGTCAGAACTCAGGCGACTCCAGCCCAGGGCGGGCGAACCCGGCAGCTTGCCCGCCAACAGCGCGCCATTGGCTGAAATCAGCCGGTACTCGAAGCCGCGCCAAAGGCGCGAGCGCTTGGCCACCGTATAGGGCAGGTGGTGGGCGCCCTTTTGTTCGAACTCATCGTCGAGGGAGGCCACTTCGCCCGCCACATGCGTCCGAATCGAGGCCTGGCTGATCTGCCGCAGGGAAATCTGCACCAGATATCCGGCCAGGCCAAAGGCCAGCACCACGATCAAGGTCTGCACCAGCGCCAGCCTCACGCCGGCGCGCGCCTGCCATCGCAGCAGCATCCCCCTCAACGACATGGGGTCACGCCGGGGCGATAAGATAGCCGGCGCCCCGCACGGTGGTGATCAGCGGCTTGGCCCCGCCGAGATCGATCTTGCCGCGCAACCGGCTGATGTGGGTCTCGACGATGTTGGTCTGCGGATCGAACTTGAAGCCCCAGACCTGTTGCAAGAGCATGGATCGCGTCACCACCTCGCCCGCGTGCAGCAACAGGAACTCCAGCAGTTTGAATTCCAGCGGCAGCAGATCGATGGCGCGCTCGCCGCGGGAAACCGAGCGCTGTAGGCGATCGAGCTTCAAATCCTTAGCGACCAAGACCGTGCTGGGCGCGTCCTGGGGCAGCCGGCGTTTTGCGAGAATTTGCAGGCGCGCCCGTAATTCCTCGAAGGAAAACGGCTTGAGCAGATAGTCGTCTCCGCCGCTCTCAAGCCCCTCCACCCGGTCGGCGACCGATCCCATGGCCGTCAAAAACAGCGCGGGCGTGTTGATGTTCTGGGCGCGCAGGGTCCTTACAAGGGACAGGCCGTCGATTGCGGGCAGCATACGATCGACGATGAGGACGTCGAATTCGCCGTGGACGGCCCGCGATACGCCCACCGCGCCGTCCGCTGCAATCTCGACCGACCAGCCGATCTCCTCCAGCCTTCCGGCGATATAGCTCGCGGACGCTGGCTCATCCTCGATCAAGAGGATCCGTACAGCCGATAGCCCAAAGGGACCTTGCGGGCAGCCGCATTTCCCGTCACGCAGTTCTGATTGAGCGAGCATCGATGTCCCGAGCGGCCGGTCGGCGGCGCGACTAGACGATCAAAATGCAATGCTTTTATGACGAGCTTCCGCCCCGGCGATTTCCGACACCGCCAACAGTTGCTCTGAGCCGCAGACGAGGGCCCCTCCCCTTTTGGATTTTGGACGGCTAGTTGAGGTCTGCATCCGCCCCAGCGTTGCGACCCGCCTTGCCTTCTCCCAGAAGGCCTCGATCCTTGACGGGGCACGTCCAATTTTCCGCCTTGTTGACGTCCCCGACCTGGCTGTAGCGCGCCATTGCGGGAAAGGGGCATAGAGGCATTGAGCGCTGGATCGCTCCGGAAGGTGCGTTGGCCTCGAATTTCGTGGCGACGATCGAGGCTGGAGCGCGCCCGTTTTCAACCCAAGCCTCCAAAGCCGCGACAATATCGCTCTCGGGGCGGCCGCTGTTAAAGCCCGCTTGTCCGAAAGAGTTGGGCCCTGGGCCTCCGGAACAATGCGCCATCCCAGGCGCCATGAAGAGCCGGGCGCTCTCTTTTAACCCATCGTATCCGCCATAGGATTTAGCCAGCGCGCGGTAATATTGGATGGTGCGATATGGCGTTATGTCGCCATCGGCATAGCCATGATACATGATCAACTTGTGTCCGCGCCGAAAGAACGCGAGCGCCGCTGACGGATCGTCGCCGTTGCCGGCGGAGGTTTGCTTGGTCAGCCAGTCTACGGTTGTTTGCGGGATTACCGCGTGCAGTCCCCCACCTGACGCCCGAGCCCCTTCTTCGAAGGTTATGCCCGGCGTCTTGAGCGCGTCAAAGCCCGTGACGTCGGCGTAGATCAGGTATCGCATCGTTTGATTTGCGAAAGCCCAAGCGATCGGTTGGTTCTCGGGCCGTCGCCAGGGCTCAGGGCCAGAAATCTGGTCGGGCGCCGATTTGAATCCGGCCCAGAAGGCCAGGTGATCGGCGAATGCCCCGCCGTCTTCAGCGACGTTGCTGGTGGGATAGCCGGGATAGATGACACGCCCGGTCGGATCGGTGACGGCCGAAAATATGATGCTCAGGGCGGAAACCTGGTCAGGTGAAAAGCATCCGCTCCCAGAACAGACAGGCAGACTCGTTTGCGGGTCGAACGCGCAGAGGGCCGGGTTCTGAATCAAGCCGTCCTTGACGCCATCGGCGAGGTCACAATCCTCATCGAGGATTTTATCGACCTGCCTGAATTGGGCCGGGGTCAGCGCGGCGTCGGCTGAGCGGAGCTGGGCCTGTGCGGTGACGAGGGAATTGACCACCTCAGCGGGAATGTCGAAGTAGGGATCGCCCGCGATCACGCCGTCAAAATCATCGGGAAAGCGATCCAGCTCCACCATGGCGTCACGACCGCCGTCTGAACAGCCGTTGAAATAGGCATGTCTCAACGTCGGCGATTTGTAGTAGGCGAGCACCAAGGCCTTGCCGGCGACAGTGACCGCGTGGGTCGCGCGGTAGAAAAAATCCGTCACCCTCTCCTCGTCGCGGGTGTTGGGTCCGGCGACCGCCCAATTGGCGCTCATCGCGCCGCCGAGCCCTGGAGGACTGATGTGTCCGCCATCGGTTGCAAAAATCGGATAGCCTTTACGCAGCAGCGAGAGCGTCGGGGTGGGAACGACGCCGCAATTGCCCCCGCATCCCTGGAACATGAACTTGCCATTCCAATCGGTCGTCGCTGGCAGGACGGCGGCGAAGTTGGCTGTCTTCTTTGGACGGCTCGTCACCACCGAGCCGGTGATCAGGCAGAATTCCGGGGATCCTGGCGCCCAGTCGTTTGCGGGAATGTCCATAACGCCCCCATGGGATTGCAGCGCCGCTTCATTCTTTCCTGAGAAGTTGGGAATGGCGCCAATCGACATGCCCGGTGGAGCCATAGCCGCCACAGCCGCAACCGTGCATCGAGGGATCGACGCGGATGCTTTCAGGGGCGCCAGGCTCCAAAGGCCAACCAGCAACAGGATCGCCCTCGTCAGGGCCAAGGCTCTAAAGGCGCGCCGACGCTCGCCCGAATTCCCTCCCATGATCATCACCTGCAATCCTTCCTATGGAATTCACGCCAAGTTATCGCAGCAGACCGTTGGAGCTGCGGCTCGATGAACGGGCATCCAGCCGCAGCCTCAATGGGTTTACTGGAACTTCTTGGATATGGTGATCCCGACCGTGAGCGGCCGAACCGTATATCCCTCGGTCACCTCGGCGTCGGAGGGCCGCTGCAGGATCGTGCGGTCATTCAAGAGATTTTTGGCGTAGAGGGAGGCTTTGATCGATCCCATCTCAAGGCCTAGGCTTCCGTTCATGACGCCATAGGCAGGGTTCAGATAGTTCGGATCCGCCGTCTCGAACGATCCGTGCGAGTGCCCGGTGAATTCGTAGTCAGCGCGAATGAACCCAATGGCGCCCTCGGCGAGCTCACGCCGATACTCGACGTTCGTGCTTAAGCTCCACGCCGGGGCGAACAATACGCTTTGACCGACGGTGGCGGGGCTGTCGGCGACCGAACTCGTTAAGGTCGATTTATTGATGCCCGCGTTCAGGCCAACTGTAAGTCCGTGAATAAAGGGAGGCTTGTAGGCAATCTGCATCTCGGCGCCGTAGCTTTTGGCGTTGCCGACATTCTCGATCAGCCCAAATCCGCAGGTGGGTAGCGAAATCTGTTCCTGGATATTGCTCCAGTCGATATAATAGACGTCCGCATCGACCGACAGCGTTCGTTCAGCCAGGCGCGATTTCACCCCAGCCTCGTAGCTCCACAAACTATCGGGCTTATACGAATCGGGCGGGGAGGTGATGCCAAGACGAGTATAGTCGGAGGCGCAAAGACTTGGCGGATTGTCGCCCGTGGCGCCCCCAAGACGAAATCCCTTCGATATGGCGCCATAGACGGTCGAATCTTTATCGATGTCGTAGGTCAGAGAAAACTTCGGCGTGGGCGCATGGGCAAGGGAATGACTGGAGAACGGCGTCGGCGTGCCCAGGCCGTAGAAGCCCGCCGCCAGCGCGACGTCATTCTGGGTGGCGTATTCATACCGCAGCCCCACCGATGCGTGCAGACGCGGCAAGATATCGTAACCCACCTGCCCAAACAGAGCGTACTCGGTGATGCGTTGGGTAATGGACTGGCCGTAGATGAAATCATTGGCAAAGGTTGATGCTGTCGTGCCAAGAGCGCTTTGCACAATCGGGCTGCTCAGCGAATATCCGTAGATCGATTGGAACGCCGAGTTGAGCCCCGGTGAATATTCCTCGTTCCCAGACCGATTTATCTGGTCGGAATAGTAGGCGCCGAAGGTGTAAGACAGAGGTAGGCCGCCAGGACCCGGCGGGTTGGACGCGATGCGCAGTTCCTCTGTGACTTGGGAGAACCTTGTGGCCAGGTAGGTTGGAGAGGGGACGCCGGCTATAATGGAGTCATTTTGCGCCTGATGGCTCGCAAAGGCGGGATTGAAGTCTAAAAAGTAATACGCGAACGCGGCGTCATTGAAATATGTGCCGTCAATCGTACTGCTTTGATCACGATAGTCGTAGGCGGTGACAGACGTGATCGTCGCGAATCCCACGTCCTTGCTGACGGTCAAGGTCGGCACGATAAGCCTATCGTCGGATGGCTCCCTTAGGTACTTGGCCTGATTATTCAAACCGAGGGCGGGATAGAACAAATTGTCGTCTTTACTGTCCCAGCGCTGCACCCAGAGCGACGGGGCGACCGACCAGCCGTCGTTTTCATAGAGGGCCGATACTTTGAAGACCCCATGCCAATCGCTATTCGTCCCCTTGGCCAAAAGCGCGCCATCTTGGCTGTAATGATTGATCCACCCACTGTCTTTGGCGTAATCCACGCCGATCCGCAAAGCCAAGTGATCTTCGATAAGCGGAAGGTTTACGACGGCCTTTTCCTCATAATTCAGCCCTCCAAAGTCGGTGCCGGATAGATCGGACGTCACTTCGGCGGAAAAGCGCGTCAAATTCGGTTGATTGGTGATGAAGCGGATCGCGCCTCCCATCGAACTTGCGCCATATAGCGTGCCTTGAGGCCCTCGAAGAACTTCCACGCGGGCCAAATCGAAGGGGATCGGCGTTATCTGCCCCCCAAACCCCGTCGTGCCGCCGCCTGGTTCGGTAATGGACACATCATCGAGATAGGCGCCGACGGTGGCGGACCCGACAGACGAGGCGACGCCCCGAATTTCGATGTTGCTGGAGCCTTCAGATCCCCCTTCTCCGATTGAAACCCCAGGCGCCTGCCTCGTAAGATCTTCAATAGAGGTGGTGTGGGTGGCGTCGAGCGCCGCGCCGCTGATCGCCAGAATGCTTGTGGGGATGCGTCTTTCGTCCTGTTTGCGCTTTTCGGCGGTGACCACGATCTCGGCGATCGCGCCGCTATCCTTGGAAGCCGTCGATTGATCCGCCGCTGCGGTTTGCGCTGAGGCCGGCGCAACGAAGATCATCGTCGCGGCCAGCACGGGAAGACTTGAGCCGAGTCCAAGAAGTCGCGCCTTGAACGTTAGACCGCCCTTCGTCGCCGGACGGCGAACGGTTTTAGCCAGCCGCCGCGTCGACGCTGCTTTCGTTTCTATACCATCGATTGCGATACCCGAAGTCATGCCAATCCCCTTCTATAAGACATGGCCGTTTCCTCGCTCCTGCAAGGGTTGAGACCACCAGTTCCTCGGACGCCCCAACCGAAAGCTCAAGCGTCACGGCAAAATGCCATACGTACACAAACAGATGTTTTGGGAGCTGGCGACTGAAAACTGGCGTTCGATCTACGCAGGTGCAGGAAGCGACAGATACTAGCCAGGGGGCGCCCATGAATGAGGCAAACTTGGGGTTGGATCGGATGAATTGCGCCAGGGGCCTGGGGCGTGCCGGCCGTTCAGCGGGGGGGGCGACGGGGCGTTCGACGTCAACCCCAGGCTCTATTTTTCTTGAGAAACGGACCGTAGAGCGGCTGACGATTGAGATGGGCGGCGCACTTCAGAGCTCAGAGGGACCGTGACACGGGACTGCGCCCCCGCGCGTCCACCTGCAATCAGGCGGACGCCGCTTCACGCGCTATCGATTGACCACTTCGGCCGGCAGCGCCTTCACAAGCGCGATGCCCACGCACAGAAACCCGGCGAAGATCCAAAGCGCATAGTTGGCGTTGCCCGTGAAGGTCATGGCGAGGCCGATGACGGAGTTGCTGACCAGGCCGGCAATATTCGCCAATGAACAGGCGAGCGCGAATCCGGCCGCAGCTGCAGGCCCCTGGAGAAACGTCGCCGGCAGGCTGAAATAGACCGGCACGACCCCGACGACGCCAGCGGATGCTATCGAATAAAGGGCGAGCGTCCCTATAGCCCCAAGGTGGATCAGGGGAATGGCGGCGATGGCGAGCGCCCCTATCGCGAACGGGATCATGATATGCCACCGCCTTTCCCGGAAATGGTCGGAACTCCGGCTGATGACGATCATGGCGATCAGCGCGAAGATATTCGGAATGGCGGTGTAGAGCCCGATTAGAAAGGGGTCGACGGTCCCGGCGTTGCGGATGAAGGTCGGCAGCCAAAACCCCAGGGCGTAGGTCGTCAGCAGGATAGCGAAATCGATCCCGCCCAGCATCCAGACCTTGAGGTCCAAAAGCCCCTCACGAAAGCTGCGATGGGCGCCGGCGTTGAGAGCATCCGCAGCCATAACCTCGAAAAGTCGTGCGCGCTCCTCCTTGTTCAGCCATGGGGCCTTGTCCGCCGTATTGGGAAGCAGCCACAGGATAAGCGCGCCAAGGACGATGCTGGGGATCGCCTCCATCAAGAAGAGCCAGCGCCAACCCGCCAAGCCGAGATACCGATTGAAATGGACCATAATCCATCCCGACAGCGGGCCGCCAACGACGCCGGATAGCGGAAGGCCGATCAGAAAAAGACTAAAGATCCGGCCACGACGGTAGGATGGAAACCAGCCTGTGAGGTAGTAGAGCACCCCCGGCAGAAAACCGGCCTCGCCAACGCCCAACAGGAATCTGAGAATATAGAATTGAACGGGCGTTTGAACGGCCGCCCCCACTGCGGAGACGATCCCCCAGCTGATCATGATCCGGGCAAGCCACGTGCGCGCGCTGGTTTTTTCCAGCAAGTAGTTGCTCGGCGCCTCGAATATTATATAGCCAACGAAGAATAGGCCTGCGCCAAATCCGTAGCTCGCCTCGCTTAGATTTAAATCCGCCAACATGCGGAGCTTGGCGAAGCCGACATTGATGCGATCGATGTAGGCTGCAAAATAGCAAAGACACAGGATTGGCACGATGCGAATCGTCAACTTGCTAAATAACTTCCCGACAGGATCGGGGCCGGTATCCGAGGTTTCTTCGACCGATATATGCATGGAAGCCCTGCCTGTTCGCCCATCGTCGCTGCGTCGTCAAACGCGCCAATGACATTGGTACACAAACAAACTTGCCCTTCCACGCGATGTCGGGGGTTGAGACGGGCAATTTTTAAAGCGCCTGGAAAATGGGCGCTTTGCCCCGCTTGTGGGTATGGGGCCGCCCTCGGGCGCTCGCTTTAGAAGGTGGCGTGCAGCGCGCCAGTGGTTTATCAGCACCCCTAAAATGCATGTTCGATAAGAAGGAGACGGCTCCTGGCTAAGGTTCCGAAGCGTCAGGTTAGTGCGACCGGCGGCAACGCCGTTCTCGACGCCGACGGCCCGAAATCGGTCGCGCCTATTGTTCGTGCGCCAATCAATCCTGAGCTGGAGCCCGGCCCTCGCGACCCCGACGAATATCGGCTTGAGGAGCAGGTCGGATTTCTGATCCGACGCGCCCACCAGCGGGCGGGCGCCATTTTTCAGCAGCACATCGGGCTAAGCCCGCTGCAGTTTTCAGCCCTCGTCAAAATTCGCGATGAGGGCCGGGTGTCTCAAAACGCGTTAGGTCGCCTAACCTATATGGATCCGGCGACCACGATGGGCGTCATTCAGAGGCTCACCGCCCGTGAGCTGGTGCGCAGAACCCCTGACGTGCGAGACCGACGGCGCATGTTGTTGACGATAACATCGGAGGGCTTACGGCTTGTCGAAACATTGGAAGCCAGCGCCCACAAGGTAACGAGCGAGACGCTCAAACCCCTTTCGGAAGGGGAACAGCAACATTTTCTGGAGCTTCTCAAACGCCTGACCTGACCGCGCCGCCGCGCCTCGGACATCCGGTCGGCGTCACTCGATGGGCGCCAGGATCGGGTCGTAGGCGTAGAGCCAATCGGGATTTTCTTGGGTCAGGAGCCAGGTGTTGGCGTTTGAGATCCGCTGCACCTTCGACGCCCGCTCAACCCGGGCGCGCTCGTAGCGGCTGAAGGCGTCCTGGTGCCCGCCGGGGCGGGAAGAGGCGATGCATCGGGCCAAAACGGCGGCGTCCTCAATCGCCATCGCCGCGCCTTGGGCCATGTGGG
>JAMFTA010000006.1 GCA_026225565.1 Caulobacter sp. | reverse complement strand
GGAGCAGGGCCGATGGCGCGCAGAGACATCACCGGGGCGGTGGACTTCCTCTATTTGGAAAACTACGCCGCCGGAGACGCGGGCCTGATCGACGAGGTCTTGGCCCTGTTCGACGAACAGACCGCTCTATGGCTGCGGCTGCTAGATCCCGAGGGTGACCCCGGCGTATGGCGCGACGGGGCGCACACCTTGAAAGGCGCTTCGGCCGGCATCGGGGCTGTGGCCCTGGCGGTGGTCTGTGGCGAGGCGGAGGCGGGGTGGGAAGCCATCCCGGCGCTGAAGGCCGCCCTACTCGACCGGCTGCGCGGCGCCCTCGATCTGGCCTGCGCCGACATCGCCGCCTATCGCCACGAACAGGCGCTGAAGTCGCTGAAATGACCTTAGTCGGCGAAGACCACCCGGCCTCGGCCGTTGGAGGCGATCTGGATCAGCTCAGCGGTGGGGCGCGAGCCTATGCCCTGCATGGTGACGATGGGGGAGTTGGACGAGGCGTTGGCGGCGATCTGCACCAAGTCCTTGGTGCTGAGAGCGCTAGCGTTGAAGGTCAGGCCGGCTCCGCTGCCCACGATGCGGATGAGGTCTTGAAGGGGCTTTTCGGCGATCATTCCAGGTATCCGGCAAGGGGCGCGCCTTGGACAAATCAAGACGGTTACGGAGCGTAAGCACGCACTCCAACCATATAAGCCGTTCGATGGCGTAAAGCTCCCACCGACTTGCAAAATCGCGCGACAAATAGGCGGGCTAAGGAACGATTTGGGCCTGGGGCGCTTAAAAACCCAAAGCAGGACCGCAGCCTTGACCGCCCATACGCTCGACGCCTCGCCTTCCAATGGCTCCACGCCCCCCTCTCCGCCCAACTCCAAGGGCGGTCGGTCGTTTGTGGCGCGCCATCCATTGTTGACGGTGCTCTATGGGTTTCTCGGGGTGATCGGCGCCCTGATCCTGGCGCTGATCATCTTCCTGTGGCTGGCCGACTGGAACACGCTGAGGGGGCCCATCGGCCGCTACGCCTCGGCCCAGACCCACCGCCATGTAGAGATCGACGGCGACCTGAAGGTCCACCTTTTGACCTTTACCCCGACCGTCTCCATCGGCGGGCTGAAGATCGGCAATCCCCAGTGGGCCGGGCCCGGCGACACGGCGGACGTGGATCGTGTCGTCGTCTCGTTCAAGCTCCTGCCCCTCTTCGGCGGCCATGTGGTGATGCCGATCCTGCAGGTCGACAAGCCGGTCTTGAACCTCTTGCGCGATAAGACAGGACGCGAAAGCTGGGCGTTGGATGCGGGTAAACCCAGCGGCAAGCCGTTCAAGCTGCCGCCGATCCAACGCTTCATCGTCAACGACGGCCGCCTGAAATACATTGATGAGAAGCGCGGCATGAGCATCACCGGAGCGATCGACTCCAACGAGCGCGCCAGCGGGCCGAGTGCCCACGCCTTCAGCCTCGTGGGGCAGGGGGCGCTGAACAAAAAGCCGTTCCAGCTGAAGATCGCCGGCGGGCCGCTCTTGAACGTGCGGCTGGATCAGCCCTATCCCTTCACCGCCGACATCCACGCGGCGGACACCCACGTGACCGCCGAAGGCCATCTGGCCAAGCCCTTCGACACCGGAACCTACACCACTCATCTGCACCTGACCGGCGCGGATCTGGCCGACCTCTACTATCTCACCGGCCTGGCCCTGCCCAACACCCCCCACTACGACATCCAGGGCGTGCTCAGTCACAAGGGCCGGGAGTACGACCTGGACAAGGCGGCCGGCCGCATCGGCGACAGCGATGTGGAGGGCGGCCTGAAGATGCTGGTCACCGGCCAGAACCGGCCCAACCTCACCGCCACCCTGTCCTCTCACGTGCTCGACACTCGAGACTTGGCGACCCTGTTCGGCGGGGCGCCCGTCGGCAAGAACCTGGCTCTCGCCAAGCCCGCGCAAAAGATACTGGCCGTGACCATGGCCGCCGATCAGAGGCTCCTGCCCGACTCCACCCTGGCCACCGAGCGCCTGCGCGGCATGGACGCCACCCTCCACTATAAGGCCGAGACGGTGCGCTCCCTGTTCCTGCCCATTCGCCGGGCGACGCTGGAGCTCAACCTCGATCACGGGGTGCTGGCTGTGGACCCAGTGGCCTTCGATTTTCCCGAGGGCCGCCTATCGGGTCAGGTGCGGCTCGACGCCCGAGGCGCCGTTCCGGTCACCGACGCCGACATCCGGCTCAGCAATGTGAACCTGCAGGAGTTCATGCCTCACGCCACCGGGACTCTCCCGCCTGTGGAGGGGGTCATGGCCGCGCGGGTCAAGCTGCGCGGAGTCGGCGATTCGGTGCATAAGGCCGCCGCCGCCTCCAATGGCGCGATCACCGTGGTCATCCCGCAAGGCAGGATCCGCGCCGCCTTCGCCGAGCTTTTGGGGGTGAACGCCGGCAAGGGCCTGGCCCTTCTTCTCTCCAAAAATCAGCAACAGACCGACGTGCGCTGCGCCGTGGCCAATTTCGCGGTGAAGGACGGGGTGCTGCAGGCCCAGACCGTGGTGTTCGACACCGATGTGGTGAAGGTGACCGGGGCGGGGACCATCGATCTCGGCCCCGAATCCATCGATCTGGTTTTGAAGGGCGACACCAAGAAGTTCCGCATCGGCCACCTCTTCTTGCCCATCACCATTGGCGGCCACCTGCGCAACCCCACCATCGGCGTGCAGCCGGCCGGGGCCATCGCCCAGGGGGGCATCGCCGCGGCCCTGGGCGTGATCTTCCCGCCGGCGCTGATCCTGCCCTTCGTCGATCCTGGCCTGGCCAAGAACGCCGACTGCGCCGCCCTGATGACCGAGGCCAAGACCGCCCCCGCCCCGGTGGCGCCCGCCCAGGCCAAGGGCATGGCGACCACCCCGGCCAAGGCCCCAGCCAAGCCCAGTGTCGGGAAATAGGGAACGATCACGGTCAAAGGCCGTTTTTCTCATATCTAATCAGCATCGGAGATCGTCATGAACAGCAATCGTACCGAAGGCGCGGGCCGCCAAGTCGCTGGCGCGGTGAAGGAAATGGCCGGCAAACTTACCGGCGACAAAACACTGCAAGCCAAGGGCGCCGTCACCAAAGCCGCCGGCAAGGCCCAAAACACCCTGGGCAAGGTGCAAGACGCCCTCAAATAGCTCAGCTATAAGGCCCATGACGCGGCGGCCCCTGCGGCCGCCGTTTTCATCTGAGGCCCACGCTTGAGCAAGCCGATAGAGCCCGATCTCTCCGCCCTCCCTAGCTTCGTCGAGACCACAGCCGCCTACGAAACGTGGCTTGGCGGGCAGATGGCCCTGGTCGCCCCCGACCTCGCCCTCAAACACAGGCAGATGGCGACGAGCGCCTTCATGTTCCTGCGCGCCACCTTCTATCGCTGGATGCAGCTTTGGCCCGTGGTCTGCCCTAATCTCGCGGCGTGCAAGACGGTGCTGGCCGTTGGCGACCTGCATACGGAGAACTTCGGCACCTGGCGCGACGTGGAGGGGCGGCTGATCTGGGGCTGCAATGATTTCGACGAGGCCTATGAGCTGCCCTATGCGCTGGATCTGGTCAGGCTGGCGGCCAGCGGGATTCTCGGCGCCAAGGAGGGGGTGATCGCCATCGCCCCCGAGGCGGTCTGCGCCTCGATTCTCGCCGGTTACCGCAAGGGGCTGAAGACCGGTTCTCGCCCCTATGTGCTCGGTGAAAAGTACGACTGGCTGCGCATCCTGGCCATGGAGGACCTGCGCGATCCCTCCCACTTCGCCGCCAAGATGCGGGCCCTGAAGAAGCCAACCTATCGGGTGGACCCCAAGCTGAAGCGCGCCCTTATCAGCATGACGCCGCGCGAGGCCGAGCGGTTCAGCTTTCGCCACCGAGTGGCCGGGCTCGGAAGCCTCGGCCGCCCCCGCGTCGTGGCCCTGGCCAGCTACTATGGCTCTTTGGTGGTGCGCGAGGCCAAGGCTCTGGCCCCCTCGGCGGTCTACTGGGCGGCCGGGTGCAAGGGCTCCACCCGGCTGATGTATGACGAGATCATCGACGCCGCCGAGCGCTGTCCCGACCCCTTCACGGGCCTGAAGGGCAAATGGATCATCCGCCGCCTCGCCGCCGACGCCTCCTCCATCGACATCGACCGCCTGCCCAAGGGTAAGGAGAAGAAGCTGCTCACCGCCATGGGCCGCGAGACCGCCAATGTGCACCTGGGCTCGGCGTCGAAGAGCATCCTCAAAGACCTCGACGCCCGCCCCGAGGGTTGGCTGGAGATCGCCGCCGCCGCCATGTTGGCCGCGACGCTGAAGGACTGGGAAGCCTGGAAGGTGGTCCATGCGGCTGGCGCGCCGGATCCCGCCAGCGCCGCGCCAAAGACCCCTAAGTCCGCCCGGACGGAGACGGCGGCGCTCTAGCCGCGGGGGCGGATTGGCGGGAGGAGGGCGCCGCACCCGACACATCCGGTGTCGACGCCCATCGGCTCACCGCCGCCCTTGAGACCTGATCGACCCGCGGCGCCGCTCAGCGCCACCGCGCGCCGCGCTGCAGCCCATAGGTCGCCGCCACGTAGGGCCACGGAATGAGGATCACGAAGACTGCCCCGACCAGGCATTCGCTCGCCGTCTCGGCCGTATCCGCGTCCATCTGGTGCGCCGACCATAGGGGCAGGGCGACGACGGAAAGCCAAATCGCCTTCCAGGCCACCTCGAACAGCAATAGCGGCAGCATCTGCAGCGGATAGCGCAGCCCCAAGACCGCCAGGGCCGACAGCGCCGCCAACATGCAGTGGACCACCCCCTGGCTTAGGCCCCAGGGCGTTGCGTGGTGGATCACCCCCGGCCAGATCGTCGGACCCAGCCCCGCCACCAGCAGCAGGTAACCGGCGCGCAGAGTATAAAGCCGCCAGAGGGGAACATCGTTCATCGCCGTCTCTCCATCTCGGTCGGGGATTGCGCCCAGACGCCCTGCGCTACCCCACATCCTTCAGCACCTTCTCAATGGCGGTCAGGCGGGCGCGCACATCGCCGAGCGTCGCCTGGATGGCGGTCAGGGCGGCGGCGGTTTCGGCCTCGGCGGTCGCTGCCTTCTCCGCGATCTGGCGGAAGGAGCCCTCATGGGCGAGGCGGGCCTTGGCCTGCTGCACCGCCGAGAAGGACCGTATCGCGATGACCAGCAGCACGGTGGCCAGGGGCAGGCAGAGGGTGAGAAGATAGATGGACGCAGACATGAAGAGCTCCTTAGGCGTCGGCCTTGGGGGTGAGGGAAGGGGCCGCCTTGGCGATGGCGGCGGGGGTGAGGTCGAGGGCGAAATCGGCCGCCTCGAAATAGTTCAGCGCCTTGCCGTCCTGGGATAGCTCCAGGCGGCTGGTGACTAGGCCGGCCTCTTCCAGCTTTTGCAGATGCAGGTGCAAAAGGGGTCGGCTGATGCCCAATGCCCGCGCCAGCTGGCTGACATAGGCGCGTCCATCGGAGGTCAGGGCCGCGATGACCCGCAGCCGATGGGGATTGGCCAGCGCCGCCAGC
>JAMFTA010000186.1 GCA_026225565.1 Caulobacter sp. | reverse complement strand
GCCGCCGCCTCGCGGGCCGCCTCTCGCCGACCCGCCGGCCAGAAATATTGCAGTGGGTTGAAGCCGCGCCCCCGCGCCGGGGGGAGGGGCCGCACCATCACCTTGTCGGCGATCACGTCGGTATCGGCGAGGATGCGCCCCTGGCCGTCGTAGAGCCGCGCCCGCTCCGAACGCGGGATGTCCAGGAGTTGCAACAACTCCACGGCCTTCTCGACGTTCAACGCCGGTTCGGGCTCGCCCACGGTGGCGCCTTCGACCAGCACATAGGAGATCAGATCGCTTTGGGTGCGCAGGCTATCGACACGGGCATCGATCAGCCCCTGGCGAAACTCGTTCAGCACCAAGGCCCCGACGATGATGACGGCCAGTCCCAGAAGGTTCAGCCCGATGATCAATCGCCCGAGCCGCGATCCCGTCAGCGGCAAGCGCATCCGGCGGGGCCTTGAGCTCTGGCTTTCGTCGTCCGTCGCCATGGCCTCGCGCGCCCTGAACCCAAAGGAGACGATCCCTAGGTCTCCCGGTAGCGGTAGCCAACCCCATAGAGGGTCTCAATCGCGTCGAATTCCGGATCGATGACCCTAAACTTCTTACGCATCCGCTTCACGTGGCTGTCGATGGTGCGGTCATCCACATACACTTGGTCGTCGTAGGCGGCGTCCATCAGATTGTCGCGGCTCTTCACGAAGCCGGGGCGCTGGGCAAGAGACTGCAGCAGCAGGAATTCGGTCACCGTCAGCTTTACCGGACGGCCTTCCCACAGGCAGTCGTGACGCGCGGGGTCGAGGGTCAGCTTGCCGCGCTTCAGGGGCTTGGAGGCGGCCATGGAAGCGGCCTGACCGGGGGACATCACCCCATCCTCCTCCTCGTCGGCGCGCGCGCGGCGCAGCACCGCCTTCACCCGCTCGATCAAGAGGCGCTGGGAGAAGGGCTTATGGATGTAATCGTCGGCGCCCAGGTTGAAGCCGAGAATCTCATCGATCTCCTCGTCTTTGGAGGTCAGCATGATCACCGGCAGCTCGGAGGTCTGACGAAGGCGACGCAGCACCTCCATCCCGTCCATGCGGGGCATCTTCACATCCAGGATCACCAGATCGGGGGGATCGGATTCCAGGGCGGCCAGGCCGGTCACCCCGTCATGATAGGCGTCTACGGTGTGACCGTGGTTTTCCAGCGCCAAGGAAACCGATGCGACGATGTTTTCGTCATCGTCCACGAGAGTGATTTTAGCCATGGCTGAGCAAAGTGACCCTTTGTGCTGGCGCACGCAAGCATTTGACGGCGGGGATTAAGGCCGCCGTAAGCCTAACGCCTTAGAATTGAGGCATGAACAGGGCTCAAGTGCATTTCGAGGTGTTCACGCGGCGCAAGATTAATGCGCCTTGGGCGCTGGAAATGGCCACCGAGGATCGCGAGCGCGCGATCGCGGAGGCGGAGGAGCTGTTGGCCTCCAGCCAGCGGGCGGCCATCAAGGTGAGCAAGGAAACCCTCGACCCCGTCACCCGCGGCTTCAGAAGCATCATCATCCTCTCCAAGGGCGCGGTAGAGACGAATAATAGGCGAAAGGCCGAAGAGCCCGAGGAAACCGCCCACTGCATCACGCCGCAGGACCTCTATTCGGTTCACGCCCGCGATCGCATCGGCCGCTTGCTGGACGGATGGCTGCACAGGCGCCGGGTCACCCCCTTCGAGCTCTTGCATCGTCCCGATCTGGCTGAGGATCTGGACGCTTCCAGCGTCGAACTGCGCCACGCCATTCAGAAGATCTCCATCCCCGAGGCCCAGGCCAAGGGCCTCTCCACCCACGAGGTCATGCGAACCTTCCAGGGGCTGATCGCCCGCTCCATCGAGCGGGTGATCAAGGACGGCAAGGCCAAGATTTTTCCAGACTTCGCCAGCGCGGGCTTCGCCGATACGGTCAATCGCATCTCGGAAGAGGACGTGGAGCGCCTCTATCTCCTGGGCGGGGGAATCGCCGCCTATATGGCCGACGCTCAGGCCTGGTCGGAGAAGGTCGGCCTGATCCTCGACCTTGCGGATCAGGCGCCGGCGGCAGGGCGGCCGCGCGGCCTGGCCCTGACGGCCCTGGAGCAACCGCTTTCGGAAATCATGGGGTCGCGAGGCGGGCTCGCCGATCTCCTCGGCGCAGATCTCGACCTTGGCGGCAGCCTCGCCGCCTTGATCCGCCTCGCCGCCGCCGGCTCAGTGCGGGCCTTGATCCGCTACGACCCGGGCCTCGCCGAGACCCTGCCGCCGCTGACCGGTCCGGCCGCTCGCCTTGCCGACTGGCTGGAGCGCGAGGGCTTTGAGAATTTGCGCCAAGGCCTGATGCGCCGGGTGCTGCGCGAGCTTTTGACCCCTCGGCGCTTGCGTCCCAAGGATCCCGATGGGGAGATCGCCATCCTGCGCGCCCTGGCCATGGCCATGACCGCCGCCGCAGGCAAGCTGCTTCCGCTGGAGGAGGTGCAGGCCGCCTTCATCGAGCGGTCCAAGACCCTGGTGGGCGGCGATTTTGTGGAGACCTATCTGAAGGACCGCAACGACCCTCTGGCCGAGGCGCAAGCCTTGGTGCGGCTCGCGGAAAATGTGGCCGGCGCGGTGAACAAAAAGGCCGCCGGACGCTGGATCGGCGGGGCGATCAACAGCCTGCACTTCGAAACGGAGTTGCGCTACGGCGCCGAGACCCCAGCCAATAAGCTGGCGATCCTCGCCAGCCTGCAGCGGGCGGTGGCCAAGGCCGGCCTCGCCGAAGCCGAAGCAACGGTCCTGATCGTCAAGCTCGGGGAGCTCGGCGGTACGATCGAGAGCGATTCGCGGTTTTTGGCTCTGATCAACCAGGCCAACGGACCTGTGCTGGAGCGGCTGACCTTCGTCCTGCGGTTGGCGAGCGGCGAATCCGCGCCTCGCGGCCCGGCTGCGGAGCGCGCCAAGACCGAGGCCTTGCGCCTGTTGCGCATCCCCGAAACCCGCGCGCAGTTGGTGGGGGCGCCCAAGGTGCTCGAATCCGTCAAGAGCATGATGAGCCAGGCCGGGCTAGCCGCCTAGCCGCCAGTTTTAGAGGCGTTCGAAATCCAGGAACACTGGCGCGATATCGCCCAGGCCCTTGGTCTCATAGCGGGTGGTGAGATGGTCGGCGGGAGGCGTGCGCCAGTCGTCCGCCCGCCGCGCTGTCCAACGAAAGCTGTCGCTGGCCAGGAAGCGCTCCAGCGTCCATTCGCCGTAATCGGCCCAATCGGTGGCGAAGCGTAGCCGCCCGCCGGGTTTCAGCACCCGCGCCCACTCAGCGACCGTCGCCGCCTGCACCAAGCGCCGTTTATTGTGCCGCGCCTTGGGCCAGGGATCGGGAAAAAGGATGAAGATGCGCTCCAGGCTAGCGTCGGGCAGGGCCGCCGCCACGTCGCGGGCGTCGCCCACATGCAAGCGGACATTCTCCAGACCCTGCTCATCGATGTAGCGCAAAGCGCTGGCCGCTCCGTTGAGGAAGGGCTCGGCGCCGAGGATCAGCACATCCCGCCGCCGGGCCGCCTGGCCCGCCATGTGCTCGCCGCCGCCAAAGCCGATCTCCAGCCACACCTCGGCCACGCTGGGCATCAACGCTTTAGGATCGATCGGCCCAGCCGTGGGGTTGGGCAGGGCGACCTTGGGCAGCAAGCTTTGCAAAAGGTCGGCCTGGCGCGGCTTGATCGCCCGCGACTTGGTGCGCCCGAACGACCGCAGGGGCGGATGAACGGGGTCGGTCATGATCAGGCCGAAAGCTTGGCCATGTCCTCGTCGCTGATCTCGTAGTTGCCATAGACGTTCTGCACGTCGTCGTCCTCGTCCAGCGCATCGAGCAGCTTCAACAGGCTCGCCGCCGCGTCGCCCTCGATCGGCACGCCGGACTTGGGCCGCCAGGTGAAGCCGGTGGACTTGGCGGGGCCGAGCTTGGCTTCCAGGGCTTCGGCCACCGCGTTCAGATCCTCGAACGCCGAATAGACGGTGTGTACCGGCGCGTCGTCCGGATCGGTGGAGGGCGGATCGCTTTCCACATCCTCGGCGCCGGCTTCGATGGCCGCCTCCATCACGTCGTCTGCCGAGCCGACGGCCAGGGGATAGACGATCTCGCCCAGGTGATCGAACATGAAGGCGACCGAATTGCTCTCCCCCATCGCCCCGCCGCGCTTGCTGAAGATGGCGCGCACATTGGCGGCCGAACGGTTGCGGTTGTCGGTCAGGGTTTCGACGATCAGGCCGACGCCGCCGGGACCGAAGCCCTCGTAGCGGATGTCTTCCATCAGGTCGGCCTCGCCGCCGGCGGCCTTCTTGATGGCGCGCTCGATGGCGTCGCGCGGCATGGATTCGGCGCGGGCGTTGGCGATGGCCAAACGCAGCCGCGAGTTCGTGTTGGGGTCGGGGATCCCGCCCTTCGCCGCCAGGGTGATGTCGCGCGAGAACTTGGAGAAGAGCTTGGAGCGCTTCTTATCCTGGGCGCCCTTGCGAAACTGGATGTTCTTGAATTTTGAGTGGCCGGCCATGGGTGCTGTGCTTGATCTTGGGCGCATTCGCCGCGTTTGAGCGCCGCTTCTAGTCCGTGAGCCGCGCAAAGGCCAGACGGGCGGGCGGAACCCCCCTCGCGGTTTGGGCGGATTGTTAGAGCTCCGGAACGTGCGCTATCAATCGGCCGCCGATGCGGATGGGCTCCACACGCTTCGCCAACCCGGTTCTGGGATCGGTTTCCACGAAGACGCCGCAGACGGTGCCGGGGCCTTCGGCGGGCTTGTGCCGCTCGCCAGGCAGCTTGGTGGTGAAGCGGCGCACGCTCTCCTCCTTGCCCATGCCAATGACGCTGTCGTAGTCGCAGCAGGCGCCCGCGTCAGTCTGATAGGCGGTCCCGCCGGGCAGAACCTGGGCGTCGGCCGTGGGGATGTGGGTGTGCGCGCCCACCACCAGGCTGGCCCGGCCGTCGCAGAAGTGGCCCATGGCCATCTTCTCGGAGGTAGCTTCGGCGTGCATCTCGATGACGATGGCGTCGGCGGCCAGGCCTAGCGGCGTGTCCTCCAAGACCTTGTCCACCGCCGAAAACGGATCGTCCAGGGCCTCCATGCCCCGGTGGCCGAGCACGCAGCAGACCAGGACCCGTCCTGCCGGCATGTCGTAGAGCCAGGCGCCCTTGCCCGGCGCGTGGCTGAGCCGGGGATAGTTTACCGGCCTGAGCAGGCGCGGCTCGCGCTCGATATAGGTCAAGACCTCCCGCTGGTCCCAGGCGTGGTTGCCGAGCGTGATGCAGTCGGCGCCGGCGTCGTAGAGGTCGTTGGCGATTTTTTCGGTGATCCCGAAACCGCCGGCGACGTTCTCCGCGTCCACCACCACGAAGTCGAGTTGCAGCCGGCGGCGCAGGCCCGGCAGGTGGGTGATGAAGGCGTCACGCCCGGCGCGGCCGACCACATCGCCGAAAAAAGCTAATCTCATGGGCGGTCCCTAGCACACCTAACGGGGGCGTGCGTCATCCACGGGGATGTAGGCCCGCTCGGTGAGGATGGCGTTCAGGCGCTGGTCGTGGGCGTCCATAGGCAGGGCGTCGACCTCCTGGACCGCGAAGGCCAGGCCGATAGCCAGGACGGGTTTCATCGCCCGCAGCCGATCCAGCGTCCGGTCGTAGTGGCCTGCGCCGTAGCCGAGCCGCCCGCCAGTGCGATCGAACGCCAGGAGCGGAACCAGCAGGATGTCGGGTTCGACCGCGTCCTTGCTCGGGTGCGGCTCGTGCACCCCGAAGGCGCCTGGATGCAATAGGTCGTCAGCGTCCCAGACGTGGAACCGCAACGGCGCGTCAACGCCTTTCGCCGGCGTCACCGGCAGGGCGAGCGTCGCGCCGGCGCGGGCGAGACGCTGCATCAGCGGGCGGGGATCGATCTCACTGCGAAATGGCCAATAGCCGGAAACGATCAGGCCAGAACGCGCCACCATCGCTCCCGGCGCCCAAGCTGAAAGGGTGAGCGCGGCGACAGGACTGGCGGCGAAAACCGCATCGCGCCGCGCCGCCGCCTGCTTTCGCAAGGCGGCCTTGGTCGGCGAACTAGCCAAGGGAATAGGGTGGCGGCGCCGCAAGGACCGTGAAGAGCGTTGAAATCCCCTCAGACCTGGTTAGCCAGGTGGGCGCCGTGTGTCCGAAACCACGGTCTCGGCCAGGGACAGCTCCCTTTGAGTGAATTAAGGTCGGAGAGATATGTTGCCTCCGACGAGAACCGCAGCAAGACCCGCCGCCCCCAAGATAGGCCTTCGCGGGCATAACCTCAAGCGTTCGCCGGATCCAAATCCAGGCTGGCGCTGAGGGCCTCGATGCGGGCGGCGGCCGCGTTGATGGCCTCGACGGCCTTCTTCTCCGCTTCGCCGCGCTCCACGGGAGGGACCTCGGGCGGATTGCGTTCGGTCAAGCGGCTCGCCAGCTGGGTTTGCATCTGCGCCAGCCGCAGTTTGGCGTCAGCCAGTTCGTCGGCGCCCATCAGGGCGGCCATCAGAAACAGGCGCAGATCGCCCACCTGGCCCACCTGACCGCCGACCTCCTGCACCTGGCGGTCGAAGTCGCGGGCCAGCGCCGCCACATGGGATTCCTGACCGTCTTCGCAGCCGACCCCGTAGGAGCGGCCGTTCACCATCACATTCACTGTCGCCATGCTCAGCTCTCCTCGGCGGAGAGGGCGGCGCGCACCTCGGCGGCGGCGCGGCCGAGCGCGGCGGAGGCTTCGGCGGCGATCTCCTCCAAGGCCCGCTCGCGGGCGCGGGCGGCGTCGAGCTCGGCGGCCAGATGGGCGCTATCGCTGCGGGCGCTAGCGTTGTCGAACAGATCGTCTTCCTCGGCGGCGCGGAGGGGCTGGCGGGCGTCGTTCAGCGCAGCCTCATAAGCCTCGGCGCGCGCAGCCACCCTGCGCTCCAGGGCGCCGACCGCCTTGTCCAGCCGTTGGATCGCCGCGGACAGGGGATCGGTCCCGCCGTCCTGAAACAGAGTTTGCGCCATCGAGCCTCCAAAAGCGGATATTCGACCGTCTATACTCTCGGCGCAAGCGTAGCCGGAGCTTGCACCAACGGTCGATGTCCCTCAAAGGTCCCGCAAAAATCATTAAGCCATCCGAACCGAGCCGATAACAGCCCGGCCAGACCAGGACCGATCATGCCCGCCCTTCCCCTTCACGTCATGGCAGACGCCATCCGGGTCCTCTCCATGGACGCCGTGCACAAGGCGAAATCGGGGCATCAGGGTATGCCGATGGGCATGGCCGATGTGGCCAGCGTCCTGTGGACCGGCTTTTTGAAGTACGACGCAGCCGATCCCGCCTGGCCGGACCGCGACCGCTTCGTGCTCTCCGCCGGCCACGGCTCCATGCTGCTCTATAGCCTGCTGCACCTCACCGGCTTTGAGGCCGTGACCATGCAGGCGATCGAGGATTTTCGCCAGTGGGGCTCCAAGACGCCGGGCCATCCGGAATACGGCCACACCCCGGGGGTCGAGACCACCACCGGCCCGCTGGGCCAGGGCCTGGCCACCGCCGTCGGCATGGCCATGGCCGAGCGACACCTGGCGGCGCGCTTTGGCGATGAGCTGGTGGATCACCGCACCTGGGTGATCGCCGGCGACGGCTGTCTGATGGAAGGGGTAAGCCACGAAGCGATCTCGCTGGCGGGTCGGCTGAAGCTGCACAAGCTGACGGTGCTGTTCGACGATAACAACACCACCATCGACGGGGCCGCCACCATCGCCGAAACGGGAGATCAGGTCCTGCGCTTCAAGGCTGCAGGATGGGCGGTGAAGACCGTCGACGGTCACGACGTGGGCGCCATCCGCCGCGCCATGGCCTGGGCTGTCAAGCAGGACCGCCCGACCATGATCGCCTGCAAGACCAAAATCTCCAAGGGCGCGGGGCCGAAAGAGGCCGATCCTCACAGCCACGGCTATTCACTGTTTGACAAGGAGATCGCCGCCGCGCGGGAGGCCATGGGCTGGACCGCTGAGCCTTTCCATGTGCCGGACGAGGTGCTGAAGCCCTGGCGCGCCGCCGGCCGTCGAGGGGGAAAGGTGCGCAGGGCCTGGGCCGAGCGGCTGAAGGCCTCCCCTCACGCCGCCGAATTCGACCGGGCGGTGGTGAGGGGCGAACTGCCGGAAGGCGCGCTGCAGGCCATCGACGCCCACATCGCCAAGATGGTCGCGGAAAAGCCGGCCAACGCCACCCGCTCCTTTTCCGGCATGGCGCTGGAGGCCCTGGTCCCAGCCATTCCGGAAATGATCGGCGGCTCGGCGGACCTGACCGGCTCCAATAACACCCAGGTCAAGGGGATGGCTGACTTCGATGCGCCAGACTACGCCGGTCGCTACGTCCGCTACGGGGTGCGTGAGTTCGGCATGGCGGCGGCGATGAATGGCATGGCCCTGCACGGGGGCGCCATCCCCTATTCGGGCACCTTCATGGTGTTTTCCGACTATTCGCGCCCGGCGATCCGCCTGGGCGCCCTGATGGGCGCCCGAGTGATCCACGTGATGACCCACGATTCCATCGGTGTCGGCGAAGACGGCCCGACCCACCAGCCGGTCGAGCATCTGGCCAGCCTCAGAGCCATCCCCAATTTGCTGGTGTTCCGCCCGGCGGATGCGGTGGAGGCGGCGGAATGCTGGAAGGCCGCCCTGGCTTCGACCGAGGCGCCCTCGATCATGTCCCTTTCCCGTCAGAAGACGACGGCGGCGCGCAGCGTTCCTGCCGAAGAGAACCTTTCGGCCAAGGGCGCTTACGAGTTGCTGGCCGCCGAGGGCGGCGAGGCGAAGGTGACGATCTTCGCTTCGGGCACGGAAGTGGCCCTGGCGGTGAGCGCCCGCACCCGGCTGCAGGCCGAAGGGGTTCCGACGCGGGTGGTCTCCACCCCCTGCTGGGAGCTGTTCGACGCCCAGCCCGAAGCCTACCGGCGGGCGGTGATCGGAACCGCGCCCGTTCGCGTGGCGGTGGAAGCCGCTGTGCGCATGGGCTGGGAGCGGTTCATCGGCGAGGACGGCGCCTTCGTCGGCATGACCGGCTTCGGCGCCTCGGCCCCGGCTGAGCGGCTCTACCAGGAATTCGGCATCACCTCGGACGCGGTCGTAGCTGCGGCGAAAAATAATTTGGCGGCCATTTATCCCCATGCCGAAAAACAGGTTTAACCTGATGCTATCGATGGTGTTTGAATATGATTTTTACCCCATATAGGGATCAGGTCAGAGGCAGCTGATGTCAGAAAATTCGAGGCAATATCTGGCGGGCTTTATGGATGGGCTATCCGTCGTGCGGCTCGTGCCTGCGTCAAGATATACGGCTGTAAAATTGGGGTCGCCCGAGGGCGATTTAAAGCGACTTATAATTGATCGCGCGATGGTCCGCTCAATGTGGCAGGACCATCGTGTCTTGATGACGGGTGATAGAGCAAAGAAACTTGTTGCGGACTACACTCAGCCCGACCTCTTTGAAAAAGCGGTATAATGTCGGAAGACGAAGGTTCTTCACCAAATCAGCCACTTAAATTGCCGGATGCGACAAGACTTTCGCTGAAAGAGTTTATCGATACCAAAAGCCCAGAGGCGTTAGAGGCATTTTTAAGCGGGATCATCGTCGAGGCCACCGTCGTAGAAGAGAGTATAACGAAGCGGCACAGCGGACCGCTTCCCACACCATCGAACTTATCTGCGTATGAGAACATCTTACCTGGTCTAGCCGAACGGATCGTGCGTCTCGCTGAGCGGCCCGCAGACCAAGTCGATACTGAACAAAGACACCGTCATAAGCTGGAAGATCGTCTCACCACGCATAGTAGTAACTATCGAACAACCGGATTATGGATGGGCTATTCTCTGGCAATAGCCTGTTTGATTGGTGCAGCATATTGCGCGATGCATGGACTTTCCTGGGGTGTAGTCGCCTTTTTGGGTGTGCCCGTAGCTGGTGTTATCTCCACCTTCGTCGGCGGGGCTCAAGGTTTGCTGACGAGGCGAAAATCTGAATCTGAAGAGAAACATACGTCAGATTAGCTCGATGTAAGGGTTTGGATTTCTGCATATTAATCTGAGCGACGACTCCAACATCAGGGTTGACTTCCCCCCGCCAGCCCGCAAAACGCCACCCACACGCACTTTTTCCTATATTTCGGAGGGTTTCATGGCCGTTCGCGTCGCCATCAATGGTTTCGGCCGCATCGGTCGCCTGGTTCTGCGCTCCATCGTCGAGCACGCACGCCGGGATATCGAAGTGGTGGCGATCAACGATCTCGGCCCGGTGGAGACCAATGCCCACCTGCTCCGCTACGATTCGGTTCACGGTCGTTTCCCCGCCATCGTCACCACCGGCGAGGACTGGATCGATGTGGGCCTCGGCAAGATCCGGGTGACCGCCGAGCGCGACCCCTCCAAACTCCCCCACGCCGATCTGGGCGTCGACATCGCCTTCGAATGCACCGGTCTCTTCACCGTCCGCGACAAGGCCGCCGCCCATCTAACAGCTGGGGCTAAGCGGGTGTTGATCTCCGCCCCCGGCGACAACGCCGACAAGACCATCGTCTATGGCGTCAATCACGACGTGCTGACGGCCGCCGACCTGGTGGTCTCCAATGGCTCCTGCACCACCAACTGCCTGGCCCCGGTAGCCAAGGTGCTGAACGACCTTTGCGGCATCGAGCGCGGCTACATGACCACCATCCACAGCTATACCGGCGACCAGCCGACCCTGGATACGATGCACAAGGATCTCTATCGCGGCCGGGCGGCGGCCCTGTCGATGATCCCCACCTCCACCGGCGCGGCCAAGGCCATCGGCCTGGTGCTCCCGGCGCTGAAGGGCAAGCTCGACGGCTCCTCCATCCGCGTGCCGACCCCCAATGTCTCGGTGGTGGACTTGAAGATCGTCCCCACCCGCGACGTGAGCAAGGAGGAGATCAACGAAGCCCTGCTCGCCGCCTCCACCGGCTACCTGAAGGGCGTGCTGGCTGTCACCGCCGAGCCCCTGGTCTCCACCGACTTCAACCACATCGCCGCCTCTTCCACCGCCGCCTTGGCGCAAACCCAGGTGATCGAGGGCAAGCTGGCCCGGGTCTTGGCCTGGTACGACAACGAGTGGGGCTTCTCCACGCGGATGGCGGATACGGCGCTGGCCATGACCAAGTTGATCTAGAGACAAACGCCTACCCGAACCGCGCGCGGCGGCGGCGCTATCTCGAACATCGCGGCGAAAGCGCGGCCTTTCGTTGACAGGACGAGGGTCGGGGTTAAAAGACGCCCACCTCGACCCGCCTGGAGAATGCTGGATATGGCTGACGTCAAGGCGGATACGGGAGCGCCTGCTCTCAGGCCGCGCCCCCTATCGCCCCACCTTCAGGTCTGGCGGTGGCATATCACCATGGCCACCTCGATCCTGCACCGGGTCACCGGTTGCGCCCTGTATGTGGGCGCCCTGGTGCTGACCGGCTGGGCGGTCTCCCTGGCCAGCGGGCCGGACGCCTACGCCGCCTACACCGGCCTCTTGGGCTCGATCCTCGGCAAGCTGGTGATGATCGGCTTCACCCTCTGCGTCTTCTTCCACATGGCCAATGGCGTTCGCCACCTGGTGTGGGACATCGGCAAGGGTTTCCTCCCCAAGACCGCCGAATTCAGCGCCGTGGTCGCCTTCGCGTTTGCAGCGGTCGCCACCGCCGTCGTCTGGGCCATCGCCCTTCTGACCGGGAGCGTCTGAGATGGCCCTTGCGCCCAAAAGCTATCGCACGCCGCTCGGCCGCGCCCGCGGCATGGGTTCGGCCCACCACGGGGTCGGCCACTTCATCGGCCAGCGGGCCTCGGCCGTGGCCCTCTTGTTCCTCTTGCTCTGGGGCGTCTGGTCGGCGCTGAAGCTGGCCCCGGTCGGTTATGATGGCGCGGTCGCCTGGCTGCACTCGCCGATCCACACCGCCTTGCTGGTGCTGCTCTTGGCCGCCGGCTTTTATCACGTGCGTATCGGCGCCCAGGTGATCATCGAGGATTACCTGCACACGCCCCTGGTCAAGGCCGCCAGTCTCCTCCTCAACACCTTTGTCTGCTACGGCGCCTTCGTGCTCGCCGCCTTGTCGGTGCTGAAGGTTGCGTTCAGCGTTTCGGGAGCCGCCTGATGGCCGCCTATAAGTTTGTCGATCACGTCTACGACGTGGTGGTGGTCGGCGCCGGCGGTTCGGGCCTGCGCGCCGCGCTGGGTTGCGCCCAGGCGGGGCTGAAGACCGCCTGCGTCACCAAGGTGTTTCCCACCCGCAGCCACACCGTCGCGGCCCAGGGCGGCATCTCCGCCAGCCTC